>PLXL01000220.1 GCA_003153215.1 Candidatus Dormiibacterota bacterium
TCGAACTTGCGGGCGAGGATGGCGTCGCTGTGCTCCGGCTGGCCGGTGGCGTAGCTGCCGGGGCCGCCGCAGCACATCGCTGCCTCCTGGAGCGGAATGATGCGCAGCTCGGGGATGCGCGCGAGCAGCGCACGGGCCACCCCGCGCTCCGGACCGTCGATGGGCAGCGAGCAGGGCTCGTCGATGGTGATGTGCCACGGCAGCGGGCCGAGCGGTGCGCGCCACCCCGCCCGGTCCAGGTGAACGCTGGCGAGGTCGGTGGCGTCCGCCACCCGCCGGGCGTCCTCAGCGAGAGCCGGGTCGTCGGCCAGGACGTGCCCGTAGCGGCGGATGTGACCCACGCAGCTCGCGACATCACCGACCAGCCCATCCACCCCGAGACCCGCCAGCCCTGTGACTGTTCGCTTCGCCATCTCGCGCACCGCGGGCCCGTCACCCAGGCTCTGCGCCGGGAGGCCGAAGCAGCCCAGCTCGGGCGCCTCCAGCTCCCATCCATTGGCGAGCAGCACTCGCATCGCCGCCTCGGTTGCCTCCGGAGCCGCCAGGTTCTGGTAGCAGCAGATCAGGAAACCGAGCCGGCCGCGCACCGGAGGGGTCACCGCGGGGAGGCCGGTCACCCGCTGGTCGGCCCGGCGCCGGGGCAGCGGACCAATCCTCTCCGCCATCCCGCCCACCGTCCCCATCCAGCGGGTGATGCGCAGTCCGCGGGCGGCGGCGTGGAGCCCGGTCACCTGCGCCGCACGCGAGAGGCGGTGCAGGGTGCGGGTGCCGCCCGGGCGGGGGAGGACGCGGCGCAGCAGCCAGCGCTGGCCGCGCGGGTACCCGTCCTGCTCGTGCAGCTCCTGGCGGGCACGGGCGACGATCGCGGCAGTCGGCACCCGTGGCGGGCAGGCGGCCATGCAGTTGTCGCAGGTGAGGCAGGTGGAGAGCGGGCCGTCGGCGATCTCCCGCAGCTCGAGGCGGCCCTCCATCGCGTCCCGGATCAGGGCGACCCGTCCTCGCGCCGTCTCCCACTCCACGGGGTTGACCTGGTAGGTGGGGCAGACCGCCTGGCAGAGCGAGCACTTGTTGCACCGGCTCACGTCCTCGTAGATGTCGGCGAGGAAGCGGGGGGCGGGCACGGCCGCCGCCTCACCCGGCGGCTCGACCGGTGCGTCACTGGGAGCGGGGAGCGGCAGGCTCATGGGCCGCCCGATTGTAGGTGGCGGACTGGACGGCGTCTCGGCGCCGCCGGCGGGCCGCCCGCCGGGGCCGNNCGCCGTCTTCCCTCGCTTGGCCGGGTACGCGACCGGGAGCGTGCTCGTCTACGTGCTCCTGCCGTACGTGCTCTTTCGCATCTTCCTGGCGGTGAGGGCGCAGGTGCGCTTCATGCGGAACCGCCGCCGTCGCGGGGTGCCGGCGCGCTGAACCGGCGGCGCGGGCGTCTCCTGGGCACAGCTCTGGACCCTGCTCATTGTCGAGGGCGACGTCAGGCCGGATGGTCGGCGCGGGCATGGGCCGCTCGGCCCTCTCCCTCCCCGTACTGATGCCCCTGGCATCCCCATGCCAGGGGTCCAACGTAGAGGTCGACGGCTGGAGTGAAGCTCCGCACCGCCAGGAGGTGTGGACATGAGCGGAAACAGCATGGGAATGGTGGTCACCGCCTTCGTGGCGGGATCAACACCCCGGGGGGAGGAGGCACCGGGCTCGCACGGGCACGGGACCAGAGAGGAGGAGGAGTGGACGGTCCGCGACGTGATGTCGTCGCCGGTCGTGCACATCCCTCCGAACGCACCGGTCAAGGCGGTCGCCGAGCTGCTGCTGTCGGAGCGGGTCAGCGGCGTCCCGGTCGTCGACGCTCACGGGCACCTGCTGGGGGTCGTCTCCGAGGAGGACCTGCTCGCCAAGCAGATCGACCTGCCGGCCAGCGCTCACGTGCCCTGGCTCACTGGCGGCCACTTCTCGCATGAGTTCCGCCGCCGCCGTGAGGCGCTGACGGCCGAGGGGCTGATGACCACCCCGGTGACCTGCGTCCACCCGGATACCACCCTGCGCCAGGCCGCCAAGACCATGTACCTGCGCCACCTCAAGCGCCTTCCGGTCGTGGACGGCGGCTCGCTGGTCGGGATCGTCAGCCGCGCCGACCTGCTCCGCGTCTACCTCCTGCCCGACGAGCACCTGCGGCGAGACGCCGAGCACATGCTCCACGGGGCCCTGGCCATGGGCGCCGCGGCGGTGGCCGTCACGGTGCACGAGGGCGTGGTCACGCTGGACGGCGACATGCCCACCCACAGCCAGGCCGACCTGCTGGTGCGCCTGGTAGGCCGCCTCGACGGCGTGGTGGGGGTCGAGCCTCGACTCACCTGGCGCATCGACGACCACGCCGCCCCCCCCGGGAAGCACGCGGCTCACACCTGACGCGGCCGCCGCCCAGAGCAGGAGCGGGGTTCGCACCTGACCCCTCCCGCGCCCCGGCACCGCGGGCCCCGGCCAGACCGTACACTTGTGCGTCGATGACCGGCCCGTACCACCTCGAGGCCCTCGACGACGCCGATCGGGCTCAGCTCGAGCCCTGGGTGAGCAACCTGGACTCCCCCGTATTCGCCCTGAATGGTCTCTCCCAGGTGACCGCGGCGGCGCTCTTCGCGCGCTACAGCCGGAGCCCGAAGAGCCTGCGCCGGCTCCTCCTCGACGAGTTCCTGAAGGGGGAAGCGGTCGTTGGCGGGCTCGCGGTCCCGGGTCGGGACGATGCGGGCAGAGCGCGGGCGGGGCGCCTCTTCGGCCGGGTCCTCGCCGAGTACGGGGACGATTCGGTCGCGCACCTCGGCGGCATCCCCCTGGCCTGCGAGCAGGTCAGCCAGCCCCTCGCCAAGGCGAACGAATGGGGCC
>PLXL01000016.1 GCA_003153215.1 Candidatus Dormiibacterota bacterium
CTACGTCAGTGGGCTGCTGCGTGGGACTGCCATGTCGTCGTTGACACTCCGGGAGGCCACGGTCCCCTCGCTGACGGAGCGGCGGCTGCCGCCGACGTCGTCATCCTGCCCATCACCCTCGATCAGTGGTCGGTGCCCGCCCTCTGGAAGTTCATGGCCACCTACGCAGCGCGCGTCCGGTGCGGCCTGGTCGTCCCCAACAGGGTGCGGGACCGGGTGAGCGACGGTCAGTGGGCTGAGCTGCTGACCTCGGAGGGCGTCATTCGTCCACCGTTTCGGCTGGGGCCNNCAGATCGCAGCCGTGGCCGCCGCCGCGGAGGCAGCGGCGGCTTCGTGATGGCGGAGGTTCCGAAGGTGCGGAGGAAGCACACGGCCTACCTGACGGAGGACCTTGTCCGGGCCCTGGACCGCGCGTACTACGAGCGTCGACTCACGGAGCCCATCTCGAAGCAGGACTTCCTCGAGGAGCTGCTGTGGCGGGGACTTCGCCTGCGTGGTGGTTCCCGCGACGGCTCGCCCTCCGTCTTCGCGCCGGCGAGCACCGCTCGACAGGCCGCTCCGCCGCCCGCCCCGCCGACGGCGGCTCCCCCAGCACCCGCCGAGCCGTCGCGCCAGACACATGCCTCCTCTCCGGAGCGCCGGCGCATGACCGCGCTGGACCGTCTGCGCGCTCAGGCGCAACCCGGATGGCCCAGCCCTATCCGGAGCGCCGCCGACCCACCCTCCACTACTACTGCTGAGTAGTAGTGGTCACTTTCGACGAGCAGGTCTGGTCACTTTCGGACGAGCACCGTCAAGCGAGCACGACCCGCACCTTGCAGCCATCGAGGAGCTGCTCTCAACCCCGCCCGAGCAGCGGCTCGACGCTCCCGACCGCTACCGGCGGCAGCGCCCGGAGCTGGTCGCAGCGGCTGCCGGAGAGGTCGCGCAAGGGGCCATGGAGCCACCGCGGGGAGCCTCCGCCGGCTCAGTCGGACCGCCGGCCCCTACCGATGGTCCTTCGCCCCCCGCCGGATCGATGGCGCCTCCGGATGCCCCGCGCGTTCGCGGTCCCAAGCCCCACCCCAGCGCGGACATCCCATTGGTTGAGGCAAACCGGAGGGTGGTCGAGCTGCGCCCCGATCAGCACCCCGACGGCCGTCCCCATCAGAGGTCCCGCTCCGGACGCCCGATGCCGCTCAGCAACCTTCCGGTCCCCGGGCGCCCAAGCCTCCCGACGACGAGGAGCAGCGCCGGCGCGACCAGCTCACTCGGGAGGCGGAGCAGGCCCGGCAGCAGGCCGAGCGGCAGCGTGGCCCGCGCGTCGGGCAATAAGGGAGGGGAGGGTGTCGTGGCAGCCCGCCATGGATGTGAACCGCATCGCGCTCCAGCGCCGGCTGGTGGCGACCATCTCTCTTCCCGTCGTGAGCCGCCTCGTCCGGCGTCGCCGCGACCGCTGACCTCGCCACGGCGGTGGACGCATTAAGAGAAAAGGACAACAGCGTTAAGAACAGGGAAAAGCCGCCGTAGGGCTGGGCGGCCTGAGCAGAGGAGGCTCGTGGTCCATGTATCCTGGCCAGGTGGTCAGCGCGGACGCGACCAACCCCGCGACGAAGCCGCCGCTATTCCTTGCGCTGGCCGGCCACCGTCTGCGCTGGCGCCTGCTCCGCGAGCTCGCCGAGAGCGACCACCGGGTCTGGGAGCTCACCGCTCGCCTGGGGGAGCGGCAGAGCCTCGTCTCGTACCACCTGGGCCTGCTCCGGGTGGCCGGCCTCGTATCAGCCCGGCGCAGCTCTGCCGACCGCCGCGACAGTTACTACTCGGCCGACCTCATCCACTGCGGTGAGCTGCTCGGCGCCGCCGGCGCGGCACTGCACCCCGCGCTACGCATTGAGGGGTACCACTCCGGTTCCGTGGAGAAACTGTCCGCCCGAGTCCTCTTCCTCTGCACCGAGAACAGTGCCCGTTCGCAGATGGCCGAAGCTTTCCTCGAGCAACTCACCGGGAGCCGCGTGCAGGCGTTCAGCGCCGGCAGCCAGCCGACTCGGGTCCATCCGAACGCAGCGAGGGTGTTGCAGGCTCACGGAGTCGAACTGGCGGGTCGGCACGCCAAGCACTACGCCGAGTTCCTGGAGCAGCCCTTCGACTGCGTCGTCACCGTCTGCGATCGGGTCCGGGAGGTCTGCCCGGAGTTCCCCGGGGTCAGTAGGACGATCCACTGGAGCATGCCTGACCCGGTCGAGAGCGGCGCCACCGACGAGGCCACCTACCCGGGATTCGAGCGCACGGCGGCGGAGCTCGTCGCCCGTATTCCGTTTCTCGTGCAGCTGCTCGCGCACGACCTCGTGGAGGGGAACTGATGTCCAGGCCCGTCATCAACGTCTGCTGCCGGGAGTACGACGCCGAGGCGTCGCTCACCGCCGTCTGGGCCGATCTCCGATGATGACGCTGGCAGACCGCAAGGAGCTGGAGGGTGCCGCTCGGCGCCTCTCCCGTCAGTTCGCTGGCACCTTCAGCCTCGAAACCGTCGAAGAGTGCGTTATGGACTCCTACGAACGTCTTGCCGCCACCGCGACGGTGACTGGTTTCCTGACCATCATCGCCGAGCGCTTCGCGCTCGAGCGCCTCCAAGCGTTGGGCCAAGCGGAGAAGAAGGTTGCAAACACGGTGCCGGAGGTGCTCTTCGTCTGCGTGCACAACGCCGGCCGGTCGCAGATGGCGGCGGTACTCCTCGACCAACTCGCACATGGCGCCGTACATGTGCGCTCGGCGGGGTCCGACCCCGCCGATCAGCTCAACCCAGCGGTGGTCGAGGCCATGAGTGAGCTGGGTCTGGATCTCGGCAAGGAGTTCCCCAAGCCGCTCACGGACGAAGTGGTACAGGCGGTCGACGTGGTCATCACCATGGGGTGTGGGGATGCCTGCCCCCTTTACCCTGGGAAGCGCTACTTGGACTGGGAGCTCGAGGACCCCGCTGGCCAAGCGCTCGCGACGGTGCGCCAGATCCGCGACGATATCCAGGAGCGCGTCAAGGCACTGCTGGCCGAAGTGGCCCCTGCGACGATCCCTTCGTAGCCGCGGAGGCTGTGACCGAAACCGAGACAAGGAGCCCTCATGCATCTCGTTGCCATCGGCGGCAGTGACGCCGGGATCAGCGCAGCCCTGCGCGCCCGGGAGCTCGACCCGAGCGCAGAGGTGACCGTCGTGGTCGCCGACCGCTACCCCAACTTCTCGATCTGCGGCATCCCCTACTACGTCTCCGGCGAGGTCCCACGCTGGCAGAACCTCGCCCACCGCACCATCGCCGACCTCGAGGCGACGGGGATGCAGCTCCGGCTCGACACGGTGGCCCAGCGCATCGATGCCGCCGGCCACAGGCTGGCCGTCAGCGACGCCAGCGGCGGCGAGGAGCTGATCAGCTACGACGCACTGGTGGTGGGCACCGGGGCGGTCCCGGTACGGCCGCCGATCGAGGGGCTAACCGGCCCCGACGCGCTCGGACCGGCAGACGGGGTGCACCTCCTCCACTCCATGGACGACACCTTCGCGGTGATGCGAACCCTCGAGGACACCGCACCGGCGCGGGCGGTGATCGTCGGCGCCGGCTACATCGGGCTGGAAATGGCGGAGGCCCTGGTCGCGCGGGGGCTCGCGGTCACCCAGATCGAGCAGCTGCCCGAGGTCCTCCCCACCGTCGACCCGGAGGTGGGCGGCCTGGTCCGCGCCCAGCTCGTCGAGCACGGCGTCGAGGTCCGCAGCCGCACCCGGGTTGGCGCCATCCTGCGCGCGCCCGCCGGTTCCTCCGGTCGCCTGGAGGTGCGGGCGGAGGGCGAACAGGGGGCGTCCAGCGTCCTCACCGACCTGGTCCTGGTGGTGGTGGGGGTCCGGCCCGATTCCGAGCTGGCCGCAGCAGCTGGGGCCGAGCTGGGAGCGAGAAGAGCCATAGCGGTCGACCGCCGGATGCGGACCAACCTTCCCGACGTGCTGGCCGCCGGCGACTGCGTGGTGACTCACCACCGCCTTCTGGGTTCCACCTACCTGCCCCTGGGCACCACCGCCCACAAGCAGGGGCGGGTCGCTGGCGAGAACGCCCTCGGCGGCCAGCGCGAGTTCGCCGGGAGCCTCGGCACCCAGGTCGTCAAGGTCTTCGACATGGTGGTGGCGCGCACCGGTCTGCGCGACCACGAGGCGGTCGCCGCCGGCTTCGACCCGGTGACCGTCGGCCACGAGGCGGACGACCACAAGGCGTACTACCCGGACAGCCACCGCATCGCCATGCGCTATACCGGCGACCGGCAGACCGGTCGACTGCTCGGGGTGCAGCTCTTCGGTCATCGCCACGCCGAGATCGCCAAGCGCGTCGACATCGCCGCGGCAGCCATCTTCCATGAGATGACCGTCGACCAGGTCAGCGACCTCGACCTCTCCTACTCCCCGCCTCTGGGCAGTCCCTGGGACGCCGTCCAGGCCGGCGCCCAGGTCTGGGTCCGGGAGCTCCGCGCCCGCCCCTGAGGATCCGGCTCGGGCCGCGAGCGCAGGAGCTGACCATGACCCGCGGACCGGAGACCGCAGGCCCCGGAGAGCCTGCATCTCAGGGAAACCGGGCGATCCTCAGCCTGCTGACGCGGTCAGGGCCGCCAGGCGAGTGAGGCCGACCGGTGGTAGCGATGCCCAGGGGACGATCGCCAGGCGCCCGCGTGACAGCTCGCCGACCTTCTCGATCCACCTCCCCTCCTGCACGGCACGGGACCGCAGCACCGCGTCGGCGGTGGTGGTGGCCGCCAGGCTGGCGTTGACCACCCAGGCAAAGGGGGTGATCCCGGCGCGGGCGAGGTCGGCCTGCAGGTGTGCCGCCTCATGGACCGGGGTCGCCTCGGGCAGCGTGACCAGCAGGACTCGCGTGCGAGCCGGGTCGGCAAGGGTGTCCAGGAGGGACGACGCAGCCTCCGGCACGATGCCGGACTGGGCCTTGACCTGGCGCGTGTAGCTCCGCGACGAGTCCATGAGCAGCACCGTGTGCCCCGTGGGCGCTGTGTCGATCACCACGTAGCGGTCCCGGCCCTGGGCGACGGTCCGAGCGAAGGCATAGAAGACCGCGACCTCCTCGGTGCAGGGGGAGCGCAGGTCCTCCTCGAGGAGGGCGTAGCCGCTCGCATCCAGCTCGCTGCCCGCATCGGCGAGGACGGCCCTCGTGTAGGCGGCGGTCTCGGCAGCCGGATCGATGCGCGTGACGGTGAGGTTGTCGGGCGGGTCGGGCAGCACCCCGGC
>PLXL01000190.1:0-2748 GCA_003153215.1 Candidatus Dormiibacterota bacterium
GTGGCGGCGTTCATCGTGATCATCCGCCTCTTCGACGACGCCTTCGCCTCCTACTACAGCCGCTGGAGTGCGGTGGTGATCGCGGTCGCCATCCTCTCCATGGTCGTCGGCAACCTCGCCGCGCTGACGCAGAACAGCATCAAGCGGATGCTCGCCTACTCGGGCATCGCCCAGGCCGGGTACATCCTGATCGGGGTCGCGGTCGGCGTCGGCATCCCGCTCGGCGTCCAGGGTGCCCTCTACTACCTCGCCGCCTACGCGTTCACCAATCTCGGCGCCTTTGCAGTGGTCACGGTGATGAGCGGCCGGGGCGAGGATCTCGACAGCTACGACCACCTGCGCGGGCTGTGGCACCGGCGGCCATACGTGGCCGCGGCGCTGGCATTCTTCCTGCTCTCACTGGCGGGCTTTCCGTTCACCGCCGGCTTCATCGGCAAGTTCCTGGTCTTCGCGGCCGCCATCCAGGCCCACAACGTCGCCCTCGCGCTCTGGGGGATCGGCACCAGCGCCGTCTCCGTCTTTTACTACCTGCGGGTGACGCTGATCATGTTCCAGCGCCCCAAGGAGGAGGTGCCCGCGTACGCGTGGCCGCGCACCGGCTGGGCCGGGAGCGCCGTGCTACTCGTGAGCGTCGCCGGCACGCTGGTGCTCGGCGTCTTCGTGGTCCTGGTGCTCACCGTCGCCAGCATGGCCCAGGCGGGGACGCTTCCGGGCACCTGATCGGCGGCGGGTCGTGCCGTCGCGCCCCAAGCTGCGGGCGACCGTCACCGGGCGGTATGGCCGCCGCTCTCCGTCCCCGGGGCCGTGCCCGGCGCGCCCTCAGGCTCCGCCGTCGTCTCTCCGGCGCGGTGCCCCACCAGCCTCTCCTCGACCGGCGCCGCCAGCTCGACCTCACCGTCGCTCGCCGTCAGCTCGATCTCTCCCGCGGCGGGCAGCTCGCCACCACCGGACCTGAGCGGCAGCTCCACCCAGAAGGTGGAGCCCTTGCCCACCCGGCTCTGCACCCCGATCCGGCCGCCCATCGCCTCCGTCAGTGACTTGGAGAGGGCGAGCCCCAGACCGGTGCCCTCGACACCCGAAGTGGCTGCCGAGAGGCGCTCGAAGGGCGCGAAGAGCCGCTCCATCTCCTCGGCCCGGAGCCCTGGTCCGCTGTCCTGGACGGCGATCCGGCAACTGCCGCCGCGGATGGCCGCGGTGATCTCCACCCAACCTCCGCGCCGGTTGTACTTGATGGCGTTGGAGATGAAGTTGAGCAGCACCTGCTTGAGCCGCTGGTGGTCGGCTGCGACGATCAGCTCCTCCGAGATTCCCGTGACCCGGACCGTGGTCGCCAGCTCGCCGGCCATGGGACGGGTGAGATCGAGCACCTCGCCGACCAGGTGCCGCACCGCGACCGGCTCCGGGGTGAGGGAGAGCCGGCCCTCCTCGATCCGGGAGATGTCGAGGATGTCGTTGACCAGGGCCAGGAGATGGTCGCCCGCCTTGAGGATGGTGCGGACGTGGTGCTCCTGCTGGGGATCGAGAGGCTCGGTGAGGAGGAGGTCGGCAAAGCCGATCATGGCNNTCCTCGGCGTCGAAGGTGGGGGAGAGGGAACCGGCCAGGACCACCAGGACGCCCTCCCCGGCGTTCATCGGGAGGGTGTGGACGATGGCGGTGTGGGAACCGCTGCGCAGCCGCACCAGGGTGGCCTTGGAGGGGAGGGGCAGCAGTGCCAGGATCTCGCGCGCCTCCGAGTCGAAGATGCCCTGGGAAGCGAGAAGCTCACCGCCCGAGTCGGCGATCAGCCCGGCGCCGCCGCCGACCAGCCGGATCGCCCAGTCGAGGCCGCGGCCGGCCAGATCGGCCCGGTCAGGGCTGTACAGGAGGAGGTCGTGGATGGCGTGGCGGAGCCGGTCCTCCTCGGGCCGGCGCCAGATCCGGCGCAGCCATCCGGGCGGCGCGAATCCCGCGTAGAGCGGCGGGACACAGACCAGGGCAAACGCCTGCAGGGCGATGGCAAGGCGGTCGCCGCCGATCGTGAAGGCCACCAGGATCAGGGCGGCCACGATCATGATCCCGCCATACCCGGCGGCGATCGAGCGCATCCGGGCGCGCTGCACCGCGGGGAGGTCGACCGAGAGGCGCGCCAATCGGTACGCGGGCTCCGCCACGGCCAGACACCAGACCACCAGGAGGAGGTCGAGCGCCAGCTTCTGCCCCGGTGTCGGCGCAACGCCGGGACGGGCGGCGACCGGCAGCCCCACGACGAAGCTGAGCGCGGTGGCGCCGGCCAGGGCCAGCCCCGCCACCATGAGGGCCCACAAGGGGAGCGGCAGCACCGAGTGCCGGTACATGACGAGCGCCCCGGCNNCCCTCCCGGCCCCGCCACCAATCGCGGAGGGCGAGCACCCCGATGAGGAGGAACGCCGCCGCGTCGACGATCTGGAGGATGCGCAGAGCGAGGTCGGTCACGGGCGCCAGCCCTGCAGGCGGGGCACGGGGGTGGTGGCGATGACCTCGCGGAGGCCGGGGTGTGGGCTCACTCGCTGCAATCCTCCCGCTTTCGGGGTCAGGTGGCGAGCGGGAGATGCTCCGGAGCCGCGATCCAGGTCCCCCAACCGTCGAGAGCGCGGGCCAGCGCGCGCTCCCCGCGGCCGTCGCCGAGGACCACCGTAGGCACGCCACCCTCCAGCGCGCGCCGGGCGGCCAGCAGCTTGACCCGGGCCCGGCCCCGCGCCAGGGGCAGGTGGGCCTCGATCTCATCCGGG
>PLXL01000190.1:2803-3460 GCA_003153215.1 Candidatus Dormiibacterota bacterium
GCCGGCCGGTGGCGATCCCCCCGTCCATCGCTGAGAGCCCCACCGCATCGGCCCCCTCGCGGCGCAGTCCCTCCACCAGCCGCTTGTTGACCAGGCCGCAATACGCCATCAGGAAGTGGTCCATGGTCTCCCGGTCGGTGTACCGGGTCACGTCGCCGCGAACCGAGGTGACCATCCGCGGGGGATGGCCGAGCCGTGTCGCCAGCCGGTCGAGCTGGAGGTGGGCGCCGTGGATGAGGACCAGCCGGCCCTCGAAGTGTGCCAGCTCGGCGAGCAGGGGCCCGGCCTCGGCAACCTCCAGGCTGCCGCCGATCTTGACGACGGTGGTCACAGCGGGTAGATGGCGCCAAGCTCCAGGCCCGCCGTCTCCGCGAAGCCGAGCCGGATGTTGGCCGCCTGGATCGCCTGTCCCGCCGCCCCCTTGACCAGGTTGTCGATGGCGGCGGTGACCACCAGACGGCGGGAGTGGGGGTCGCGGCTGAAGCCGAGATCGCAGAAGTTGGTGCCGGTGACCAGGCGCGGATCGGGATGACGGTGCAGCCCGTGGGCCTGCTTGACGACCCGGAGAAAGGGCTCCGCGGCGGTGGCGGTGCGCAGCACCCGCCAGATCTCCCGCTCCTCGAGCGGCGCGCTGAGCCAGAGGTGGGCGGTGACCAG
>PLXL01000291.1:0-1840 GCA_003153215.1 Candidatus Dormiibacterota bacterium
TGGGCGGTCTGATCTCGATCGCCGGCGGCAAGCTGACCACCTTCCGGCTGATGGCCAAGGACACCGTCGACGCGGCGTGCACGGAGCTGGGGGTGGAACGGACCTGCACGACCGCGGAGACCCCCCTGCCCGGCAGCACCGGCCACAACTACTACCGGCTGCCGGACCACCAGGCGGACTTCGAGAAGGGGCGCGCCGACAACCCCCTGGTCTGCGAGTGCGAGCTAGTCTCCCGGTCGGACCTTCTGGCGGCGGCACGACGCAATCCCAAGGTCCAGATCGACGACCTGCGCCGGGTCCTGCGGATCGGGATGGGGCCCTGCCAGGGCGGCTTCTGCGCCTTCCGGACCGCCGCGATCCTTCACGGCCAGAAGGAGTACGGCCGCTCCCAAGCCAATGCCACGCTGCGTGCCTTCGTCCAGGAAAGGTGGAAGGGCCAGCGCCCGGTGCTCTGGGGTCAGCAGCTCCGTCAGGCGCGACTCGACGCGTGGATCTTCCAGGGGGTGCTCGACATCGAGCACCTGCCGACATGAGACGCCGGCTGGAGGTGATGCGGTGATCACCGACGCCCTGGTGATCGGGGCCGGGACCGCCGGTCTGACCGCCGGGATCCGTCTGGCCCAGGGCGGGCTGCGGGTCACGGTGGTGGCGACCGGGGAGGGGTGCCTGCCCCTCGCCAGCGGGACGGTCGACGTCCTCGGCTACGCCCCCGACCCGGTGCAGAGCCCGCTCGACGCCCTGCCCGGCTTCCTCGATGCCAACCCCAAGCACCCCTACCGGCTCACCGGCACGGGGGGACTCGAGCAGAGCATCGCCTGGTTCCTGCAGGTCGCAGCTCCCCTCGGCTATGAGGGCGAGCTGACCCGGAACCGCTGGGTGCCGACCGTGCTGGGCGCCCTGCGCCCCACCGCCCTGCTCCCCCGCGGCATGGCGGCCGCCGACCTGAGCGGTGGCGGCGAGGTGCTGATCGCCGGTATTCGCGGGTTCCGCGACTTCTATCCCGCCCTCATCGCGGAGAACCTCTGCCAGGCGGCAGCCGCGCCCGCTCGGGCGATCCGGGCTCGCGCGACCGAGCTCGACTGGCCGGGCAGCTCGGGTGACCTGGTCCCCTTCCGGCTGGCCCGCCGTCTCGAGGACGTCGAGATCCGCCGGAGCCTGGCCGCCCAGCTCCGCACGAAGATCGGCAGCGCCGCCGCGGTGGGCATGCCCGCGGTTCTCGGCCGGGAGCAGGCCGCTGACGTCCACGCCGACCTGGAGCGCCAGCTGGGAGTGCCGGTCTTCGAGATCCCCGGGCTGCCCCCGTCGCTCCCCGGCCTGCGCCTCTTGGACTGCCTCCGACGTGCCCTCCGCGGCGCCGGTGGACGGCTTCTCCTGGGCAGCAGTGCCGTCTCCGCCGCCCGGGAGCACGACGCCGTCACCTCGGTGACGATCACCCAGGCGCGAGGCACGGTGCAGGTGAGCGCCGGCTTCTACGTTCTGGCGACCGGAGGCTTCGTCACCGGCGGCATCGTGCGGGAGCCCGACGGCCAGCTTCGCGAGCCGGTCTTCGGGCTGCCGGTGCACGGCCTGGCGCCGGGGCAGCAGCCCTTCGGAGACGAGTACCTCTCGGAGCACCCCCTGGATCGTGTCGGGCTGCGCACCGACGCGGACGGCCGGCCCCTGGGCGCAGCCGGAGCTCCCCATGCCGTCAACCTCTACGCTGCCGGCGCGGTGGTGGCCGGGGCCGTCCCCTGGCGCGAGAAGTCGGGCGAGGGAGTGAGCCTGACCACCGGGTGGCACGCCGCCGAGGCCATCGTGGGGCGCCGGCGTGAGGACGCCGCGTGAGGTGGACGGGATGAGC
>PLXL01000291.1:1852-2688 GCA_003153215.1 Candidatus Dormiibacterota bacterium
GTGGACTACTGCTCCGGCTGTGGGATCTGCAGCCGGGTCTGTCCCCAGGACGTCAAGATCGCCGAGATCAACTCGCGTGCCCGGGCCCAGCTAAAAGAGCAGCGCGGCATCCCCCTGCGCGACCAGCTGCTGGCCAGACCTGACGTGATGGGTCGGCTCGGCCGGCCGATACGCCCGCTCTTCAACTGGGCCATGGGCACCCCTCTCATTCGTGTTCCGATGGAATGGGTCCTCGGCATCCACCGCAAGGCCGCGATCCCCAAGGTGGCGCCGCGCACCTTCGGGCAGTGGGCGCGACGGCACCCGAGCCGTCCGGCGTCGGACCGGGTCGTCTACTTCCACGGTTGCAGCACCAACTACTTCGAGCCCCGCCTGGGCCGGATGGTCGTCGCCGTGCTCGAGCACCAGGGGCTGGCCGTGGACATCCCCCAGCAGGGCTGCTGCGGGCTGCCGCTGCAGTCCAACGGCAACTTCCCCGTCGCCCGCACCTACGCCACCCGACTGGCCCGCCAGCTGAGCCGCGCGCCGGGCGGCGTCCCGGTGATCGCCTCCTCGACCAGCTGCGGGCTGATGCTCAAACGCGAGGCGCGCGAGATCCTGGGCGTGGAGGACCCGGCACTGGTCGACATCTCCGAGCGCACCTACGACATCTTCGAGTTCCTCCGCGACCTCCACGAGCAGGGCCGGTTGAAGACCGACTTCGTCCCGGTGGAGCTCACCGCCGCCTATCACGCACCGTGCCAGCAGCAGAATCAATTGATCGGCAAGCCCGCCCTCGACGTCCTCGCCCTGGTGCCGGGCCTGCGGCTGGTCGAGCTGGATCGGGATTGCTGCGG
>PLXL01000291.1:2704-6985 GCA_003153215.1 Candidatus Dormiibacterota bacterium
ATCCATCCCCTGGAGCTGCTGCACCGGGCCTATGGCGGCCACTGAAGCCACCGACCCGGTGCCCGGCGACGCGCCGGTCGGCCTGGTCCTGGTCTCCCACAGCGCCCAGCTGGCCGAGGGCGCGGCGGAACTGGCCCGGGCGATGGCCGGCGAGGAGGTCCGGATCGTGGCGGCCGGCGGCATGGCGCCGCCGGAGACGGCGCTGGGCACGGATGCCGTCCGGGTGGCGGCGGCGATCGAGGAGGCCTGGTCCGAGCGTGGGGTGCTGGTGCTGATGGACCTGGGCAGCGCCCTCCTCTCCGCTGAGATGGCGGTCGAGCTGCTCCCCGAGGAGCACCGGAAGCGGGTTCTGCTGAGCGCCGCACCACTCGTCGAGGGTGCAGTGGCGGCGGCGGTCACCTCGCGGTTGGGAGAGCCGCTGGAGAGGGTGGCGAGGGAGGCCATCGGTTCCCTGGATGCCAAGCGCGCCCAGGTCGGCGGCGCCGGCGAGGGCGTGGTGGCCCCAGCCGCCGAGCCTGACCGCGGCGGGCCCGTCGCCGAGTCCAGGATCGCGGTGGACATCCCCCTGGGTCTCCACGCCCGTCCGGCCGCGCGGGTGATCCGCGCCACCGCCGGCCTGAACGCCCAGGTCCTCGCCGGCAATGCCACCACCGGCTCGGCGATGGTCAGCGCACGCAGCCTGAACGCCCTCGCCGGCCTCCAGCTCCGGCAGGGCCACGAGCTGCTGCTGCGCGCCTCCGGGCCCGACGCCGGGAAGGCGATCGAGGCGGTGCGCGCCCTGGCGGCGCGCCGGTTCGACGAGCCCACGGTCACGCCGGCCGGCCCACCCGCCACCGCGCCGGCTGCGCCCCCGCCCCCGTCCGGGCGGCCGGGCGGGCTGCAGGGGATCCCGGCCTCGAGCGGGATCGCCATCGGAACGCTGCAGTTCCTGGAGGAGGCCGACCTGGCGGTTCCCGACACCGAGGTGGTCGACCCGCCCGCGGAGCTCGAGGCACTGGAGCTGGCCGTGACGGCCACGCGCCACGACCTCGAGGACCTGCGTGACCAGACCAGGATGCGATCGGGGAGCTACGAGGCGGAGATCATCGATGCCGACCTGCTCTTCCTCGAGGACCCGGAGCTCCTGGAGCCGGCCCGCGCGGCGATCGTCGGCGGCCGCCAGACCGCCGCCCAGGCGTGGTCCGAGGTCTCGAACCGGCTCGGTCAGTCCTGGGAGCGGCTCGAGGATCCCAACATGCGCCTCCGGGCTGCGGACCTCGCGGGCGTGAGCCGCCGGGTGCTGCACCGCCTGCTGGGGCGGCCCGCGCCCGTCCTGCGCCAGGCCGGGATCCTGGTGGCCCGCGACCTCGCGCCCACCGACACCGTCGCTCTGGACCCCGCGCGGGTCATGGGCATCGCCACCGCGGGCGGCGGCCCCACCTCGCACAGCGCCATCCTCGCCCGCGCCCTCGGCATCCCGGCGGTGGTGGGCCTGGGCGACGCGCTGCTCGCGATGGCGCCGGGTCAGAGCGCTCTCCTGGACGGCGGCCGGGGCACGCTCATCCTCGACCCTCCGGCCGAGCTGGTCCGGCGCGCCCGGGCCGAGGCGCGGGAGGAGCAGCGCCGGGCAGCCCGCGCCGCCGCGGCCGCCCACCAGCCCGCGGTGACCCGGGACGGTGTTGTCATCGAGGTGGCGGCCAACATCGGCAGCGCCGAGGAGGCCTCGCGGGCCGTCCAGGCCGGAGCCGACGGGGTCGGGCTGCTCCGCACGGAGTTCCTCTTCCTGGAGGCGAAGTCCCTGCCCGGGGAGGAGGCTCAGGAACGCATCTACTCGGCGATCGCCACCCGTCTGGAGGGCCGTCCGCTGACCATCCGCACGCTCGACGTCGGTGCCGACAAGCCCCTCCCCTATCTCCGCTCCGTCCACGAGGACAACCCCGCCCTCGGGCTCCGCGGCATCCGCCTCGGGCTGGCTCAGCCCGAGGTGCTGATCGGCCAGCTGCGCGCGGTGGTCGCGACCGCGCGGCGCTCCCCGGTGCGGGTGATGTTCCCCATGGTGTCCGGCGCGGGCGAGGTCGACGCGGCCCGAGCCCTGCTCGCCGAGGCCGCAGGGTCTGAACCTCTCTCTCTCGAGGTGGGCGTGATGGTGGAGATCCCCTCCGCGGCCCTCAGCGCCGCCCGCCTCGCCGAGAGGGTCGACTTCTTCTCGCTCGGCACCAACGACCTCTCCCAGTACACGCTCGCCGCGGATCGTGGCAACGCGGAGGTCGCCGCCCTGGCAGACGCATTCCATCCCGCCACGCTGCGCCTCATCGCGGCGACGGTCCGGGCCGCGCGCGCCCGNNCTGCTCATCGGTCTCGGGGTGAGGGAGCTGTCGGTGGCCGTGCCGGCGGTGGCGAGGATCAAGGAGGCGGTGCGCGCCGCCGACTCCGGCGCATGCGTGCGGCTGGCCCGGAGGGCGCTCCGGCTCGCCGACGGGGCGGCCGTCCGTGGCCTGATCTCGGGTACCGCCGGACGTGCGACCATTGCTCCCCGACATGGCTCGCCGGCCCCCTCTCGCCGCGCCTCCACGCGGAGCTCAGCTACCGCTTCCCAGGGGTGACAGTGCGCCGGCAAGCCCGGTGAGCATGCTCCCGTCCGCGGCCGTCCGCTCACGGGGCCGAACCGCCTTCGTGGGCAGCACCACGGCGTTGCGCCTCGTCTTCACCCCGGTGGTGGCAGCGCTGGCCCTCTCCGGGCAGGGACGCTGGGCGGCGGGGGTGTTCGCGATCGCCGCCAGTACCGACTACCTCGACGGCTACCTGGCCCGCCGGTGGCACGTGAGCACGCTGACCGGAAGCTTCCTTGACACGACCGCCGACAAGGTGATGGTGGCGGGCGTCCTGATCGCCCTCACCAGCATCGGCCAGGCCTCGCCGTGGGCGGTGATGATCATCGTCTGCAGGGAGCTGATGGTGATGGGCCTGCGCGGCTCGGTGGCCGTCTCNNTTGACCGTGCTCTCCGCCGCCGACTACCTCTCACGCTGGGCGGCCTCGACCCTCCGTAGCTCCGCGCCGGCCACCCCGGAGTGAGCGCCCCGGTCCTCATCACCGGGGCCGGAGGGTTCGTCGGAGGCGCGGTCCTCGAGCGACTGCTCCGCGCCGACCTCGAGGTACGCGCTCTGGTCCGCACTCCCGAGACGGCCGAACGGGTCCGGAGAGCCGGTGCCCAGCCGGTGACCGGGGACATCCTGGACGGCGACGACCTCGCCGGCGCGATGCGCGGCTGTGAGCTGGTCTTCCACGTGGCCGGGCTCAACAAGATGTGCCTGCCCGACCCCGCTCCGCTGATGCGCAACAACGTCGACGGATCGGTCAGCGTCGTCCGAGCGGCCGCCAGGGCNNCCGCGCGGCTTCCTCTCCGAGTACGAGCGCTCCAAGTACGAGGCGGAGCGCCAGGTGATGGCGCTCGCACCCCGGCTTGGGGTCGAGCTGGTGTGCCTCAACCCCTCCTCGGTGCAGGGGCCGGGCCGCACCACGGGCACCGCGCGCTGGCTGATCCGCTATGCCAACGGCCGGCTGCACTGGCTCATCGATGCACCGGTCAGCCTGGTGGACATCGCCGACTGCGCCGAGGCGCACCTGCTCGCCGCCACTCGCGGCGAGCCGCTCCGCCCCTACGTGATCAGCGGGTCCACCCAGCGCATCTCGGAAATGGTGCACACCCTGGGGACGGTCGCCGGTCGTACGTATCCGATCCGATTCCTCCCGCCAGGCCCGGCGGTCGCCGCCGCTTCGATGGTGGGTGCCGGTTTCCGGGTGGCGGGGCGCCGTGCCCCGGTCTGCCGCGAGATGCTCCGGACCCTGGCCCACGGCCACGCCTACGACGGCGCCCCGGCCGCGCGGGAGCTGGGATTCGCCTACACACCGCTCGAGGAGACGCTGCGGCGGGCGCTCGCCTGGTACGTGGAAAANNGGACCCTCGGTGAGCCGGATCGGGCTGGGCATGGCCGCCCTCGGACGGCCCGCGTACATCACCACCGGCCGCGCCGCCGACTTCGGCGAGGATCGCTCCGAGGAAGCCTTCTGCCGCCGGAGCTGGGAGGTGCTGGATGCCGCCTACGCGGCGGGAATCCGCTACCTCGACTGCGCCCGATCCTATGGCTCGGCCGAGGCGTTCGTGGCCGGCTGGCTGGCGCGGATCAGGCCGGACGATGTCGTGGTCGGCTCCAAGTGGGGCTACACCTATGTCGGCGGCTGGGACCCGGCAGCGGCGGTGCACGAGGTCAAGGACCACTCCCTGGCTACGTTCGAGCGTCAGC
>PLXL01000291.1:7005-11626 GCA_003153215.1 Candidatus Dormiibacterota bacterium
GAGATCCGCAGCGGAGGCGAGCCGCTCTTCGGCGCCGTGCAGGCGACCTGGAATCTGCTCGAGCCGTCGGTGGAGCCCGCGCTGGCCGAGGCCGCCCAGGCGGGGTGGGCGGTGATCATCAAGGAGGCGGTCGCCAACGGGAGGTTGACCGCCCGCGGAGATGCCGGAGCGCCGGGGTCCGCGCTGGGAGATGCGGCGGAAGCGGCGGGGACCAGTTCCGACGCCCTGGCCATCGCGGCGGCACTCGCCAGGCCCTGGGCCTCGGTGGTGCTGAGCGGCGCCGCAACCGTCGATCAGCTGCAGAGCAACCTGAGGGCCGACGGCCTGCGCGNNGCTGTCGGCGCGGCGGCGGACCACCATGTGGAGCTGCACCCCGGCAAAGCCAAAGACGGCGCGGATCCGGTTCTCCAGGTACCTCTGGTACGAGAAGTGGAGCAGCTCCGGATCGTTGACGAAGAGGACCACGGTGGGGTTGGGCGAGCTCGCCTGGGCGCAGTAGAGGATCTTGACCCGACGTCCACGGTGCATCGCCGGCGGGTGGCTGGTCACCGCCTCCCGCAGCACCTGGTTGAGCGCGGCGGTCGGCATCCGGGTCGCCCGTGCGTCCGCCACCTGCTGGGCGGTGTCCAGCACCTTGGCCACATTGCGCCCGAGCAGGGCGCTCACCGTCAGCACCGGGGCGCCCGGGACGAAGTCGAAGGCGGCGGAGATCTTGGTCAGGGTCTCCGGGTCGACGCGGTCCTCCTGGGGCACCAGGTCCCATTTGTTGGCGATGACGACCACGCCCTTGCCGGCATCCGCGGCGTAACCGGCGATGTGCCGGTCCTGGGCCAGCACCCCCTCCGAGGTGTCGACCACGACCAGCGCCACGTCGCTGCGCTCCAGGGCCCGCATGGCCCGGAGCAGGCTGTAATGCTCGATGTCGGTGGTGACCACACCCCGGCGGCGGATGCCCGCGGTGTCGACCAGCCGGATCTGGTGGCCGCGATGCTCGAGCAGGGTGTCGACCGCATCCCGGGTGGTTCCAGCCACAGATGACACCAACGCGCGCTCCTCCCCCACCAGGTAGTTGAGCAGCGACGATTTGCCGACGTTGGGGCGGCCGATGATGGCGATCCGCAGCTCGTCGACCCTCTCCTGGGCCTCGCCCTCGGCCGGGGGCAGCCGGTCCACCACCTCGTCGAGCAGGTCGCCGGTATCGGTGCCGGTGAGCGCCGAGATCAACCGCGGCTCACCGAGGCCGAGGCGGTACAGCTCGTGGGCGTAGTAGGGGTCGGCGGACGAGTCCGCCTTGTTGCCGACGAGGATCACGGGCTTGCCGCCGGTGCGCAGAATCGCGGCGACGTCCTCGTCGAGACCCGTCACCCCGGCGCGGACATCGACCATGAGGATGCAGAGGTCAGCCTCCTGGATGGCGATCCTCGCCTGCTGCTGGGTGCCCCGGGTCAGCTCGGCGATGCCCGGGTCCTCGGAGATCAGGGCGGGGTCGAGGCCGGCGGTGTCGACCAGGGTGAAGCGTCGCCCGCGCCACTCGGCCACCCCGTACAGGCGGTCCCGGGTGAGCCCGGCGGTCTCGTCGACGATGGCGTGCCGCTGCCCGGTCAGCCGGTTGAAGAGGGTCGACTTCCCGACATTGGGCCGGCCGACGATGGTGACGATGCCGCTCACCGGGCCCAGGGCGGAGTCGTCGTGATACCGGCGGCTGCGCCGGTTGCGGACTGACCCCGCAGGCGGGCTCACGGGTGAGCGGCCTCCAGCTGCAGCGCGATCGGTTCCAGGCCGTCCCCGGAGTCGTCGCGGCCAAAGGCGTTCAGATCGCCGCTCCCTCCGGCAAGCGTAGTGACGATCAGGTACGCATAGTTCGCCCAGGAGCGGTCGGAGTCGAACTGCGAGGGGCGCGCCGGGTGGNNTCGGCCGGGTCCATGTCGTAGCGGTCGAAGAGCCTCTCGACCCAGAGGTTGCGCGCGGAGGTGGCCTCCTGCACCAGGACGGCGTCCCCCTCGTAGGCGCCGATGAGGACTCCGCAGCCCTCGTGGGGATAGGCAGCCTCGCCGAGGCGCCGGATGGTCGCGTGGGCGGCGGCGGAGAGCCGGACCCCGAGGACGCTCACGACGTCAGCGCGGCGAGGCGCACGACAAGGACGCTCACGGCATCAGCCCGGGGGCGGCGCACGGCCGGGATGCGCGCGGCAAGCAGGCTCACGGCGGTGTCACCCCGTAGAGGCCGGTGCTCAGGTAGCGGTCGCCCCCGTCGCAGAAGATGGTCACGATCACTCCCTGTCCGATCTCACGCCCCACCTCGCGGACGCCCCAGAGGTTGGCGCCGCTCGAGTGCCCGACCAGGATGCCCTGGGTGATGGTGAGACGGCGCGCCAGATCGTATGCCTCCTCGGTGGGGGCACCGAGCCCGTGATCGGCCAGGTTCGGGTCATAGATGCCCGGAACGATGGCGCTCGCCATGTGCTTGAGCCCCTCCAGGCCGTGCCAGGGCCCCTCCGGCTGCACGCTGTAGAGGCGAATCTGCGGATTCATCTCACGGAGCCTCCGCCCGGTGCCCACGAAGGTCCCCCCGTCCCCAGGGCGGCCACCCGCACCGAGGCGCGGCGGCATGATCGAGAGTTGGGGGTCGGAACCGGGCATCCCGGCCATTATCACCGAGCGCCCGCGACGGGCCACCACCGTGGCGCCGTCCACCGGGCGGGCGGCGCCGGCTCAGCTGGCTGCTTCGGAGGCGCCCATCCGGAATCCGGCATTGCCCTTGCGCGCGTCGGAGAAGAGGGCGATGACACCACTCGGGCGGAGGTGGATGGGGCCGTCGTCACCCGGAAGCTCGACGAAACCCGCCTCGCCGGGCTTGGTCTGGAGCGCAGCCAGCGTCTCTGCGACGGAGAGCCGCACCGCGGCGTCCGAGCCGTTGACGAACCGGATGATGGTCATCTGGAGGTGCTCCTCACTTGCCTGCGGGCCCCATGGTACCCGCCACCCTGTCCAGCGCCGCCCGCAGCTCGGCGGTGAGGTCCTCGATCTCCTCGATACCGACGGAGAAGCGGAGCAGGCCGTNNGCTCGCGCCCACCGAGGTCCAGTGCCAGCATCGACCCACGCCCCCGGGGCAGGAGCCGGACCGCCAGCGCCTCTTCCTCGGGGCTGCGCGATCCCGGGTAGTGGACTGCGGCGACCGCCGGATGGGCGGTCGCGAGCTGGGCGAGCGAAGCGGCGCCGGCGGCACCCCGCTCGGAACGGAGCCCGGCGGTGCGCACGCCGCGAAGGCTGAGGAAGGCGTCGAACGGTGCCATCACCGTGCCCAGGAATCGGGAGTGGGCGGCGAGGAGCTCCACCGCCAGGTGCCCGGCACGGACCGTCACGGCTCCCCCCAGGACGTCGGCATGGCCGGAGAGCTGCTTGCTCAGGCTCTCGACGACCACGTCGGCGCCCAGCTCCAAGGGCCGGAGCAGGAAGGGCGTGGCGAAGGTGTTGTCGATGACCGTGGCGACGCCGGCCGACCGGCAGAGCTCGACCAGGGCGGGGAGGTCCAGCAGCCCCATGAGCGGGTTGCCGATGGTCTCCGCCACCACGCAGGCGACCTCCGGCGTGAGCACCTTCCGGACCTGGTCGAGCTGGTGGGCCACCTCTCCCGGCGGCGGCAGGTCGACCATCACCGGCTCGACCCCGAAGGCGGCCAGCGGGCCCGCGATCAGGCTCTCGCTGCCCCCGTAGCCGGGGCGGAGAAGGACCACCCGGCGGCGTCCCGGCCCGACCAGGGTGCTGAGGGCGAGGAGCAGGGCGGCCTGGCCGCTGGAGGTGACCCGGCAGACCGGCGGCTCGGGGAGCCCGTACCCCTCCAGGGCGACCAGCGCCTCCTCGAGCCGGCGCACGCTCGGATTCCCGAAACGGCGGTAGCCCCCACGGCCGGCGGCCATCGCCGCGTCGAGATCGTCGAGGTCAGGGAAGGCATCGACCGACGCGAGCGACGGCGGCTCGACGAGGGGGACGCCACCAGGCGCCGGGTCCGGTGTCCCGGCCCGGGCGGCGACCGTGAGCGGGCTCGGCGGACGCGTCACCGCGTTACCGCCGTCCGCCCCGGCCGCTCGCCGGGCTCGGCATCAGTTGGCCTTGGGGACCCGTGGAAAGGAGTCTCGGCCCGCATACACTGCGGAACCGCCCAACTCGCGCTCGATGCGGAGCAGCCGATTGTACTTGGCGACGCGCTCCGACCGCGAGGGTGCCCCGGTCTTGAGCTGGCCGCCATTGATGGCGACCACGAAGTCGGCGATGAAGGTGTCCTCGGTCTCCCCGCTGCGGTGGCTGACCACCGGGTTGTAGCCGTGGGCACGTCCGAGGGCGACGGTCTGGAGGGTCTCGGTGAGAGTGCCGATCTGGTTGAGCTTGATCAGGACCGAGTTGGCCGCTCCGAGGTCGATCCCCTTCTGGAGGAGCTTGGCGTTGGTCACGAAGTTGTCGTCGCCGACGAGCTGGACCCGGTCACCGAGCTTCTTGGTCAGCAGCACCCAGCCGTCCCAGTCCTCCTCGGCCATGCCGTCCTCTAGGGAGACGATCGGGTAGCGGTCGAGCCACGAGGTCCACAGCTCGACCATCTCGACGGGCCCCAGCGTCCGCCCCTCGC
>PLXL01000040.1:0-9920 GCA_003153215.1 Candidatus Dormiibacterota bacterium
CCGGCCTCTTGGACCCCATGCTTCCGCCGTCCGAGCACGGGGGATGCGGACGCGGAACCCAGGGTTCGGGATGCAGGGCTCACCTGAGAGGCGGGCGCGAAGGCCGCTAACCGACCCAGATCGTCTTGATGTTGACGAACTCGCGGATGCCGAAGGAGTAGAGCTCGCGACCGTAGCCGCTCCGCTTGACCCCGCCGAACGGAAGGCGGGGATCCGAGTGGGTCATGCCGTTGACGAAGACCCCGCCGGTCTCCAGGCTCCGGGCGAATCTCACGCCACGCTCCACATCCCGGGTCCAGACATTGCCGCCCAGACCGAAGTCGGAGTGGTTGGCGAGGCGCCGGGCCTCGTCCTCACCCGAGACCCTGGTCACCGCGGCCAGCGGCCCGAAGGTCTCCTCGTCGAACGCCGGCATCCCCGGCATGCAGCCCGTGAGGATGGTCGGCTCGTAGAACCAACCGCGCCGATCAGGGCGCCGGCCTCCGGTGAGCAGGCGCGCCCCGCGGTCCAGGGACCCGTGGAGCTGGCGCTCCAGGTCGTCGCGAAGATCATCGCGCGCCAGCGGTCCCATGGTGGTCTCGGCTTCGCTGGGATCGCCGACCCGAAGTCGCCGGGTTGCGGCGACAAACGCCTCCTCGAAGCTCTCGGCGACCGCGTCCACGACGATGAACCGCTTGGCGGCGATGCAGCTCTGGCCGCAGTTCTGGAACCGCGCCCTCGCCGCGGTCACCGCGGCCGCCTCGATGTCGGCATCCTCCAGGACGACGAAGGCGTCCGAGCCGCCGAGCTCCAGGACCGTCTTCTTGAGGCAGCGGCCGGCGATGGCGGCGGTCTGGGCGCCGGCCTCCTCGCTGCCGGTGAGGGTGACGGCGGCGACGCGGGAATCCTCGACGACGGCGCCGGCGCGGCGGCCGGGGATCACCAGGGCCCGGAAGACCGACTCGGGGAAGCCGGCCTCGCGGAAGACGGCCTCGACCGCGAGCCCCGATCCGGTGGTGTTGCTCGCGTGCTTGAGCAACGCGGTGTTGCCGGCCATCAGGGCGGGGGCGGCAAAGCGGATCACCTGCCAGAGCGGGAAGTTCCAGGGCATGATCGCGAGCACCGTCCCGAGGGGCTCGAAGGCCACGAAGCTGGAGGAACCGTCGGACGGGGCCGGTTGATCAGCCAGGTACTCCTCGGCATGGTCGGCGAAGTGGTCGCAGGTCGTAGCGCACTTCTCGACCTCGGCGCGAGCCTCGGCGGTCAGCTTGCCCATCTCGGCGGTGACCAGCCCGGCGAGCTCGCCGGCGCGCCGCCGGAGCACACCCGCGGCAGCGTGCATCAGCTCCGCGCGCCCGCCCATGGGCACCTCGCGCCAGCCGAGGCCGCTTCTCCGGACGTCATCCAGGATGGCTCCGACCTCGTCCTCGGTCATCACCGGGTAGCGGCGGAGCTCCGCCTCGGTGGCGGGATTGACGGTGACGATCTCGTCCACGATGCCGGCCATCAGCGGGGCTCAGCGGTGGCGGTGGGAGGGGTGAAGCCGGGAATCACGGGCTCGTCGGGGACGAGGGTGGGGGTCGACCGGTTGAGGATCTCGCCGCGGAAGAACGCCGGGCGCGCGATGCGCCAGGCGGCCATCAGGACCACCCCCAGCACGGCCGAGCCCAGCGCGATGAGGAACACGCCACCGATCACCCAGCGGGGCCCGACGGGGAGCTGCCAGGAGGTGTAGCTGACCCCGCTGTTGAAGTCGAAGTCGGCCTTGACGCTCCAGCCCAGGGCGAAGTAGAGCATCAGCCCGCCCAGCACCGGAAGGACGCCGCGCATCCAGAGGTTGCGGGCGCTGCTCAGCAGGGTCTTGCGGTAGTACCAGCCGCAGGTGAAACCGGTCAGGCCGTAGTAGAAGGCGATCCAGACGCCGATGGCAGTGACCGCGTCGGCGATCACGTCACCGCCGGAGATGTAGTTCATCGCCGCGTACATGACGGCCGAGACGCCCCCCATCGCCAGGGTGGCCACCGTGGGAGTGAAGTAGCGCGGGTGCATCTTGGCGAACGAGTCGGGGATCGCCTTGTACACCGCCATGGAGAGCATGGTGCGGGCGGTCGGGAGGATGGTCGTCTGCGTCGAGGCGGCCGCCGAGCTCAGCACCATGAGCAGGAGGAGGTGGTAGAAGACCTGGCCCAGCCAGGAGCTGCCGAACACCGCGATGCCGAGGACGGAGATCACGTCACCCGCGTTGGCCGGGTTGGAGAGGCCGAGCCCAGTGGTCCCCACGCCGACGAACGACTGGGCGGCGAGGGTGACGATGAAGTACATCCCCAGCAGCAGGACGGTGGAGATGATCGCGGCCAGCCCGGGAGACCTGGTGCGATCGGCGGTCTCCTCGTTGACGGAGACCGACGTGTCCCAGCCCCAGTAGATGAAGAGCATGAGGATGAGGCCGCTGACCAGCGCCGAGAACGGCACCGCCCCCGGGTTGAACCAGGAGAAGCTCGGCGTCACGTGGCCGGGAGGTGCGTTGCCGGTCAGCACTCGGACAAGCGCCACCAGGCCGAAGACGAGCAGCATGACCACCTCGATGGAGAGCAGCACCCGCTGGATCCGCGCCGAGATCTCGATGCCCCGGTAGCAGATGTAGGTCATCACGGCGATGAACACCACACCGAGCAGCAGCACCCAGCCGCTGGTCGCGTCCCGGCCGATGCTGGTGGCGTTGAAGAGCAGGTAGGTGTACTGGGAGGCCACCTGGGCGAGGCTGGCCATGACCAGGATGTCCGATGCGAGGATGGCCCAGCCGCCCATCCAGCCGGTGCGCGGGCCGAAGGCGCGCGTCGCCCAGGTGAAGGTGGTGCCGCAATCGGGGTCGGCCTTGTTCATCTCGCTGTAGCCGATCGAGACGAACAGCATGGGGATGAAGGCGATCACCACCACGAGCGGGGTGATCAGCCCCACCAGGGCCACGACGAAACCCAGGGTCGCCGCCAGGCTGTACGCGGGCGCCACCGAGGCCACCCCGATGACGATGTTCGAGACGAGGGAGAGCGCGCCGGGCTTGAGACCCTTGTCCACCTGGGTCTCGGTGATGGTGCTCGCCGTCATGGGGCCCCTCCGCGTCCGCGATCCCCTCTCCTGTCTTCAGTTCCGATCTNNTCCGAGATGACGAGCGGTGGGAGGAGGCGGATCACGTTGCCGTAGGTCCCCGCCGTGAGCACCACGAGCCCGGCTTGATGGCACCTGCGCAGCACCCGGCCGGTGATCTCCCGGTCAGGCGTGATCCCGTCGTCCCGGACGAACTCGATGCCCACCATCGCGCCCCGGCCGCGCACCTCCCCGACCGCGGGTAGGGTGGCGGAGAGCTTGCGCAGCCGGGGCAGCACCGCCTCGCCGATGAGCCGGGCTCGCTCGATGAGACCCTCGGTCTCGATGGTGCGGATCGCGGCCAGGGAGGCGGCGCAGGAGACCGGGTTGCCCCCGAAGGTCCCGCCGACGCCCCCGGGGTGGACCGAGTCCATCACCTCGGCGCGGCCCGTCACCCCACCGATGGGCAGCCCGCCCCCCAGGCTCTTGGCAGTCGCCACCAGGTCGGGCACGACCCCCTCGTGCTCGCAGGCGAACCAGTCGCCGGTGCGCCCGAAGCCGGTCTGGACCTCGTCGGCGACGAGGAGGATGCCCCGCTCCCGGCACCAACCGGCCAGGCCGGCGAGCCATCCCGCCTCCGGCACGACGACCCCACCCTCGCCGGCGATCGGCTCGACGAGCACCGCGGCGATGCTCTCTGCCCCGACGCTCGTCTCCAGCATGGTGATGGTGTCGGCGAGGCGCCCCGTCCCTCGGAAGGGATACGAGTAGGGGGCGCGATGGACCTCCGGGGCGAAGGGGCCGAATCCGCGCTTGTAGGGCATGGCCTTGCCGGTCAGCGTCATGGTCAGCAGGGTGCGCCCGTGAAAGCCGTGGTCGAAGGCCACGATCCCCGGGCGGCCGGTCGCGTAGCGCGCCACCTTGACCACGTTCTCGATCGCCTCGGCGCCGGAGTTGACCAGGAAGGAGCGCTTCTCGTGGTCTCCCGGGGTGAGCTGATTCAGGCGCTCGCAGACCTCGACATAGCCTGCGTACGGGGTCACCTGGAAGCACGTGTGAGTGAAGAGGGCGGCCTGCTCCTGGATGGCCTCGACCACCAAGGGAGCGCTGTTGCCGGCATTGGTCGTCGAGATGCCGGAGCCGAAGTCGATCAGCCGGTTGCCGTCGACGTCCTCGAGGATGCCCGGGCCCGCCCGGACCACGAAGACGGGCAGGGTGGTGCTCACCCCCCTGGGGATGGCGCGATCCCGGCGCGCGGCCAGCTCGCGCGAGCGCGGCCCGGGGATCTCGGTCAGAAGCCGGCGCTGCTGCGGAACCTCGTCGGGGGTGGTGCTCACCTTCGGGCCCACCTGGCTCAGACGTCCAGCGCCGTCATGACGTGCTTGATCCTCGTGTAGTCCTCGAAGCCGTACACCGACAGATCCTTACCGTACCCCGAATGCCGGAAGCCACCGTGGGGCATCTCGGCCACCAGCGGGATGTGCGTGTTGATCCAGACGCATCCGAAGTCGAGCCGCTTGCTCATGCGCATCGCGCGACCGTGGTCGCGGGTCCAGACCGATGATGCCAGCCCGAACTCGACCTCATTGGCCCAGGTCACGGCCTGCTCCTCGTCGGAGAAGCGCTGCACCGTGATGACCGGTCCGAACACCTCCTCCTGGACGATCTCGTCGGGCTGCTCGACCCCGGTGACCACGGTGGGCTGGTAGAAGAAGCCCCGGTCGCCGATGCGGTGCCCGCCGGCGCGCACCTCGGTGTGCGCGGGCAGCCGATCCACGTAGCCGCTCACGGCCTTGAGCTGGTTTTCACTGTTGAGCGGACCGAGGTCCACGTGCGCATCGTCCGGAGCGCCGACCACCTGGCTCCTGGCCCGCTCCGCCAGCGCGTCCACCAGGTCTGCGTAGACACGCGGAGCAGCGAGCACACGCGTGGCGGCCGTGCAGTCCTGGCCCGCGTTGAAGAAGCCGGCCATGGCGATGCCCGCGGCCGTCTTGGCCACGTCGACGTCGTCGAACACGACCACGGGGGCCTTGCCTCCCAGCTCGAGATGCACCCTCTTGAGATCGACAGCCGCCGTCTGAGCCACCTCGCGTCCGGCTCGTACGCTGCCGGTGATCGAGACCATGCGGGGGATCGGGTGGCCGATCAAGGCGGCACCCATGTCGCGGTTGCTCCCGCAGAGCACGTTCAGCACCCCGGGCGGGAGGAACTCCGCGGCGATCTCAGCCAGGAGCAGGGTGCTGAGCGGGGTGGTGTGAGCCGGCTTGAGGACGACGGTGTTCCCCGCGGCGATGGCCGGTGCGAACTTCCACACCGCCATCATCATCGGGTAGTTCCAGGGCGTCACCTGGGCGCACACCCCCACCGGCTCCCGGCGCACGAAGGAGGTGTAGCCCCGCATGTACTCGGCCGCCGCGCGTCCTTCGAGAAGCCGGCACGCGCCGGCAAAGAAGCGGATCTGGTCGAGAAGCGGCGGCAGCTCCTCGGAGGTCGTCAGGGCACGCGGCTTGCCGGTGTTGCGGCACTCGAGGTCGACCAGCTCAGTACCGCGCTTCTCGACCGCGTCGGCGAAGCGCAGCAGGGCGAGGCTCCGCTCCGACGGAGTGGTCTCACGCCACTCCTCGAACGCCGCCTGCGCAACGCCGAGGGCGTGCTCCACATCCGCGGGTTGAGAGAGTGGTGCCGCGGCGAACGCCTCTCCGGTCACCGGATCGATGAGCTGACTGAAGGAGCCGTCCTTGGGGTCGACGTACCGGCCCCCCACGAAGTTTCCCCATCTGCCGTCTGTAGCGCCCACGACCGCCTCCCACCAACCTGTCCACGCTGTGCGCCGGCACCCCCCACAACGCCTCCGGCCGGCAAGTATAATCGCCGGCCGGAGGGTTTTCTGCGATGCGTGTATTGCTGGTCGGAGCCGGTGGGGTCGGGACCGCGATCGCCCGTACGGCGTCGCGCTGGAACCTGTTCGAGGCGATGGTGGTCGCCGACCACGACCGCGTCAAGGCGGAGCGCGCCGTCGCCGCGGCCGGCGCCCGGTTCACGGCCGTTGGCCTGGATGCCGGCGACGAGAAGGCGGTGTCGCAACTCCTGGCGGCGGAGCGGTGCGACGTGCTCCTCAACGCCGTGGACCCCAGGTTCGTCATGCCTCTCTTCCGGGCCGCGCTGGCCTCCGGGGTCAATTACCTGGACATGGCCATGTCGCTCTCCCGCCCCCACCCGGACGACCCCTTCGCCACGCCCGGCGTCAAGCTCGGGGACGAGCAGTTTGCCCTCGCCGGTGAATGGGAGAGCAAGGGGCTCCTNNTCTTCTCCTCCATCGACGAGGTGGGTGTCCGCGACGGGGCCAACCTGGTCGTCGAGGGATACGAGTTCGCCCCCACCTTCTCCATCTGGACGACGATCGAGGAATGCCTCAACCCGCCGATCATCTACGAGCGCGGGCGTGGCTGGTACACGACGCCGCCCTTCAGCGAGCCCGAGGTATTCGACTTCCCCGCGGGCATCGGTCCGGTCGAGTGCGTGAACGTGGAGCACGAGGAGGTGCTCCTGGTGCCGCGCTGGGTCGATTGCAGGCGGGTCACCTTCAAGTACGGGCTGGGCGACGAGTTCATCGGCGTCCTCAAGACGCTGCACAAGCTCGGGCTGGACTCGACCTCCCCGGTGGAGGTCGGCGAATGCCGGNNGACGGCAAGCCGCGTGAGGTGTATCTCTATCACGTGGTGGACAACGCCGCCTCGATGGCCGAGTACGGGTCGCAGGCGGTGGTGTGGCAGACGGCGGTCAACCCGCTGGCCGCGCTCGAGCTGATCGAGTCCAAGGTCTGGTCGGGAGCCGGCGTCCTCGGTCCGGAGGCGTTCCCGGCGGACCCCTTCCTGGAGCTGCTCAAGTCTCACAACACCCCCTGGGGCTGCGAGGAGCGCACCCCCAAGGGTCACTGAGCCCCCGACCCGGGCAGCAGGCCCGACCGGGTCGGGGTCGGGGGCTGAGCGGCGAGCCCGGCGCCAGAGGCCGAGGGCACTGCGCCATCTGAGGACGACCGGGCTCCGTCGCCACCTCCCGGGCCGGAGACGGTGAAGGTCAGCCTGCTCTTCACCCGCGCCAGGGCAGCGAGCACGGGCAGCCCGAGGACGATCACGGCGAGAGCGTCACCGGCGGCGCGAAAGCTGTCCCAGACCACCGAGGTGGCCAGGTAGAAGCGCCCGAACCGCTGCAGGAGCACCCCCGTCCCGGCGCCCGGCAGGAATCCGAACGAGGGGCTCCCCCGGTAGAAGGTGGTCCAATCCCAGACGTCGAGGAGCGCCCCGTAGGCGTAGCCGGCGACCACGCTGACGATAGCGAGGACGGCGATGTCCCGCATGCCCGGGGTCGAGGAACGGCGAAGCCCGGCGATCCCCGCCGCCGCCCCGGTCCAGCCGCAACCGAACATCTCGTAGGGGAGCCAGGGCCCGATACCCCCGGTGGCCACCGCCGACGCGAGCAGCGACGTGGCGCCGCAGAGGAAGCCGAAGGAGGGCCCGTAGACGTAGCCGGTGGCGAGAATGAGGAAGAAGATCGGGCTGAACCCCCCGGCGCCCGTCACCAGGACGAGCCGCAGCGCCGCGTCGATGCCGGCGATGGCGGCGAGAAGGGCGAAGCGCCGCGCGTCGAGACGGCGCATCGCCGTCTCCACCGCGGCGAGGACGGCGAGGGTCCCCAGGGCCAGGGAGAGTGCCACCACCGGAGCGGGAGCGCTGGAGACGGCGAACGGCCAGATGAAGAGCGCCACCCCGACGATCGACACAGCCACGAGCGTCATCGGGACAACCGCCGCGGGCCTCATCGGGCCACCGCCGTGAGTGTCCTCCCGCCACCGCCGCCACGTCATCTGGCTGCCGCCGTGAGTGACCGCCGCTCCCGGGCGATACCCTCGCCGAGATCGACCACCCGGGTGGCCAACGCGGCCACCAGCTGCGGATCGTGGGTCGCCACCACCGCGCTCCCGCCCCGATCCGCGATGCGGGCCACGGCCGCGATCAGGGCAGCGCGGGCGGCGCCGTCCATCCCCCGCGTCGGCTCGTCCAGGAGCACCAGTGCAGGGCTGCCGGCGAGCACCGAGGCGAGGGCCGCCCGCTGGCGCTGGCCGGTGCTGAGGTCCCGCGGATCGCGCTCGGCCACGGCGGCAAGCCCCAGGTCCTCCAGCACCGTGTCGGCCCGGCCCGTGGAGTGGGTGCGCCGCAGCGTCCAGTCGATCTCCGAGCGCACCGTCGCCCGGTGCAGGAGCGCTGACGGATTCTGGGGCAGGTAGGCGATCCGGCCGGGGCAACGCTCCACGCTGCCCGACAGTGGGGGGAGCAGCCCGGCGATGGTGCGCAGCAGGGTGGTCTTGCCGCTGCCGTTGGCGCCGGTGAGAGCCACCACCTCGCCGGTCCCCCCCGCCAGGTCGAGGTCGTGCAGCACCGCGACCCCCGCGGGGCCGGCGCTCACCTGCTGAAGGCGCCAGCTGAGCTCCGGCGAGACCCGAACGCCGCGGGACGCCGCAACAGGCGCGGTCTCGACCGGCCGCTCCGGGGCGCACGCGGTGACCCGTCCCTCGGCCATGCGCAGGCACCGGTCGGCACGCCCCAGCACCAGGTGATGGCGGTGCTCCGCCACCAGTGCCGTGGTGCCGGCCTGGACGGCGGCGTGGAGCGCGGCGAGCAGCGCGGCCGCACCCTCCGGGTCGAGCTGGGAGAGCGGCTCATCGAGGACCAGCAGGCGCGGGCGCATCGCCAGCACCCCGGCCAGCGCGAGCCGCTGCCGCTCGCCGCCCGAGAGGGTGCCGACCGCACGGCTCCGGAGGTGGGCGATGCCGCACATCTCGAGAGCGTCGCCGACCCGGCGGAGCATCTCCCCACGGGCAACACCGAGGTTCTCCAGCCCAAAGGCGGCGTCGCGCTCGACGGAGGGGTAGACCGCCTGCAGCTCAGGGTCCTGGAAGACGAAGCCGACCTCGCGGGCGAGCTCCCGGGTCGGGGTGCGGACCACCTCGCGGCCGAGGACGCGTGCGCTCCCTCCGATCACCCCACCGTGGAAGTGGGGGATGAGCCCGTTGCAGACCCGCAGCAGGGTGGACTTGCCGCTCCCAGATGAGCCGGTGAGGAGCGTCAGGCCGGAGGAGATCTCCAGGTCCACCCCGTCGAGGGCGCGGGATGCGGTCTCCGGATACGTGTAATGGAGTCCGGCGAAGGAGAGGGTGTGCATCTACCGCCGCACCCGGAGTGACGGCACCACCAGCAGCGCGCAGCAGAGCAGCGCCGGGACGCTGATCGCCGGCGCGGAGAGCACCGGGAACGGGAACCAGCCGGGCGCCTCACCGGTGAGGGCGAGGGCCAGGAAGCCGGCGGCGCCGAGCAGGGCGGTGGTGGAGACCAGGGTGTCGTACCGGGCCCAGCGCTGGATGCCGAAATGGGTCCGGGCGCTGGTGCCGTAGGCCCGCGATTCCATTGCCTCGGCCAGGGTCATCGACCCCTCGATGGCGGTGAGGACCACCGGCACCGCCACCGCCGGCCAGTCGACGACACGCCGCGCCCGCCAGCCCCGCATGCGCTGGGCTTCCCTGATCTCGGCGGCACTGCGCAGGGTGCCGGGGATGAGGTTGAGGGCTGCGCCCACCGCGGCACCGGTGCGAGCAAGCGGCGAGGGCAGCGCGTCGACCAGCTCGTGCGGCTGGCTGACCAGGGTGAGGGGGGCCACCGCGAGCAGGGCCGCCGCGATGCCCAGCCCGGTGGCAAGGCCGAAAGCGAGCGCCTCCAGCGTGAGCGGCCCGCCGATCGCCGGAATGGCGGCAGGCAGCCGGACCAGGACGTGCTGCCCGGTGTGGCTCAGCAGCAGCGTCAGCA
>PLXL01000040.1:9978-13974 GCA_003153215.1 Candidatus Dormiibacterota bacterium
GCCCCCGAGGAGGCGGAGGCCACGCCGCCGGAAGCCGGCGTCGAAGAGCGGGCAGCGACGCAGACGCCCGCTGGGGAGGGCGGGGCCGGGTCGGGGCCGGTCTCGGGGTCGTAGCGAAGACCCTCGGCATCCCCGTTGGCGAACTCCACGCTCGAGATGCCGACGTCGGCCGCCTGCCAGGCTCCGCCAGCGCGCGAGGTGAAGAGCGCCCAGTAGGAGCCGCTGCTCGGCAGGCAGGTGCTGTAGGCGGCCGGCTCCTCGTCCACCTGGCACACCGCCTGGCCGAGCGAGCCGTAGCCCTGCGTCGCGTACTCCAGGCCGCTGGCCTGCAGCACCTCCTCTCCGCTGATGCTGGAGCCGTTGAAGCCGACGCACCTCCCGACCGACTCCGAATCGCCCAGCTCGACGACCAGGGCGACGTGGTGAGGGTAGGTCGCGGCGGTGCACAGCGACGGTGCGGGGAGCATCCGCACCGCGCTGCCCGCCATGCCGGCCATCGTGCCCAGCAGGCAGATGGCGAGCCCACGCCGCGGTCCGATCCTCGTCACCGCCGTGCCCGCACCACCGCCAGCCCACCACCTCCGATGACCAGGGCGGCCGCCAGGGCCACCAGCGCGTAGAGCAACGGGGCGGGCGGCGATCCGCCCGACGCCCCCGCCGTGGCATTGGCGGACAGGGCCGCTCCGGGCTCGTACCAGCGCCGGCTGGCGAAGGGGACCGGGAACGCCACCCCCTCCAGCGCGGGGGGCACCTGGCTGGTGGTGAAGGCATCGGGGCCGGCCTTGCCCGGGAAGGTGTAGCCGCCGTCCTTGTCCTGGGTGCTCGTCAGGTGGTCGAGCGGCGTCTTGCCCCCTTTTGACCACGCGGCACTGGACGGGTCACCGCCGGTGGCGATGACCGCCTGGATGACCAGGGCGGTGGAGTCGGGGTCGCTGCCGTTCCCCGCCTGGTAGGGGAAGCCTCCGTCCGCGTCCTGCTGGATGGCCAGCCAGGCCAGGGCGCTCAGGTCGCGGCCGTGGTCACCGGCGGCGTCCAGCGCCATCAGCACCATGGACGTCGAGTTGGTGTCGCTCGTGTCGAAATCGGTGGACGCCTTGGGGTCGTTGGCGTCGTCCTCGTAGTCCCAGCCGCCGTCACTGTCCTGGGCGGCGACGAGGAACTGGACGGCGGCGGCGGGCACCTGGGCACCGGCCGCCACCAGTCCCTGGATGGCGAGGGCCTGGGGGAACGCCTCGCCGTCGCCGTACTTCCCCGTGGTCGGGTCGTAGGCCGAGCTCAGCGTGGTCAGCAGATCCTCCCCGCCGAACGACTGGGGGGCGTCTCCCGCCGCGACCACCGCCTGGATCAACTCGCCGCACCCTCCCGGGTTGCTCGTCGTGCAGGCCTTGGCGGCGACCGCCGCCAGGTAGTCCACCACCGACTTCCCCGAGCTCGCGGCGAGCGCCTTGGGATCGTATCCGCCGGCGGCGGCGCCGATCGCGTACAGCTCGCTGTCCGCGTAGCTCCCCGAGGGTCCGGCGATTGCCCCGCTCGCCCCCTGCTGGGACCTCAGGTAGAGGAGGGCTCGGATCGAGGGGCTCGTGCCCGCCCGCGCCATCACCCCCGCCGTCACCCCCGCGGCCGCGCATGAGCCGATCAGACCGAATGCTGCCACCACGACGCTGCACCTGCGGGATCCCTTCATCCCACGCTCCTCAGGCGGCGATCGGTCTCCACCTCGCCGAAGGCATCCTCGCCGCCATGAGGCCGTCCTCCCGTCACGCGCGGGGGTGGAGTCGTGCCTCGGGTCGGTCTCCTGGCTTGCGGATCGTCGCCATCGGTCGCCTTCCCACGAGACTCACGTCTCGCAGTGGCACGCTGACCTTGGCTCCCCGCTCACAGTTGCGCGACAGCGCCGGATTCACACCGGCTTCCCGTTCAACCCGGGGCGTTATTCAGGTGTGCTCCGGATTATGCGGTGCGGACACGCGCGGCCGCTACCGGGCCCGCGTCGCGGCGCACCCCTTCGGATCAATCCCAGCGGAAGCGCCAGGCGGCGACGGAGATGGTGACCACGGCCCATGCCGCCAGTCGTCGGGTCGCAGGCCGGGCCGCGACCACCTCAGACCCGGCGCGACTCCCAGCGGAAGAAGCGCAGCGTCACCGCCAGCCCGACGACGCCCCAGATCAGCAGCACCAGGAGGTCCTGCCCGTTCCACCCACTCGAGCTGGGCTTGGCGCCGAAGGCGGTGAGCATCGCCTCCTTGAACCAGTAGACGGGGAAGACCTTGGCGATGTCCTGGAGCACGGTGTTGTTGAAGCTGAAGAAGAAGCCGGAGATGAAGAGGATGGGCAGGTAGCTGAAGTTCACCACCGCCGGGGCGGCGTCGGCGTTGGGGATGAGCACCGTGATCAACAGTCCGAGGACACAGAAGACGACCCCGCCCAGAAGCACGCTCGCCACCGCCGGCAGCCAGTGCACCGGCCAGGGAGCGCCATAGAAGATGTGTCCGACGATGGCGGTGAGGGCCACGACGATGAGGGCGGCGATCAGCGCCGAGCCGACGATGCCGACGACGAACGCGGGGAGTGAGAGGGGGGTCCCGCGCAACCGCTTGAGCAAGCCGCTATCGCGACGGATGGAGATGGTGGCCGCCAGGTTGACGAAGCAGCTGGTGATCACGCCCCACGCGGCCATGGCCGGGACGAAGAAGGTGTTGTAGGGAACCAGCGCCCCGCCGACGCACTGACCCTGGGCTCCGTAGGAGCCGTCGATGCACGCCTTATCGCCCTTGAAAATGGTCCCGAAGATGAGCAGGAACATGATCGGGAAGCCGAAGCCGAAGAACGCCGCGGCAGGGTTGCGCCAGAAGCTCCGCTGCTCGGCGCGGACCTGGGCCAGGGCGATGGTCGCGTCACTCATCGCGGGTGAGCTCCAGGTACACGTCCTCCAGCGACGGCTGGGTGACCTCCAAGCGCTGCAGCTCGATACCGCGGGCCACGGCCCACTCGGTCAGCTCGTGCAGGGCCTTGGTCGGGGTTTCGGTGATCATCGCGATCAGCCCGTCCTCGCCTCCGGGGACGACCTCACCCACCTTGGGAACGGTGACCCCGTCGGGGCGGATGAATTGGATCCTGGTCTCGGCCCGCTCCGCGCGCAGGCTGCCGGGAGTGCCGATCCGGACCACCTCCCCGGCGCTCACGACGCAGACCCGGTCGGTGAGGTTCTGAGCCTCGTCCATGTAGTGGGTGGTGAGCAGGATGGTCTTGCCCAGCTTGCGCATGCCGCGCACGATCTCCCACGCGTTGCGCCGTGCCGACGGGTCGAAGCCGGTGGTCGGCTCGTCGAGGAACACCAGCTCCGGGTCTCCGATCAGCGCGAGGGCGAGATCGAGACGTCGCTGCTGCCCACCCGAGAGCTTCTTGACGCGCACGCCCGCCTTCTCCTCCAGGCCGACCAGCTCGACGACGTCGTCGGTCGGGAGCGGCTTCGGGTAGTAGCCGCGGTGGAGGTCGACCACCTCGCGCACGGTGAGGTACGGCTCGACGGCGCACTCCTGCAGGACCATCCCGACCCTCCGGCGGAGGTCGCGACCGGCGGTGGCGGGATCGGCGCCGAGAACCTCGACCCGCCCCGCGTCCCGGTGACGGTAGCCCTCGAGGATCTCGACGATGGTGGTCTTGCCCGCGCCGTTGGGACCGAGCAGGCCAAAGACCTCGCCCGGCTCCACGCTGAAGCTGACCCCGCGCACGGCATGCAGCGAGCCGTACGACTTGCGCAGCTCCTCGACCACGATGGCCGCCATCTGCGTGGTACCTCCCGTCAGCTCGAGATCGTACCCGAGTCCTTCTCGCTCACTGCCAAGCGCTCACTCGCCTCCACGCAGCCGTCGATGACCGCGGTCATCACCCGTCCCACGGCCTCGGCGGAGAGACGCGGCACCCGCCCGGCGACGTGGGCGATGACCTCCAGCTCGCGGCTGCGGTCACGGACGGTCAGACCGGTCCGGCGCTTGT
>PLXL01000066.1:0-2783 GCA_003153215.1 Candidatus Dormiibacterota bacterium
GAGGTGGAGGTCGGCGGAGCCAACCTGCGCAAGCAGGTGGAGAACTGCCGGCTCTTCGGCGTCCCCGTGGTCGTCGCCATCAACGCCCACCCCGAGGACCACCCTTCCGAGCACGCCGCCATCCGCCGGATCGCCGAGGAGATGGGCGTGCGCTGCGCCCTCCACACCAACTACGCCGACGGCGGCGAGGGGGCGGTGGAGCTGGCCAGCGCGGTGGCTGCTGCCTGCGACGAGGAGAGCGACTTCCAGATGCTCTACGCGGGCTCTGCCAGCCTGGAGGAGAAGGTGGCCGCGGTGGCAACCCGGGTGTACGGCGCCGACGGCGTCGCCTACGACAGCGCGGCCGCCCAGCAGCTCCGCCAGTGCGAGCGGGACGGATTCGGCGGCTTCCCGATCTGCATCGCCAAGACCCAGCTGAGCCTCTCGTCCGATCCCCGGCTCAGGGGGGCCCCCACCGGCTGGACGCTCCCCATCCGGGAGGTGAGGGCAGCGGCAGGCGCGGGCTTCGTCTACCTTCGCAGCGGCGAGATGCGCACCATGCCCGGTCTCTCGAGCGCCCCGGTGGCCGAGCGCGTCGACATCGACGATGCGGGAAACATCGTCGGGCTCTTCTGAGCAGCACGGCCCACCGGCGGGCCCCAGCCCGCGCTGACCCTCCGGCAACCAGTGCTTCCTGGGAACCTGATGGGGCCAGGAGGTTCGGCCCTCCCGGCCGGTGGGATCGCCGCGCCTGCCTCGCTACGGCGGTCCTCCGTCATCGCCTACCATCCCGGTCTTACCGTGCATCGGACCCGTTGATCGGCAGGGGCATCGCATGAACGCTGGGACCGGAGGCTTCGATCCGCAGGGGGACGTTCGCCAAGCCCTGGCGGCGGTCGTGAGGGATCACGGGCCCGCCATCCTGTCCGACCCGCGGCACCTCGGCAGCCTCCTCAACATCCTGCTCCCCACCGTGCCCGAGGAGGCCGGCATCCTGGTCGCCGCGGCGAGGGCGGGCGCCAGCGCTCAGCTCGCCCAGCAGGCAGCAACGGTCGGCCCGGGCGCGGCTCTCGAGGCGGTGTCCGGCAACCTTGCCCAGAGCGGCGTCCTCGACCCNNGGCGCCGCCGCAATTCATGCCACCCCTGGCCCCCTCGGCGTACACGCCGCCGGGAGCGTCGCCCACCCCCCCGACTCCCTCGGGTCCGCCGCCCTTCTCGGGGCCCGCAGCTCCGCCTCCCTTCGCTCCACCGCCGACTCCGTCGCCGTTCGCGCCATCCAGCGCCCCCCCGGCCTTCCAAGGGCCCGGCGCCCCCTCCGCCTTCCCGGGACCGAGCGCCCCCTCGTCGTTCGCGGGTTCCGGCACCCCCGGACCGTTTGGGCAGGGTGTTCCTGGCGGCCCGCCGCAGGGACCGCAGTGGGCGGGTGCCGGGGTTCCCTTCCAGCCGCGCCCCCCCAGCCCACCGCCTGGATCGGGCGCGTCAGGGGGACCGCCCCCGTGGACCGCTCCGGCCCGCCCCACCCGCAAGCGCGGCCACCCTCGTGCCCTGCTCGCTGCTGCGGTGGTGATCGTGCTGGTCATCGGCTACTTCGGGGTGGCCGCTCTCGCCGGCTTCTTCCCCTTCAAGGCGGCCGCCGCGGTCGCCCCCCCCACCCCGACGCCGACGCCGCTACCCACGTTCACGTCCACCCCCACACCCAGCCCCTCCTCCTCCACGGCCAAGCCGTCCTCGTCCGCCAGCTCCTCGGCGACGGGCTCCCCGTCTCTCAGCCCGCTGGGCAACCTCCTGCCCAGCCACATCACCGCGAACACGGCCGACAGCTGCTCCCAGGAACCGAGCGACGCCGACGTGGCGAGCGGCGAGAGCGGCGAGGAGCTCTGTGACCTGACCCAGAACAGGGATGTCGCCGAGAGCTACGTCCTCTATGCGGGCTTCCCGACCGAGAGCCTGGCCACCACCTACTTCAACTCCGTGCTCACCGCCAATGGCATGAAGGTGACCCAGGGCAGCTGCCATAACCTCACCCTGGTGACCGCCTCCGACGGCAGCTCACAGTACTGCGAGAACACATACACCGCCACCAACACCAAGAGCAGCAGCGGTTCCGACTTCGTCTTCACGGGCAACCCGAGTTTCGCGCTGGGCGACAGCAACGCGGTCTCCAGCCTGAACGTCTGCTCGGATGTCAACAGCGTCGACGTGCTCGGGTTCACCGACCCGACCTACGCGGCCGTGGGGATCGCCATCAGCTGCCTCGGAACCGAGCAGGACCAGGAGGTCAACTCGGCCTTCCTGGCGGGCGACTTCTTCCTGGGGAGCTGACCGGTCAAGACGCGCCGGGGCGGCTCCCGCGATCGCGCCGGCGACGGCGCACCTCGGCGACCTTCAGCCGGTAGAGGGCCCGCTCCAGCTTGGCGGCGGCCATGGCGTCGCCGGCATGCTCGGCCAGGGTCTCCTCGGCAGCGCGGCGCGCCGCCTCGGCCCGGGTCTGGTCGATGTCCTCCGCGCGCTCGGCGGCATCGGCGAGGATGACCACGCGGTCGGGGAGGACCTCCAGGAAGCCGCCCGAGACGAAGAGGTACTCCTCCACCCCGTCGTTGCGCACCATGACCTCGCCGGTCCGGAGCGGGGTGAGCAGGGGGATGTGGTGAGGCAGCACCCCCAGATCACCGGCCGCTCCCGGCGCGAGCACGAAGTCGGCCTCCTGGGAGACCACACGGCCCTCCGCGGTGACCAGCTCGACGTTCAGCTTCGCCATCAGCTGCCCTTGTCCGGCTTCGCCTTCTTCGCACGGGCGGAGGGCG
>PLXL01000066.1:2813-4305 GCA_003153215.1 Candidatus Dormiibacterota bacterium
TCTTCTCGGCCGCCGGCGTTTCAGTCTTGTCGGCAGCGGGCTTATCGCTCTTCTCGGCAGCGCGCTTCTCGTCAGGAGACTTCGCTGTCTCCTCCGGCGGCTCCGCGTCCCCGGTGGCCGGTGCGGCCGGCTTCCCGTCTGCCCCGGCGACGCCTCCCTCGGGCTCTGTCCCTTCGAGCTCACGCCCCTTGGCGACCGCCTGGTCGATGGTCCCGACCATGTAGAAGGCGTCCTCGGGAAGATCATCGTGCTTCCCGTCCAGGATCTCGCCGAAGCCGCGGATGGTCTCCTCGAGCTTGACGTAGATGCCCGGGCGGCCGGTGAAGACCTCGGCGACCTTGAAGGGCTGGGAGAGGAAGCGCTGCACACGCCGGGCTCGCGCGACGGTCAGCTTCTGATCGTCGGTCAGCTCCTCCTGGCCGAGGATGGCGATGATGTCCTGGAGATCCTTGTACTCCTGCAGGATCCGCTTCACTCCGGTGGCGACGCGGTAGTGCTCCTCCCCGACGAGCCGGGGATCGAGGGCGCGGCTCGTCGACTCGAGCGGGTCCACGGCGGGATAGATGCCGATCTCGGTGAGGGCGCGGGAGAGCGAGACGGTCGCCCCCAGGTGGGCAAAGGTGGTCGCGACCGCCGGGTCCGTGAAGTCGTCTGCGGGGACATATACCGCCTGGACCGAGGTGATCGAGCCCTTCCGTGTGGAGGTGATGCGCTCCTCGAGATCGCCCATCTCGGTGGCGAGGGTGGGCTGGTAGCCCACCGCGCTCGGCATCCGCCCGAGCAGTGCCGAGACCTCGGCTCCGGCCAGGACGTACCGGAAGATGTTGTCGATGAAGAAGAGGACGTCGGCGCTCTTCTCATCGCGGAAGTACTCGGCCATGGTGAGCCCGGTGAGGGCGACCCGGGCGCGAGCACCGGGCGGCTCGTTCATCTGGCCAAAGACCAGCGCGGTCCGGTCCAGGACCCCGGACTCCTTCATGTCGCCGTAGAGGTCGCGCCCCTCCCGGGTGCGCTCCCCGACCCCTGCGAAGACCGAGTAGCCGCTGTGCTCCTCGGCGATGTTGCGGATCATCTCGTTGACGACGACGGTCTTGCCGACACCCGCGCCGCCGAAGAGCCCGATCTTGGACCCCTTGGAGAAGGGGCAGATGAGGTCGATGACCTTGATCCCGGTCTCCAGGATCTGCTGGCTCACGTCCTGCTCGCTGACGGGCGGGGGCTTGCGGTGGATGGGGTGGCGCTCGGCGTCCGGCGCCGGCATCGCGTCGATAGGATCCCCGATGACGTTGAACATCCGGCCCAGGGTCACCTCGCCCACCGGGACCGTGATCGGCTGTCCGGTGCTCACCACCTCGTCGCCGCGCCGCAGCCCGTCGGTCGTGTCCATGGCGATGGTGCGGACCACGCCGTTGCCCAGATCCTGCTCGACCTCCAGCACCAGCCGGCCGCCCTTGCGGGCGATCTGGAGGGCGTCGTAGGTCCGCGGAAGCCG
>PLXL01000066.1:4342-13048 GCA_003153215.1 Candidatus Dormiibacterota bacterium
GCGTTCTCTGCGGCATTGTGCATGGCCATGACCCGGGCCGCCTGCTCGCTGGCGAGATTCTCGAGCACGGCCCGGTAGACCTGCGCCTCGACATAGCGGGGCAGGAGAGCGTCGAGTACCTCCGCGGAGTCGGGCTCGTACTCGAAGTCGGCCGCTGCGGGGGTGGCATCGGCGGGCGGTTCGACGGGGAGCAGCCGCTGCAGCGTCGCCTCCTGGCGGCCGTTGCTGATAAAACGCGCGTAGATGAGGTCGACCTGGTCGCACTTCCCCTGCTCGTACCGCTCCATGGCGACGCTGATNNCCTCTGCGACCGATGGTCACCACCTCGGTCGGGACACCTCCGCCCGAGCTCTCCCGGAGCGCCAGCCGGACGCTGTTGCTGTTCAGCCCCCCCACCAGCCCGCGGTCGCTGGTCACCACGAGAAGGCAGCGGTGGGTGACGGGGCGGACCGCGAGGAAGGGATGCTCCTGACCTGAGGACCGACGCATCAATTGGGCCATCACCCCGGTCAACTCGTCCGCGTAGGGACGGGCATTCTGCATCCGTTCTTGGGCGCGCCGCAGCTTGGAGGCCGCGACCAGCTCCATCGCCTTGGTGATCTTCTGGGTGTTGGCGACGGTGCGGATGCGACGGCGGAGGTCGCGAAGGCTGGGCATCAGCGAGGCACCACTACGCGTAGTCCTTCTTGAAGTCCTCGATCGCCGCCCGCAGCTTGGCCTCGAGCTCCGCCGAGACCGCCCCCTCCAGGACGATGGTCTTCTCCAGGTCGGGGTGGTTCTGCTCCAGGAAGCGGAGCAGCGAACGTTCGAAGTCGGAGATCCGGTTGACCGGCACGTCGTCGAGGTAGCCGCGGGTGCCGGCGAAGATCGCCATCACCTGGCGCGCGAAGGGCACCGGCTCGTACTGCGGCTGATTGAGCAGCTCGGTCATGCGCTGACCGCGCTCCAGGGTCGCCTTGGTCCGCTTGTCGAGGTCGGCCGCGAACTGGGAGAAGGCCTTGAGCTCGCCGTACTGGGCCAGGTCGAGCTTGAGCTGGCCGGCCACCTGCTTCATCGCCTTGGTCTGGGCGGCCGAACCGACCCGGGAGACCGAGAGGCCGACGTTGATGGCCGGGCGGGTGCCGGCGTTGAAGAGGTCGGTCTCCAGGTAGATCTGGCCGTCGGTGATGGAGATGACGTTGGTCGGGATGTAGGCGGAGACGTCGTTGGCCTTGGTCTCGATGATGGGAAGCGCGGTGAAGGTGCCNNTAAGCATCGGCGTGCTTGCTGAGGTCGTCGTAGACGATGAGCGCGTGCCGGCCCTTCTGCATGAACCATTCGCCCATGGCGCAGCCCGCGTAGGGCGCGATGTACTGGAGAGGGGCGGGGTCGGCTGCGGTGGCGGCGACGATGGTCGTGTATTCCATGGCGCCGAACTGCTGGAGGGTCGCGGCGACCTGGGCGACGGTCGCGGCGCGCTGGCCGATGGCGACGTAGATGCAGGTGACGTCGCCGCCCTTCTGGTTGATGATGGTGTCGAGAGCGATCGCGGTCTTGCCAGTCTGGCGGTCCCCGATGATCAGCTCGCGCTGCCCCCGGCCGATGGCGAACATGGAGTCGATCGCCTTGATGCCGGTCTGCATGGGGGCGGTGACGCCCTGGCGCAGGAGCACGCCGGGGGCGATCCGCTCCAGCGGCATGATGTCGGCCGTCTCGATGGGGCCTTTGCCGTCGATCGGCTGCCCCAGGGGGTCGAGGATGCGGCCGATCACCGCCTCCCCCGCCGGCACCTCGGCGATCCGCCCCGTGGTACGGACGGTGTCCCCCTCCTGGAGATGGTCGGACGGGCCCAGGATGACGGCGCCGACGCCGTCCTCGCGAAGGTCCAGTGCCAGCCCGAGGACCGCGCCCTGGCCGTCGGGGCCGGGGAAGGAGAGGAGCTCGCCGGACATCGCCTCTTCCAGGCCGTAGATCCGGGCGATGCCGTCGCTGACCGACGTCACCACGCCCTCGCTCGCCTCCACCACAGCGGCGTCGAAGCTCGCGATGCGTCGCTTCAGGATGTCGCCGATCTCGTCGCTTCGTATTGCCATCGCTCGGTGTGTCCCTGACCTCCGATCAGGCCATCGCGGCCTGAAGCTGCTGAAGATGGCTGCGAACGCTGTCGTCGATGACGCGATCGCCCATCCGGATCTCAAGTCCGCCGATGAGGGCGGGATCGTGGACGGTCTCGAGGCGGACTGGATGCGCCAGGCGCACCGCCAGCACCCCCTCGATCCGCCGCTCGGCCGCCCGGTTGAGGGGCAGGGCGGACCTCACCACGATGCGGACGACGCCGGACGCCGCGTCGACCATGACCCGGTACTCGGCGACCACGTCCGAGACGAGCCCGAAGCGCCCATGAGCGACGAGCAGCCGGACCAGGTTGCGGGCGGGCGCCGACATCCCCTCGAGGAGCCCCTCCAGGACCGCGCTGCGCTCTTTCAGGGACACCCGTGGGTTGGCCATGACCGCCCTGACCCGCGCGTCGCCGAGGATGTCGCGAGCCTGCTCCAGCTCGGCGCCGACGGGGTCGACACTGACCCCCTCACGGGCGACCTCGTAGCAGGCCGCCGCGTAGCGGCGGGCGAGAGCGGAGGCCATCAGCTCGGCTCCGGCGGTGGCGTCATTGCGGCAGGGTCTCCAGCGACCGGAGCGAGTGCTCGATGAGCTTGTGCTGGGACTGCGCGTCCATCGCGTCCCCGAGCACCCGAGCCGCGGCGGCGACCACCAGGGAACCGACCTGGGTGCGAAGCTCGCGGAGCGCCCGATCGCGCTCGGAGATGATGTCCACCCGGGCCTGGTCGCTGAGTATCTTGGCCTCCCGCCGGGCCTTGGACCGCACCTCGTCCGCCTCCGCGGCGGCCTCGCGATGAGCCCGGTCGGTGATCTCCCGGGCCTGGGCACGAGCCTCGTCGAGGAGCTTCTCGACCTCGACGCGCACGTCGGCCAGCCGCTTCTCCGCCTCCTGCGCCTGCTGCAGCCCGGCCTCGATGGCCTGCTCCCGCTTCTCAGCCATGCGCATCACCGGTGGGTAGACCCAGCGCCAGAGGACGCCCACCATGAGCAGGAAAGCGACGGCTTCGGCGATCACGGTGCCGTTGACGGACAGCAGCGAGGCGCTGGCAAGCATCACGGAAACGCTACTTCGTCTGCGCGCCGAAGCTGACGATGAAGAAGAAGCCCAGCACCAGGTTGATGAAGTACATCGCCTCGACCAAGCCGACGATCAGGAACATGATGACGGTGAGACGCCCCTGGGCCTCCGGCTGGCGGGCGGTGCCCTGGATGGTGGCGTTGCCAGCCAGCCCGTCACCGATGGCGGCGCCGATGGCGCCCCCGCCGAGGGCGAGACCGGCGGCGATCAGCGCCCCGGCCAGGATGATCGAGTGAGCGTTGACGGCGGTGGCTAGCAGTGGCATCGGGTCCATCTCTCCTGTGGTGATCTACGCGGGGCTGCGGGCCTCATGGCCCTCGTCGGAGACCCCCTCGCGGGNNGTCATGAAGACGAGCGGCACCACCGACAGCGCGGAAGTGACCACGGATTTCCCGGCCCAGGCCTCGAAGAGCGACCCCAGCAGGTAGACCATCACCACCCCGGCGAAGACGTTGCCGAAAAGTCGGAGGGCCAGGGTGATCGGCTTCACCACCTCCTCGATGATGGTGAGCGGAGGGAATGGCGGGCGAAGGTAGTGGTGGAAGTAGCCGCCCAGGCCGCGCACCCGGATGGCGTAGCCCTGGCTCATGAGGAAGACGATCAGTCCCATGGCGAGCGGCAGGTTGAGGTCGGCGTTGGCCGGCTCGACCGGCTGCTGGAGCGGGAAGAAGTCGAGCCAGTTGGCGACCAGGATGAAGAAGCCGATGGTGGCCGCCAGGGGCAGGAGGAAGGCGGGGACCTCCTCCCCCACGGTCTCACGGATCAGGTTGCGCACATAGCTGAGGAAGAGCTCGAACACCATCTGGAGCCTGCCCGGCTTGCCGCTCCGCAGGGTGCGCACGAGGAGAAACCCGATCGCGAGGGTCATTGCGATGGCGATCGCCGAGGAGATCAGCGTGTCGAGGTCGTAGGTGCAGAGAAAGCCGCCCCCGCCGCAGATGGTGATGGTGGGGTGAGTGCCAGGAGTGGTGTCGGCGAGGAGCTGGCCGATCATCGGGCTCGCAGCACCTCACGGAGCGAAGCGGCCGAGAGCACCAATTGGGCCACCGCAATGCCGGCGGCGACCAGGATCGCCCGCTCCCACCCCAGTACGAATCCACTCAGGATCGCGAGCATGGTGAGGATCACCAGCCGCAGGATGCTGGTGGCCGCGAAGGCGACCCCGATGCCGAGCAGCCGCACCGCCAGGAACCCGTTCCCGGCACCGAGGATGAGGCCGAGCGCCAGGGCCACTCCGCTGAGCGGCAGACCGAGCGCGCCCGCCACCACGAGCGCCACCAGGGCTATGCCAGTGCAGGTCGCGGCGGTGACGTTGAGGGCATGCCGCGGCGCGGCGGCGACGTCGAGCGGCACCGCGACGGCTACGTCTGGCACCGGGGCCTGAGGCGCCATCAGAGGTACCTCCGCATCTGGGCCCACAGCCCGAAGCCGGCGGCGGCGATGCCGACCACCAGGCCGACCAGCAGGCCCGCGGGAGTGGTGTGGGCCACCTGGTCGATCACCAGTCCCGCGATCAGAGGGACCACGAAGGCGACGGCGAGGAAGAGGCCGAGACCGATGAGCTCGGTCCCGGAAAGGCCACGCGTGCGGTCAGAAGGCATGACGGTAGGCACGCTGGCGCCTTTTGGAAGGCACCCCGAGGGCGTCACGGCGAGGCCGAATTNNAACGAAATGGGGGCCGACGCCCAGCCGCGGCTCAGTCCAGGTCGCCCGGGTGGCGCAGGCTCTCCAGGATGGCCCCGTGGCCGCCGGCCTCGGCGCCGGCATCCGGCTGGCCGGGCAGCACCGGCGCCTCCCGCCGCAGCCGCTGGAGTCGGCGGTGGTTGCGCCAGAAGATCGCGGCCACCCCCAGGGCGCAGAGGACGAAGCCGATGTCCAGGATCTTGCGATGGCCGAAGATGGCGAGCCCCACGCAGCCGAGCACCCCGGTCGCGAAGTAGAAGGTGAAGGCGGTCTCCATCGGGGTCATGCCGCGGGCCTGCAGCCGGTGGTGGAGGTGGCGGGCGTCGGGCGTGGTCGGGCTGACTCCGGCGCGACCGCGGCGCACGATCGCCCAGGCGGTGTCGCTGATGGGCAGGGCGAGGGCGATCAGCGGGACCAGGATCGAGAGGCCGACGCTGACCTTGGCGATCCCCACGATGGTGATGGCGGCGAGGACCACCCCCAGGAAGTGGCTGCCGGTGTCGCCCATGAAGGTCCTGGCCGGGGGGAGGTTGAAGACGAGGAAGCCCAGGCACACCCCCATCAGCGCCGCGCTCAGGATGACCACCCCCGACTGGAGGTCGCCCGGAACGATGATCCGGTTGATCGCGGCCAGCATCGCCACCAGGGCGACGATCGCGACCACACCGGCGGCGACGCCGTCGGCGCCGTCCATGAAGTTGATCGACACCTGCATCCCCGCCACCCAGAGGACGGTCACCGGCAGGGCGAGGAGACCGAGCTGGATCAGGTGGCCTCCGGGAAGGTCGACGGAGGTGATGCTGACCCCGAGCAGGTAGAAGGCGACCCCGGCACCCACCACCACGATCAGCTTCTGCCACCAGATGAGGTCGACGATGTCGTCGATCGCCATGACCAGGGTGACCACCCCGGCGACGGCGAGGATCGGCCAGCGGGACTGGATCTGGCCGCCGAAGACGACCACCGCCACGACGTAGCCGAGCAGCATGGCCAGCCCGCCGAGCCGGGGGGTGGGGACGGCATGGAGGTGGCGCTCGTCGTCGGGGTGGGCCACCGCTCCGACCCGAGGGGCCAAACGCATGGAGAGGGGGACCGCGACGATGCAGACGGCCGCGGCGAGCAGAAAGGGCGGGAGCGCGCTGAGCCAGGCTGACTCGCCGATCACGGCAAGCGATACGGGAGCGGGAAGCGGCCGCAGAGCTCCAGACTCCGGCGGCGGACTTCGGCCCGCACCCCTGTGTCCTCAAATCGGCTGAGCATGAGGTGGATCAGCCCGGCGATCTCGTCCATCTCCGCCTCGCGCATCCCCCGGCTGGTCACGGCGGGCGTCCCGAGCCGGACGCCGTTGGGGTTGTAGGCGGTCCCGCCGTGCCCGGGGAAGGCGTTGGCGTTGAGGGTGATCCCGACCTCATCGAAGGCGGACTGCACCGCCCTCCCCCGCACCCCGAAGGGCCGCAGGTCGATGACCATCAGGTGGTTGTCGGTGCCGCCGGTGGTGAGCACGCAGCCCCTCTCGAGGAGCCCGTTCGCCAAGGCGGCGGCGTTGGCCACCACCTGGGCGGCGTAGACCCGGAACTCGGGCTGGGCGCACTGGTGGAACATCACCGCCTTGGCGGCGATGGCGTGGAGGAGGGGGCCTCCCTGGGTGCCCGGACAGACGGCCTTGTCGATGGCGTCCGCGTACTCGGCCCGGCAGAGGATCAGCCCGCCCCACGGCCCGCGGAGGGTCTTGTGGGTGGTGAAGGTCACGTAGTCGCAGTAGGGCACCGGCGAGGGGTGTACGCCTCCCGCCACCAGCCCGGCGAAGTGGGCCATGTCGACCATCAGCCTCGCGCCCACCGAGTCGGCGATCTCCCGGAAGGCGGCGAAATCGAGGAAGCGGGGGTACGAGCTGTAGCCGGCGACGATCAGCTTGGGCCGCACCTCCTCGGCCCGCCGGCGGACCTCGTCCATCTCCAGGCGGCCGGTCTTCTCGGAGACGAAGTACGGCTCGAAGTGGTAGAGGCGGCCGCTGAAGTTGACGGGGGAGCCATGGGTGAGGTGGCCCCCCTGGTCGAGGGCCATGCCGAGGACGGTGTCCCCGAGTTCGAGGAACGACGCGTAGACCGCCATGTTCGCCTGCGAGCCCGAATGCGGCTGGACGTTGGCGTGCTCGGCGCCGAACAGCCGCTTTGCCCGCTCGCGGCAGAGGTCCTCGACCTGGTCGACCACCTGGCAGCCACCGTAGTAGCGCTTGCCCGGGATCCCCTCGGCGTACTTGTTGTTGAGCCAGGAACCGAGTGCCTCCAGGACCGCGATCGAGGCGAGGTTCTCGGAGGGGATCAGCTCGAGCGTCTCCTCCTGGCGCCGAAGCTCGTCGTCGAGGAGGCCGGCCACCACCGGGTCGGTGGCGCGCAGCCGCGGCTTGTCGGCGAAGGATCCGCGTGCCGTCCCCCGGGGGAGGGCGGCGATGGCGGCCGGCTCATCGGCGGTGTTCAGGGTCACGTCCATGCCTCCCTCTTGCACGCGGGGGTTCGGCCTTCAGACGTACGGGCGAAGAGCGATCGGCGGGATCGGCCCCTCCCGCAGCACGCGCGGAGGCCTCGAAGACAGGTCGATGATAGTCGAGGCCATCCCGGTGCTGGGACCGCCGTCGACCGCACCGGCCACCTCGCCGCCCATGTCCGCCTCGGCCGCGCCCGCGGTGGCGGCGGGCGGGATGCCGTGCCGATTGGCGCTGGTGGAGGCGACCGGTCCGGTCTCCTCGAGCAGGCTCCGGAGCAGGGCGTGGCCCGGGACCCGCACCATCAGCGTCGTCCCCGAGCGCGGGATGGCGAGGCGCAGGGAGCCCACCGGACAGACCAGCGAGAGCGGGCCGGGCCAGAAGGCGGCTGCCAGCGAGCGCGCCACGCCGTCCATCTCCACCAGGCCGTCGAGCTGGGAGATGTCGGAGGCCAGCAGGTTCAATTCGAGGTGCGGCGGCCGCCCCTTGATGGCGTAGATGCGCTCGACAGCCTCGGAGTTCGACGGATCACCGGCCAGGCCGTACACAGTGTCGGTGGGGATGACCACCACCTCCCCCGCCTGGATGGCTGCGACCGCCGCCTCGACGCTGATCACGGAATCTCGCCTCGGATCTCGACGACCCGCGGGCGGCGGGAGAGGTCGTCGACGATGACGATCGCCGCCTCCGGCCAGATGCCGCGGGAGAGCTCGGCGACGGCGTCCGCTCGCCGGCTGTCCACCTCCAGTCCCACCCAGCACACCCCGGGGGCGCGCTCGGCGACCGCGGGGAGCAGGTCCCGATAGGCATCCAGGCCGTCCGCGCCGCCGTCCAGCGCGAGCCGCGGCTCAAAGGTCACGTCGCGGGGCAGCTCCTCCATCTCCGCGGAGGTCACGTAGGGGGGATTGCTGACCACCAGGTCGAGATCGGCGACCAGGCCCTCCGTCCAGCTGCCCTCGACGAAGAGGACGCGACCGGCGACGCCCAGGGCCTCCGCGTTCTCCGCGGCCACCGCCAGCGCCGCGGCGCTCAGGTCGGACGCGATCACGGTGGCGCCGGGAAGCTCAGCGGCGAGGGTGCAGGCGAGGCAGCCGCTGCCGGTGCCGAGGTCCGCGATCCGCAGCTCGCCCCCCTGCTCCCGCGCCACCTTGAGCGCGCGCTCCACCAGGGTCTCGGTCTCGGGCCGGGGGATGAGCACCGCGGGGGTCACCCGGAAGCTCCGGCCGTAGAACTCGCGCCGCCCGGTCAGGTGGGCGATCGGCTCTCCCCTCCCCCGCCGCCGCAGCTGGGTGCGGATGGTGTCCAGCTCGGGGTCGGCGAGGGGGCGGTCGTACTGGAGATAGACGCCGAGACGCTCGATCCCCAG
>PLXL01000066.1:13070-19560 GCA_003153215.1 Candidatus Dormiibacterota bacterium
CGCGTGCGGCGGGCGGCACCACGCCCGCAGATCGCTGCCCGGCGTCCGGTGCTTGGGGGTTTCCCCCCTCCCTGCCCCCCGTACCCGACGGTAGAGTGGCGCAATGGCGAGCGCCGACGCGATGGCCCCGGCCCGCACGCGAGCGGCCTGGACCAGCGCTGGGGTGCGGCGACTCACCCTGCTCAGCATCTACTGGGTGGCGATCGGCTGGCTCTGGAACGCGCTCGGAGCCCAGGTGCTCCCCCCGATCATCACCAAGATGGTGGGCCAGGCCCACCAGGGGACGGCGCTCTCGGTGCTGGAGGGCTTCGGCACCCTGGTCGCGGTGGTGTGGCAGCCGGTGGTCGGCGCCGTCTCTGACCGGACCCAGCTGCGATGGGGACGCCGGCGTCCCTACATCACCGGCGGTGCGCTGGGCTCATCGCTCTTCCTCGTGATCATGGCCTTCGTCGGCGCCTACTACTGGCTGCTGCTCGTCTACTTCCTGCTGCAGGTCGCCTCCAACACCGCGCAGGCGCCCTACCAGGGCCTGGGCCCCGAGGCCATCCCCGAGAAGGACTTCGGCAGATTCGGCGCCTTCTACGGCATGGGCAACCTGCTCGGCACCCTGATCGGCTTCGTCGTCACCGGCGTCTTCACGAGCGAGGGCCGGTATGACCTGGCCCTCTACGCCATGGCGGCCATGCTGGTGGTGAGCATGGTGCTGACCGTGACGCTGGTGCCGGACCGGGGCAAGCCGGACGCGAGCCTCCGCCGGGGCCTGGGCGCGGTCACCCTCGGCACCTTCAACATCAGCCCCCGCAAGTACGGCAGCTTCCTCTGGCTGATGGGGTCACGGCTGCTCATCCTCATGGGTGTCGTGGGCCTGGAGACGTACGCCCAATTCTTCTTCAAAGATGTCTTCTACCCGGGCAGCGGGACAGCGCTCACCAACCACGCCAACGGTGCCACCACCTACCTGCTCGCCATCATCGCGCTGCTCGCGATCGCGGTCTGCTACCCGGCGGCGCGCATCTCTGATCGCTGGGGCCGCAAGCCGATGGTCGTCGTGTGCGGCATCCTCNNGGGGTCGGCTGCTTCCTCACCGTCGATTGGGCGTTCATGGTCGACCTCATCCCGGCCGCGGAGTTTGGCCGCTTCCTCGGCTTCTCCAACATCGCGACCGCGGGAGCCGGGATCATCGCCCGCTTCATCGCCGGACCGATCCTCGACCACTTCAACGCCGGCGGTCACATCCTCGGCGAGCTTGGCGGCTACCCGGTGGTGTTCGGGATGTTTGTCGTCTACTTCGTGGTCGGCATCTTCCTGGTCCTGCCGGTCGTCGAGCCGCGACGCCGGGCACTCAGCCCGCACGCGTTCACCTGACCGGGGGCACCCGCCCACAGTCGCCGGACGCCGCTAGGAGCGGAGGGACAGGAACCGCCCGAGCACCGCGAAGCCGGCGATGCAGGCCGCGCCCTCGGCAAGCCCACGCAGGGCGCCGTCGATGGGGTCGGAGGCGGCGACGCCGGCGAGCCACACCGCCAGGGCGGCACCGCAGGCGACGGTGGCGGCGAAGACCCACGGATGACCGCGCAGCGGCGCGGGGACGATCGGCCCGACGTCGTCGAAGATGTCTCCCGCCGCGCCGGCGACCGCGACGCGGACGGTCGCAGTCCGCAGCCCCACGGCGGCGCATGCGACCAGCAGCCCCGCCGAGGCGGTCGCGCCGACGACACCCCAGCCGAGGACGCCCGCCGACCACGAGGGGAGCTGCGCACCCAATTGCTGGGCAAAGAGCGCGATCGCCCCCATGCTCACCAACCCGAAGCCGACCGCGATCGTGGTGCGGCGTCGGAGGGCGCGCACCTCGGCCGCCGGCACCGACCGCCGGCCACGCAACCGCAATGCCCGCACCAGCGCCAGCGCGCCGGTGACGAAGGCCACCTGGGGGGCCAGCACCAGCAGGCTGGCGGCGAGCAGGCCAAGCCACGACGCCCTGCCGGCCGCGAGCGTCTGGAACGCCCCGGAGGCGCTCTGGGCGGCTCCGTCGGGGTTCGCCGCGCCGAACCCGGACCAGGCCACGAACATGGCGGTGTAGAAGAGTCCCGCGACGCCGAGCGCCGCGAAGGCCCAGAGCGGCGAGCGCAGCGCACCGCGGGTCCCAAGGTCGTCCGCGAAGGCCTGGGCGATCTCGGCGGGATCGCCGAAGCGCCCCATGGCCACCGGGTCAGAGCGCAGGTGGTCCTCGGTCTCGGCGAGGATGCGCCGGCGACGCCCGCCGCGCACCCCGAGGCGGCCCAGCTGGGCGCCCAGCTCGTCGAGGTACCCCTCGATCACGACAGCACGGCCTCGACCGCGCGGGCGAACCCGCGCCAGTCCTGACGGTCCGTGGCGAGGGCGGTGCGGCCACGATCGGTGAGCTGGTACACACGCCGGCGCCGCGGCGCCTCACGCGACCACCGGCTGCTCAGCAGGCCCGCCCCCTCGAGGCGGTGCAGGGCGGGGTAGACGGTCCCCTCGGCGAGGTCGAACTCACCGTGGCTGCGCTCGCGCAGGCTCTCCACCAACCGGTAGCCGTGGGCCGGCCCGCGCGCCAGCGCGGCCAGCAGCAGCATCTCGAGATGGCCCTTCAATACCTCGGATCGCATAGCATGTAATCCTAGGCTATCGGGCCAGGCGCACGCGAGTCCCCTGGCGTGTCGGCGCCGCTTCGCCCCTCAGCCGGGCCTGTCGGGCTCGAGCAGGCGGCGAGCCTCGTCCTCCTGCATCAGCGGCTCGACGACCATGTCCAGGTCGCCCTCCATGATCCGGGGCAGTTGGAAGAGGGTGAGGTTGATGCGGTGGTCGGTCACCCGCGACTCGGGGAAGTTGTAGGTCCGGATCTTCTCGCTGCGATCCCCGGTCCCCACCATCGAGCGGCGGGTGCCGCGCAGCTCGGCCTCGCGCTCCGCCTGGGCGATGTCGTAGAGGCGGGCACGCAGCTCGCGGAGCGCCTTGGCCCGGTTCTTGATCTGCGACTTCTCGTCCTGACAGGTGACCACCAGCCCGCTCGGAAGATGGGTGATCCGGACCGCCGAGTACGTGGTGTTGACGCTCTGACCACCGTGACCGGTACTCATGTAGATGTCGACCTTGAGGTCGTTCTCGTCAATGGTGACCTCAACATCGTCGGCCTCGGGGAGCACGACCACGCTCGCCGCGGAGGTGTGGATCCGGCCCTTGGCCTCCGTCTCGGGCACCCGCTGGACCCGGTGCACGCCGGACTCGAACTTGAGCCGGGAGTAGGCGCCGTGACCGTGGACCTCGACCACCACCGATTTGAAGCCGCGCGCCCCCGAGGGACTCTCGCTGATGAGCTCCACCGACCACCGGCGCCGCTCCGCGTAGCGGCCGTACATCCGGAGCAGGTCGGCCGCGAAGAGCCCCGCCTCGTCGCCACCGGTCCCGGCCCGGATCTCGACGATGACGTCGCGGGCGTCGTTGGGGTCGCGGGGCACCAGCAGGCGGCGAAGCACGCCCTCGGCGACCTCGGCGGTGTGGCGTTGGGTGCGCTCCTCGTCCTGGAATAGGGCAACCATCTCGGGGTCGTGCTCGCCATGCAGCGCCTCGGCGGCCGCGTCCGCGGCGCTGACCGCGGCCCGCCAGCGGCGGGAGTTCTCGACCACCTCGCTGATCCGGGCCCGCTCCTGCGAGAGCCGCTGGACTCGCGGCTGGTCAGCGTAGATCTCGGGATCGGAGAGCTCGGCCTCCAGCTCCCGGTGACGCTCGGTGATGGCGGCGACCCGCTCCTCCAGGCTTTCCATGGCTCAGGGGATTGTGGCCCAGGCGACCCTCGTGGGGGTGGTCGCCCCCGGCCGCTCACGGGACGGTGGCGTAGTTCTCGCCGACCTCGCCGGTGTCACCGGCACGGGCGGCGGCCAGGGCGGCGATCGCCACCTCGATCTGAGAGTCGTCCGGCTCCCGGGTGGAGAGCCGCTGGGCGGCGAGGACCGGCACCAGGGCGATGCGCCCGAAGCGCCTGTCGCGGATCCGGGCCAGGCCCCGGATGGCTTCGTAGGAGACCCCGGCGACCACCGGGATGAGGGCGATCTGGCAGGCGATCCGGACTGGCCAGAAGAGCCAGCCCAGGGGGGTGAAGACGATCACGCTCACCAGCGCCACCACCACCAGGAAGCCGGTGCCACAACGCGGGTGGAACCGGCTGGCGAGGCGAACGTTCTCGACCTCCACGGCCGCGCCGGACTCCAGGCAGTTGATCGCCTTGTGCTCGGCTCCGTGGTACTCGAAGACGCGCCGGACGTTCTTGCCCAGACCGATCAGGAAGAGGTATCCGAGCAGGATGACGGCGCGGGCCGCCCCCTCGATCAGCACCGAGCCCACCGACTGGGGAGCGCCGTGGTGGAGCAGCGACGAGGCGAGGAGCGGCAGGCCGATGAAGAGGCCGAGGCCGAAGACGATGGAGATGCCGATGGTGGTCCGCATCGCGCCCGGGCTGATCTCCGCATCCTCGCCGAGCTGGACGTTGGCGGACCACTGGAGCGCCCGCATGCCGAGCGCCAGCATCTCCCAGAGGGAGGCCGCACCACGGAAGAAGGGGAGCGACCAGGGCCGGCCGGTGTACACGCGGGAGCGCAGCCGTTCGGAGAGCACGGTGATGCTCCCATCGGGCCGGCGCGCGGCCACCGCGTACTGGCGCCGGCCGCGCATCAGGACACCCTCGATGACCGCCTGCCCGCCGTAGAAGAAGGTCGCCGGGGGCGCGGCGGCGGCGTTGAGGGCCGCTGTGCGGAGGATGTCGCCGACGGAGGGGCCACGCGCGCTCACAGCGCCCATCGTACTCGCCGATTGGAGCGGCCATTCCAATCGGAGGCGACTGGAATCGCCGCCCGATGGAACGCGACGGTCTGGCGCCCGGCCCCTAGCGGGTGGCGGTGCGGGCGGCGGCCCGGCGCCGGAAGCGCTCGACCTGGCCGCCGGTGTCCACGATCCTCTGGGTCCCGGTGAAGAACGGGTGGCAGAGCGAGCAGACCTCGGTCTTCAGCTCCGGGAGGGTCGAGCCCGTCAGGAACGTGTTGCCGCAGACGCAGGTCACGACGGCATCGGTGTGGAACTTGGGGTGCAGGGCAGCTTTCATGGGCAGGCTCGTACTGAGGGGAACGGAACGCACCGAGGATACCACGGGGCCCGTGAATCGAAGCGGGCCTGGGGGTGGTGCTTCGNNCGCCGCCGGACCGTCTCCAGGGCAGCCGCCATGCCGACCCCCGGCTCCATCTCCGGCAGCTCCTCGATGAGCCAATCGTGGTCGACGTTGAGGCTCCGCCACTGGATCTGGTCGACCCCCATCTCCGTGCAGGCGGCGAGGGTCGCCTCCAGTTCCGGCGGGGTGTCCGTGACCCCGGGGAAGGCGAGCAGATTGAGGCAGACCTGGCCTCCGGCCCGCTTCACGATCCGGCCGCACTCCAGCACCTCCTCGAGCCCGTACCCGATGGGGCGGTAGTAGGCACGGAAGACCGGGTCCGTGAAGGAGATGGCGCTGATCCGGACGCTGTCGCAGCCGGCGGCCACCATCCGCTCCAAAACCCGGGGCCGGCTCCCGTTGGTGTTCACGTGGATGGTCGCCGAGGGATGGTTCTCGCGGATGGCGGCGGTGGCCTCGACCAGGGCCCGACCNNATCCGCTCCTGCGGCGGTGGCACGGCGCCATCGCTCTGCAGGGAGATGCAGCCGAGGCAGTCGGCATTGCACGCGGGCGACGCCGGCAGAGCGGCCTCGTAGCGGCGGAGGAAGGTGTTCTGGGCGGTGTAGCAGCGGTACTCGAGGGCGCAGCGGGCCAGGTGGTCGACCAGACGGTTGTCGGGGAGGGCCCTCCGGGCCGCGTCGACCGCCTCGGGGAGGCCCGCGGCGGTATGACGGCTGGGCTGCCACCACTCGAACGAGTCGGTCGGGATCGCGGTGACCACCAGCTCGCCGTCCCGCTCCGCGACCGCGGTGTAGCCGAAGAGGGGGAGGCGGCGGCTTCCCGGGACCGGCCGTGACGCCGGCAGCAGGGTTCTGAGGTGCCCGACAGGGAGGATCGCGGCAACCGGCAGCCATCGGTCTTCGAGGGCCACGAACTTCCCCTGACGATCCACGCCATAGGCGCGCCGTCCCGGGAGGTGGGCGACGGTGGCGCCCTCCGGCAGCGGGATGACATCGGAATCCTGCAGGGGGACGAGGGCGTGGCCCGATCTGGCGGCGGGCCGGAGCCCCTCGCGCACGTCGAGGGAGCCGTCGGGATGGGCAACGCAGAGGCGCACGGACCCATTGTGTCCGGGTTCGCCCCACCGGAGCGTCGGGGCAGAGGTGGAGCCGGAGTCCGCGGAACGCGCGGGTGGGGCAGGCGGCCGCAGGCCCGGAGGAGCGCCGGGTGGCCCCAGCGGCGGCAACCCGCCGCGAAACCCGGGCTCCCGGGAGCGTCGGGGAACCCCGCGGCACGGCCGGGCGTAAGAAGATGGGCAAATGACAACGTC
>PLXL01000272.1:0-229 GCA_003153215.1 Candidatus Dormiibacterota bacterium
CGAGCGCTGGTCGCGGCCCTGGGCACCCAGGCCCAGGTCAGCTCCGACGCCCTGTCCGGTCTGCGTTCCGAAGTCACCTGTGCCCCCCCCGCCCGTCCATCCCCACAGGAGGCGCGCCCGTCATGACCCAGCAGGAGGATCCCCCTCAGCCGGTGGAGGCCCCACCGGCGCCCCTCGAGGGGCTCCCCAAGGACGCACTCCGCCGTCTCGCCGAGCTGCAGGGCAAGGA
>PLXL01000272.1:284-3748 GCA_003153215.1 Candidatus Dormiibacterota bacterium
TCGGCTTCTACGAGTGGGGCCGGGGAACGGCTGAGTTCCTCGCCCTCGGCACGGCGGTGAGCGCCGAGGACGGCGGCAACTGGAAGACGCCGGCGGGCAAGCCGTTCACCTCCGACCTCTCCGGTCAGGACTTCTGGACCCTGCTCCAGGCCGGGCACGCGCCGCTCGGGCTGGTCATGGGCACCTGCGTCTTCCACGTCGCCCACCAGGGGATGTTCAAGGCGATGGGCAACATCGGGCAGAACAAGGAGATGCCCAACTTCACCCAGGCGCTCTACGAGGCCCGCGAGCTGGCCATGGAGCGGATGCAGGACGAGGCCAAGAAGGTCGGCGCCGAGGGCATCGTCGGGGTGCAGATCCAGGAGAAGTCCCACATTTGGGGCAGCCACACCATCGAGTTCTTCGCGATGGGGACCGCGGTCCGCAAGCTGCCCGACCGCGAGATCGCCACGCCGCGCATGGTCCTCTCGCTGGACCGCTGATGAGCGACGAGGCTGCCGCCGCCGCCCAGCAGCGCCAGCTGGCGAGCATCGCGTCCCTCGAGCGGGGCGGGTTGCCGCTTGCGGCCCAGGAGCGCATCGAGGAGCTGCGCGAGGGCAGGTCCGCCTGGACCAGCGACCTCTCAGTCTCCGAGATGGCGGCCATCCAGCACGCCGGCTTCGAGCCGGTGGGGATGGTGATGGGCTCGAGCGTGTACCGGATCGCGGCTCAATGGGGGTACACCACCGTCTACGGCACGGGCGGGGCGGTGAGCGGAGGCAGGGTGCGCACCTACCCCTGCCCGCACGGGTTCTACGGCTACGGGGTCGGCAGTGAGCACCGCACCGGGTACAACTGGGAGCACCGCTACTACGAGGCGGGCATCACCGAGACCCGCAACGCCGCGCTGCGCCGGATCCTCGAGGAGGCCCACGGTCTGGGCGCTCACGGGGTGGTCGGGGTGCGCATCCTGCGCCGCCACCTGGAGGGGGTCGGCAACTCGCTGGAGTTCACCTGCATCGGCACAGCGGTGCGCCGCCGCGGCGGTCCACAGCTCCGCTCCCCGTTCATGTCTCACCTGGACGGTGTCGCCTTCAGCAAGCTGCTCCACGGCGGCTACGTCCCGGTGGCGCTGGTGATGGGCATCGGGGCGATGGAGATCGACCCCGGCTGCGGCACCGAGTGGGCGCTGCGCTCGTGGTCGAATACGCGCATCCAGCAGATCAGCGACGGCATCGAGGAGGCCCGGATGCTCGGCATCAACCACCTCGAGGCCGAGGTCGCGACCGTCGACGCCGACGGCGCGGTCGGCGTGGAGACCGATCTCTCCACCTATGAGCTGGGCGGCGAGTCGATGCTGGTCGAGCTCTTCCTGCTCGGCACCGCGGTGCGGCGCTACGCCAAGGAGCCGCTCGACGAACCCCCGCTCCCGATCATGAGGCTGCGCTGATGTCGGTCATGCCCCACCCCCGCGCCGACGCCGCCCTCGCCTGCCTGGCCGGGAAGAGCGGGGAGCGCCACCAGGGTCGCGCCTTCAGCAGCGATCTCTCCGTCGACGAGGCGGTGCTGCTCAAGGAGATCGGCTACGAGCCGCGCGGGCTGGTGGTCGGCAGCGCCGTCTACCACATCGGCATTCAGTACGCCAACTGGAACGACAACCAGGAGATGAGCGACCTGACCCAGGCCATGTACCAGGCTCGCACCGAGGCGCTCACCTCCATGGAGCGGCACGCGCAGCAGGTGGGCGGTCAGGGCGTGGTCGGTCTCAAGCTCGAGGTCCAGGTCCACCAGGGCGGCCACCCCCTCGCCGAGTTCGTGGCCATGGGCACCGCGGTCGCCAACCCCAACGTGAAGTCGAGCGGGATCTGGGTCAGCGACCTCTCCGGGCAGGACCTCTACCTCCTGATCCGGGCCGGCTACCAGCCCATCGGCCTCGCCTTCGGTGCCTGCGTCTACCACGTGGCCCACCAGCGGCTCGGCACCTGGATCGGCCAGCAGAGCCAGAACGTCGAGCTCGGCAACTACACCTCGGCTCTGTACGAGGCGCGTGAGCTGGCCATGACCCGGATGCAGCAGGAGGCACAGCGGGTGCGCGCCCACGGCATCGTGGCCATGCGCATCGAGCAGAAGTCCCACATGTGGGGAAGTCATGTCATCGAGTTCCTGGCAATCGGGACCTCGGTCAAGCTGGTGGCAGCCGAGCACCGGATGATCGCGCCGGAGCTGTCGGTGAGCCTCGACGACGAACCTGTCGTCGACGAACCGGCGCCCGCCTCCGGGGGCGCCGCCGAGGGCTGACCGGGAGATAGTCCCTGGCCAATCAGTGCCTTTCGTCACTGGTTTAGCGCCCGCGCGAGTTCGACCATCTGGCCACTCGGACGGCGCGGCCGGGCTCACCGGCGCGCCCGAGGATGCCGGGGATGGTCGCCCCTGGGGAGGTTCCGATGAGCACGGATTCCGGCTACACGAGCAGCCTGCAAGTCGAGCGCCGCTCGATCGACTACATCCCGCCGGAGGAGCGCCACGGCACGCCGCGGAACCTCTTCAACATCTGGTTCGCCTCCAACATGCAGGTGACCGCGGCCGTGACCGGCGCTCTGGCGGTGCTGGTCGCCGGCCTCTCCCTGCCCTGGGCCCTGCTGGCGATCGTGATCGGCAACCTGGTCGGGGTGATCTTCATGGCCGCCCACTCCGCCCAGGGGCCCAAGCTGGGGATCCCCCAGATGATCCAGAGCCGGGCTCAGTTCGGCTTCTACGGCGCCATCCTGCCGCTGATCCTGGTGCTGCTCATGTACGTGGGCTTCTTCGCGACCAGCGCGGTGCTGGGCGGCTCCGCGCTGGCCGTCTGGAGCGGCTGGAACCAGACCCTCAGCACCATCATCGTTTCGGCGGTCTGCTGCGGGCTGGCGATCTACGGCTACCGGATGATCCACCTCTTCGAGCGCTGGATCGCGCTCGTCTCTGGGCTCGGCTTCATCTACCTGACCATCCGGCTGCTCAGCCTCCACTCGCTGGGAGCGGTGTGGACCAACAGCGGGCTCACCTTCGGCGCCCTCCTGCTCGGCATCACCTTCTCCGCCACCTGGCAGATCACCTANNGCAGTCGCCGCGGCCGTCGCCGCCAACGCCTTCAACTACGGAGACGTCTCGTTCTTCACCGGGCTTGGCTTCAACGGTACCGCCTGGCTGATCTCGCTGATCATCATCCTCGGTATCGTCGCGGTCAACGTGCTGAACCTCTATGGCATGTTCATGTCGACCACCACCACCGTGACCGCGCTGCGCCAGATGCAGGTGCACTCCTACCTGCGCGCCGGCTTCGTCCTGGGCGCGGCGGTGGTCGGCACCGTGATCGCAGTGGTGGCCACCTCCAACTTCCTCACCGACTTCTCGAACTTCATCCTCTTCCTCGCCTACTTCCTGGTGCCCTGGACCGCGATCAACCTGGTCGACTTCTACCTGGTGCGCCGGGGGCGCTACGACAT
>PLXL01000272.1:3754-6403 GCA_003153215.1 Candidatus Dormiibacterota bacterium
TTCTTCCTCCACCGCTCGCTCCGCGCCAGCGGCTCGGAAGCCGTGGCACCGCCGGTGCCGGCGGCAGCCGCCGAGAGGGCATCCTGATGGCGGGGGCCGTGCACGGGCCTCGGGTCGTCCACGCTCCGCGCGGCACGCAGCTCTCCTGCAAGGCGTGGCCGCAGGAGGCCGCCATGCGGATGCTGATGAACAACGTCGACCCGGAGATCGCCGAGCATCCCGACCAGCTCATCGTCTACGGCGGCGGCGGCAAGGCGGCGCGCAGTTGGGCGGCGTTCGACGCCATCGTGGCCTCCCTCCGGGACCTCGAGAACGACGAGACCCTGCTGGTGCAGTCGGGCAAGCCGGTCGGCATCTTCCGCACCCACGAGTGGGCGCCGCGGGTGCTGATCGCCAACGCCAACCTGGTGCCGGAATGGGCCAACTGGCCGGAGTTCCGCCGGCTGGACGCCCTCGGACTGACCATGTACGGGCAGATGACGGCGGGGTCGTGGATCTACATCGGGACCCAGGGCATCCTCCAGGGCACCTACGAGACCTTCGCGGCGATCGCCACCAAGCGCTTCGGGGGGACGCTGGCCGGCACCATCACCCTCACCGCGGGGCTTGGCGGCATGGGCGGGGCGCAGCCGATGGCGGTGACCATGAACGAGGGCGTCGTGATCTGCGTCGAGATCGATCCCTCGCGCATCCAGCGCCGCCTGGAGACCGGCTACCTCGACTGTGTCGCCGACTCGGTCGACGACGCCCTGGATCGGGCGCTGCAGGCCAAGCGGGACCGCAAGCCGCTCTCCATCGCGGTCCTCGGCAACGCGGCGGACGTGGTGCCGGAGCTGCTCGCCAGCGGGGCCGAGATCGACGTGGTCACCGACCAGACGTCGGCACACGACCCGCTGATGTACGTCCCCCGCGGGGCCACCGTGGAGGAGATGCCGGAGCTGCGCAGCAGCGACCCCGAGGGCCTCGCCTCGCGCGCCCGCGAGTCGATGGCCGCCCACGTGGACGCCATGATCGGATTCCTCGACCGCGGTGCCGAGGTCTTCGATTACGGCAACTCCATCCGTGCCGAGGCCAAGCTCGGAGGCTGCGCCCGGGCCTTCGACTTCCCCGGCTTCGTTCCCGCCTACGTCCGCCCGCTCTTCTGCGAGGGCAAGGGCCCCTTCCGATGGGTCGCCCTCTCCGGCGATCCGGCCGACATCGCGGCCACCGACCAGGCGGTGCTCGACGAGTTCCCGGACAACGAGGCTCTCGCGCGCTGGATCCGGATGGCCGAGAAGAAGGTCAAGTTCCAGGGCCTGCCGTCCCGCATCTGCTGGCTCGGCTACGGAGAGCGCGACCGTCTCGGCCTCCGCTTCAACGAGATGGTGGCGCGCGGTGACCTCAAGGCGCCGATCGTCATCGGCAGGGATCACCTCGACACCGGCTCGGTGGCATCGCCGTACCGCGAGACCGAGGGGATGCGCGATGGTTCGGACGCCATCGCCGACTGGCCGCTCCTCAACGCCCTGCTCAACACCGCATCCGGCGCCTCCTGGGTGTCGATCCACCACGGTGGCGGGGTCGGCATCGGGCGCTCGATCCACGCCGGCCAGGTGACCGTCGCCGATGGGTCGGCGCTGGCTGCTCAGAAGCTCGAGCGGGTGCTCACCAACGACCCCGGCAGCGGGGTGGTGCGCCACGCCGACGCCGGCTACCCGGAGGCCGAGCGGGTGGCCACGGAGAAGGGGCTGCGCCTGCCGATGCGCGAGTTCGGGGACTAACCGTGCCCTATCCGCTGAACGACACGCAGCGGGCGATGCGACAGGTGATCCGCGACTTCTGCCGCAATGAGGTGATGCCTGGAGCGGCGGAGCGCGATCGCACCGGCGCCTTCCCCGCCGAGATCATGCGGGGCCTCGGAGAGCTAGGCGCCATGGGGATAACCGTTCCCGACAGCTGCGGGGGGCTCGGACTCGACACCCAGACCCAGCTCCTCGCCATCGAGGAGGTGGCCCGCGCCGATGCNNATGGACACGGTCGCGAGGCGCGACGGCGACGCCTGGGTGGTGAGCGGCAGCAAGACCTTCATCAGCAACGCGGCCGACGCCGACACCACGGTGTTCTTCGCCAAGACCGACCCGGCCGCCGGCTTCCGGGGGATCAGCGCCTTTGTGCTCTCACGAGGGACACCCGGCGTCTCCTTCTCCGAGCCGCAGGAGAAGCTCGGCATCCGCTCCGCGCCGACCCACACCGTCTACCTCGACGGGGTGCGCGTCACCGATGATCGGGTCATCGGCGAGCTGGGCACGGGGGGCAAGATGGCGCTCTCCGCTCTCAACCGGGCGCGCATCGACATCGCGGCGATGGCCAATGGCATCGCCCAGCGTGCCCTGGAGCTGGCGGTCGAGTACGCCGCCGCCCGGGTGCAGTTCGGGCATCCCATCCGCGACTTCCAGGCCATCCAGCTGATGCTCGGCGAGATGGACGCGGAGCTGGAGGCCGCCCGCCTGACGACATGGTGGGCTGCGGCGGAGAAGGACTCCGGTGCCGATCTCCGCCGGGCCGGCTCCATCGCCAAGTGGGTTGCCACCGAGAACTGCGGCGCCATCGTCGACAAGGCGGACCAGGTGCACGGCGGGGCCGGCTACATGCGCGAGAGCGCGATCGAGC
>PLXL01000219.1:0-120 GCA_003153215.1 Candidatus Dormiibacterota bacterium
GACCCTGCCGTTCTTCGAGCGGGTCTTCCGGCCCACCCTGGATCGCTGGGGACGTCGTCTGACCGCCCGGAACAACCAGCTGCGCACCCAGGCCCTGCAGGAGAAGCTCAACCTGGCCGG
>PLXL01000219.1:181-4389 GCA_003153215.1 Candidatus Dormiibacterota bacterium
TCTGCGACAAGTACCGCAACGCTCTCGCCTCCGAGTTCAACCAGGTGCTCAACGAGATCCGCCTGGGACGCCCGCGCATCGAGGCGCTCGACGACATGGCGAGGCGCAACAAGGTGGATGAGCTGAACGGCTTCATCCAGGCGATCATCCAGTCGGAGCAGCTGGGCGTCGGCATCGCCAACGTGCTGCGCATCCAGTCCGAGGAGATCAGGCGGCGCCGCCGCCAGCGGGCCGAGGAAACCGGTCAGAAGGCCCCGTTGAAGATGCTCTTCCCGATGGCCTGCTGCATCTTCCCCACCCTCTTCGTCGTCCTTCTCGGCCCCGCCGCCCTGCAGGTTCTCCAGGAGTTCGGGGTCAAGTGAGCCCGGACCGGACGCCCGGGGTCGATCCCGGCGNNTCCGCCAGGTGCGCGAGGTCGGGTTCGAGCTCGGTCAGTCCCAGCCGCGCGACCACGTGGACCGCCGCCCCGACCCTCAGCAGCTCGCCTGACACCAGCCAGTCGTGGACGGCTGCGACGATGCCCTCATGACCGTCCTCGGCAAGGGCACGCGTGTAGACGAGGAGATCCGCCTCCAGGGCGTCGGCAGCGTCCTCCAGGCGGCGCTCGAAGGCGGCCAGCACNNNTCGGCCCGGAGCAGGCAGAGGTTCTCCGGAAGACCCGGCTGGCGCCAGGCGAAGAGCCCCGACACCTCGCCGAGCACGTCGATGCACGCCTGGCTGAACTCGTAGCGGAGGAGCCGGACGTGGCCGCTCCGGCTCTCGGAGCGAAGCTGGGTGGCCAGACGGTCGACGATCTCCTGGCCGCCGGGGTCGAGGTCGCGGTTGGTGTCGAGGCTCAGCACCGCGGTATCGCACTGGGCGCGGGCACAGACGAGCATGGCTCGGTAGTCATCGCCGGTGGGTTCGTCGACAAGGTCGTATGTTTTGCGACCGGAGACGTCGACGCCGCTGAGGCGGGCGATGAAGCTCCTTTCCATGCTCGTGACCGGGCTCCTCGAGAATGGCATGTCCGGCGACCTGGCCGCGATGGTACCAGGGGCCGAGCCGATACACAGCCACCTCGACGCCTGGAGCCTCGCCATGGCCACCCAGCCACATGGCCGTCACAGATTCATTGGCTCCCGGTCGGAGGCTGGCCGGCCGTGCTAAGTTCGCGCGTGCCGTGCCAGGGTACGGGCTCAACGAGGCCCTTGCCGACTTAATCCTCGTCCTGATCGTGGGCGTCAACTGCTTCGTCGGTTGGCGCTGCGGTCTGGTCCGCCGTGCCATCGCCTGTGCCGCGGTCTACGCCGGCATCCTGGCCGCCTACTACGTGGGCGACCCCCTGGCCGGGACGCTCGGGGACGCCAACCTGACCGGCAACGCCTGGGCGTTCATCGCCGTGTTCGGGGTGGCAGTGGTGATGATCGAGATCCTCGCCGCGCTCTACTCCGACCTGATCAAGAGAACCATCACCGTCATGTTCGACCGCGTCGCCGGGCTCGCGGCCGGGCTCGTGGTCGGGGTGCTCGAGCTGGGAGTGGTCCTCCTGGTGATCCAGGCGGTCGCGGGCGCTCCCCCGTCAACCGCCAACGTCTCCTCGGCGGCCCGAGCCACCCCGGCCATCGCCGTGGACCACGGCGTCCTGACACAGGTCGTCGTCGATCTGGAACCGGGGATACAAAGGCTGCTCAGCCCCGCCATCCCCAGCAACATCGAGAATCGCCTGGACCAGTACTCCGCCGGCTGATCCGGGGGATCGCGGAGGGTGCTGTCAGGCGGGCACGGGCTGGTCGGACCCGAAGAAGGAACGCACCACCGACCCCAGCCCGACCAGGTTGAACGGCTTGGTGATGAGGTGGTTGGCCCCCGCGAGGCGGGCGCGCTCCACGTCGTCGTCGCCGGAGAGAGCGCTGAACATCAGGACGGGGATGTCGGCGGTGACCGGGTTGCCACGGATCCGCCGGCAGGCCTCCAACCCGTCCATCCCGGGCATCATGATGTCGAGGATGATCAGATCGGGGCGTTGGGCGTCGACCTCCCGGAGACCCTCCTCGCCGTTGGAGGCCGTCCTCACCTCATAGCCCTCGATCCCCAGGTACATCTCGACGATGTGCAGCAGCCGGGGATCGTCATCCACGACGAGGATGCGTCGCTGGCTCACAGGAGCGGCTCCAGGTGAGGCGCGGGTGGTGCGGGACGGATGGTCGACATCACTCTTTGTGGGGATGATTCTGGACGCTTGGCACCCGCAGCGGTGCTGGCGGCCATCAGGATAATGGAGGAAGGTGCTCTTCTGACCATCACGGACGCTGAAGCACCGGCTCCGCGGCATCGCGGACCCCCGCGACGACCGGCCCGTGGTATCCCTCGCGCTCCATTCCTCGGTGGATGATGCCGAGAAGGCGGCGATTGAAGTCCTTGCGTCGCTGAGCATCGACCTCGGGCGGCGGCATGGAGCCGTGGAGCCGCTGGACGATCCAGGGCGGGGTGAGGCGATCCACGATCCCCGCATTGACCCGGACCGCGACCTCGGCGTCCGCGCACTCCTCGACGAGGAGCGCGATCCGGAGGCTCTGCCCGGAGTGGTCCACCAGCTTCCAAGCCCGCTCCCAGGCGCGGCGCCGGTCGCAGCCGATGAAGACCAGGTAGACGGGGTCGGTCACCAGCCGTACGCGGTCATCGCTCACCTCGGGGAGGAGCAGCTGCCGGATATCGGCATCGACCTCCCGGGCCACCCAGCTGACCAGGGAGGGCGCGCGCGTCTCCAGGTCGGGCATCGGTGCGGTGTGGCCGACGTAGCCGACGGGCAGGGCACTGACCACGCCCGCGTGCCGGCGGCAATACACTCGCCCGTCGATGACGAGACGATGGTCGGGGCACCACGCCGTCCGGCAGTCGTGACCACGGCGATCCACGTACTCGCAGGCCAGACCGGTTGTCCTCCCGCATCCCGGCTGGGTGCAGGGCTGGTCCCCGGCCAGGTCCCCAAGGAGGGCGGCGCCGCGCTCGGATCCGACCCCGGAGATGGTGACGGGCTGTCTCGACCTGCTCCACGAGGCCATGACGGTGACCTTAGCACCGGCCGGCGACCTCACCCGACGCCTTCACCGAGCCGTTGAAGCCGGTGCCCCAGGCGGGGTTTCGGCGCTCCCCGGAGGCCCCCGGAAGATGTCGGATCGCTTGTTACCGTCCCTTCGCACTTCACGCATGCCAGGAGGGAGCAATCAGAGCATAGTTCGCAAGAGCCGCCACCACGGCGGCCACTCTAGGTATCACAAGGAGGTGAAATAGCCAAAATGCTGAGCAACCTTTATCAGCGCCTTCGTGGGCTCATGGTCCGCAAGACTGAGCTCGAAGAGAAGGAGAAGGGGCAGGGTATGGTTGAGTACGCCCTGATCCTCGTCCTCATCGCCATCGTCGTCATCGTCATCCTGACGGTCGTTGGCCACCAGGTCAACAACATCTTCTCGAACATCAGCAACACCCTGGGCACGTAATCCACCAGGGCACTTGCCGAAAAGGGGAGCCGCGCCTGCGGCTCCCCTTTTTCATTTGCCCGGCTGAAGGGCCGCGGGCTGCCGGATTCGGTGCTTTCGACGTACCATGCCGCCAATGCAGTACGGTCCCTCAGGCGGCGCCGTGCGAGTGGTCATCGCCAGCGACGCGCCCCAGGCGGTGGCCGAGCTGGACAAGCTCGCCGGCTATGCCGATCAGGTGAACCTGGTCGGCTTCATCCGCCATTCCGCCGATCTCGACGAGGACCTCGACGCGCTCGGGCCCGACCTGATCCTCCTCTACACCGGCTTTGGCGGCCTCGACACGGTGAGCCTGGCGGCGGACCTGGCCTCCCGATCGGCCCTGCTCCGGGTCATGGTCGTGGTCGATCCGGCGGACGAGCCGTTCATCACCCGGCTCGAGGACGTCGGCGCCGCCACCGTGCCTGCGGACGCCAGCCCGGTGGCCCTGGTCACGGCGATCCGCGGCGCTGCGGCGACCGGGCCTCCCCCACTCGAGTTGATCGTGCCCCCGGCGCCCTCCTGGCCCGGGATGGACGCCACCATCGTCTCCCCCGAAGTGCCGCTGGCTGATCCGTTCGCGTGGGACACGCCGGGGATGCTCGCCGCCCCGCCCCCGGCGGTCAGCGAGCCTCCTCCGGGAGCTCCCATCAGCGAGTCGCCCGCGTGGGCGGAGCGGGCCCCTGCCGCCGAACCCACGGACGCCACCGG
>PLXL01000219.1:4460-6111 GCA_003153215.1 Candidatus Dormiibacterota bacterium
CCGGTCACGTGACCACGCCGAACTGGTCGTGGTCTTCTCCGGCAAGGGTGGGGTGGGCAAGTCCCTGATCGCCACCAACCTCGCGGTGGCCCTCGCCGCCGACGGAGAGCGGTCTGCGATCGTCGACCTCGACCTTCAGTTCGGCGATGTGGGCGTGATGCTCCATGCCGAGAGCCACCCGACGGCCATCGACGCCCTTGCCCAGCAGGGCGAGCAGGTCGACGCCGAGTTCATCGAGGAGGTCATGGCCAGCGGGCCCGAGGGGGTGCGCGCCCTGCTTGCACCGGCCAGTCCGGAGTTCGCCGATCTCGTCAACACCGCCAACCTGCGTGCCATCCTGCGGGAGCTGGCCAAGGAGTACGACCACATCGTCGTGGACACCCCGTCTCACCTCGAAGAACGCAACCTGGAGGCCATCGAGATGGCCGATCAGATCGTCGTCGTCACCAGCTTCAACTTAGCCGCCATCAAGGACACCAAGGTCACCCTCAAGCTGCTCCAGTCTCTGGGCGTCGACCGGGACAAAATCTGCGTGGTCCTCAATCAGACCCGGGCCAAGGTCAGCTTCCAGCGTTCAGAGGTCGAGGAGAGCCTCCGGTTCCGGGTGCTCACGGTGCTCCCCTTCGAGCCGCGGTTGGACGACTTCATCGACAACGGGCAGCAGATCGTCACCGCCGAGCCGAAGGCGGAGTTCAGCCGGCAATTCCGCCCGCTCGTGGATCACATCGAGGGGGGCGAGGATGACACCTCGGCGAAGGAGCCGGACCGGGCCCGAGCCCGGGTCAACCGCCGGCGATTCTCACTCGGGCGCGGCTGAGGGACACGCCATGATCCGCGTCCTCCTTGCCGACGAATCGGCCCGCATCATCGAGAACCTGAGCAAGCGCCTCGGCCAGGAGGAGGACCTGACGGTCTGCGCGATCGCCGGGGACGGTGACACGGCCCTCCAAGAGGCACTGCGCACCCAGCCCGAGGTGGCCGTGGTGGACGCCGGGCTCCCCGGCATGGACGGCATCCAGACCACCGAGATGCTGGTGCAGTACCTGCCCAACACGGGCGTGATCCTGCTCTCCATGGAGGCCGAGAACGAGGCCTTCCGGCGCGCCATGCTGGCCGGGGCCCGTGAGTTCCTTCAGAAGCCCTTCAGCGGCGACGAGCTGGTGGCCGCCATCCGCCGCGTGCACGCCTATGGGATCCGGAAGGGGACCCCGGCGTCCTCGCCGGCCACCGGCGCCGGCGCCGGCGGCGCACCCGCACCCGGGGGCAAGCTCTTCACCGTGGTCAGTGCCAAGGGCGGGGTGGGGAAATCGGCGATCGCCGCCAACCTCGCCGTCTCGCTCGGCCGCGCCTGCCGGGTGGCCCTGGTGGACTGCTCGCTGCAGTTCGGCGACATCGGCATCCTCCTGGACGTCACAGCCGAGCGCACCATCGCCGACCTGGCGGCCAACAACGCGGTGGCGGATCACGACGTGGTCGAGGAGGTGATGGTGGACGGGCCCGGCGGCGTGCGGGTGCTGGCCGCGCCCGTCAGACCCGAGCTGGCCGACTACGTCACCACCCAGCACCTGCGGGCCCTGATGGAGCAGCTGCGGCGCACCTACGACTGCATCGTGGTCGACACCGCCACCCACCTCAGTGAGATCAGCCTGGA
>PLXL01000145.1 GCA_003153215.1 Candidatus Dormiibacterota bacterium
AGGCTCGCGTCCTTGAGCAGGTAACCGCGGGCCCCGGCCTGCAACGACGGAAAGATGTAGTCCTCGTTGCGGTAGGTGGTGAGTACGATGACCTTGGCGTCGGGGTCCTCGGCACGGATCCGCCGGATGGCTTCGATGCCGTCGACATTGGGCATCTGAACGTCCATCAGGATGATGTCGGGGTGGGTCTCGCGGGCTAGTTCGATGGCCTCCGCGCCGTCAGTCGCCCGCGCCACCACTCGGATGTCGTCCTCGACCTCCAGCATGGTGCACAGCCCGTGAAGGACCACCGGGTGGTCGTCTGCGACGAGGACCCTGATCACACCGGCACAGCCGTCTTGGACGTCGCGCCACCTGTCCCGGCCTCCGCGGCCACCGGCAGATCCACGGTGATGGTGGTGCCCCGGCCGGCGACGCTCTCCACCTGGAAGNNGAGGTGTCAAAGCCGTGGCCGTTGTCCCTCACCGTCAGCTCGACGTGGTCGCCGAGATTTCGCAGCCGGACGGTGACCCGGGAGGCTCCGCTGTGGGCGGCGATGTTGGCGAGCGCTTGCTGGGTGATGCGGAGGAGTGTGACCTCCGACTGCGGTCGGAGCGCGGGCGGGGGCGCCATGTGTTCGGCCCGCAGCCTCGCCGCGATCCCGGTGCGGTGCCGGAACCGCTCCACCTCGTTCTCGGCGGCGGCGACCAGTCCGGTCGAGCTGAGGGGGGCCGGGCGGAGGTCCCAGACCGAGCGCCGAGCCTCCGCGAGGGCCGAGCGCGCCAGCTCTTGCGCTGACGCCAGGGCCGGGAGCGACCGGTCGGGATCACGACTCACAAGGGCCTGGGCCGCCTCGAGCTGGATCACGATGCCCGTGAGCTGCTGGGCGAGAGTGTCGTGGATCTCGCGGGCGAGCCTGGCCCGCTCCTCCAGGACGGCCATCTCCCGGCCCTCGTCGGAGAGCCGGGCGGTGCTGAGGGCCAGCCCGACCTGGTTGCCGATGGCCATCAGCAGCGCTGTCATCTCGGGTCCGGGCGCGCCGGTCGCGCGCAGACCGAGGGCCCCCAGTGGGCCGGCGCCCGTCCCCATGGGAAGCCCGATCAGGACCCCATCGCCGTCCTCTCGGGTGACCAGCTGGTTGTCCGTGATCGCCGCGACGGCGACCGCCTCCAGCTGGGGTGAGGGCTCATCCGGCTCCGCCCGGCTCGCCATCAGGCCATCCCGCCCGATCCGGTAACCGCGGCCTCCGGTGGTGGACAGGACCGCCCGCACGGCGTCGAGCGCCCCCGCCAGGATCGCCTCGGGGTCCAGGGATCGGGTCAGCGAGCCGGCCAGCTCGTTGAGGGCGAGCAGCTCCTCGTTGCGGACGCTCAGCTCCGCGGTCCGTCTCGCCACCTTCTGCTCCAGCTCCCGGCTGGCGGCGAGGATCACCTCCCGGGAGGCGTTGATCTCCCGACGCATTCGCTCCAGGGAGTCCGCCAGATCGCCGACCTCGTCCCTGCCCTGAGGCGGCACGTTTTCATCGGTGTGGCCCTCGGCCAGCCGCTCCGCCGAGGCCGTCAGCGCCCGGACCGGTGCAACCACGAAGCGGGAGAGCACCGTGGCCAGGACGAAGGACACCAGCAGCAGCAGCACGACGATCCAGATGGCGCCCTGGACGATGCTGTTGAGCTTCTGGCTGATCGCCAGACTGAGAGCGTTCTTGTTGGGCTCGAAGTTCGCCTTGGGGGCGGAATCGACGAGGATCCATCCGTCTGAGCTCAGGGTGGGGACAGGGGCGACGAAGAAGAGACGTTCCACCCCCCCCACCGTCTCGTCGATCGGGGGAATGCCGGCGTCACCGTTCTCGGCGGCCTTCAGGGCGGCCAACAGGTTCGACCCGTCCTTGCCAACCGGCCGGGGGAGCTGGCCGCCGACCGGGAGGCTCCCCGTGAAGTCCTTGCCGGTATCCGACCCGGCGATCACCTGATTCCAGCTCGAGCTGCTGTGGCCGAGGAGGAGAGGGTAGGAGCCGGTCTCCGAAGGTGCATCGGAGATCTGGCTGGCGAATTGGGCGAGAGGCACGTCGGCCCCCACCACCAGGCCCTCCCCGACCTGGGCGTAGACGGTCACCACCCAGCGGTTGCTCTGGAGCAGGTTCTTGTACGGCACCGTCCAGCCCGCCTGGATGGTCGCGGCCGGCGTCTGGTTGGGGGTGGTGGAGCTGCCCAACCCGATGAGGAGGCTTGTCCGGATACCCTGGGGATTGCCCGCCAACCCCTGCACCTGGGGCACGGGGACGTCCCCCGGACTCACCCAGACAGCATTGTTGGTCTGGTCCATGATCCAGACCGCGTCGACCGAGCTTCCCACCTTTGCGACGTCGGCCAGCTGCTTGTCTGCGAAGCCGCTGAGGTTCGCCAGCTGCTCCGCCCGCGTCTGCACACCCTCGTTGCCCGAGGTGGTCCCGACCAGCAGCTCCGCAGACGTTGACGAGACGGTCGTGACCTCCCAGACGCCGTCTCCCACCTCCGAGTACGCGAGATCGTTGGTGGCAGCGGGCGTGCTGGTGGGAGCGGGGTTGACGGAGGGGGACGGGATCGCCGTGACCGTCGGACTGCTGGTGGCGGTGGGGCTGCCCGTGGCCGTCGGGCTGCCGGAGGTGCCGGAGCCCGCGGCTCCCGGTGACGGAGTGGGCGCCGCCGCCTTGGTGGTGGCCGTGGCCAGCGCGGCAGCAAGACCTGCCACCTTGCCCTGCAGCGCCTGCAGGTTGCCGTTGATGTCGGTGCTGGCGGTCCCGACGAGCTCGGTCTGGAACGTGTTCTCCTGGTTGGTCACGAGGCCGGCGACGGCGCTGTTGACGGTGCTCTGGGTGATCCCGTGCAGGTCGACCGCGGTGAGCACGAAGAAGGCGCCGGCGGGCACCAGGGCGACCACCAGCATGGCGGCCAGGAGCCGGTCACGCAGCCGCCGTCGGGGATTGAACAGGGACAGCGTCAGCCGAGGACGCTTCATTCCCACCTCACCGGACCGAGTCGATGATCAGCCCCGAGTATACGGCCGCCCCTCGGGCCACGAGAACGCGCCAATCGACGCGCCGTCTTGGAGCTCGCGGCACCCAAGCCCTAGAGTCACCGATGCGTGAGGAGATTCCCAGCAGCAAGCGTCCGCCGTCCGCGATGAAGCCGCGATGAAAGAGATCGCCGAGCTGGCCATCGATGTCGCCGTGTCCGGCGGCGCGACCTACGCGGACTGCCGCGTCGTCCAGCGCGGCATCCAGGCGATGACGGTCAAGGACGGGCGGTTCGCCGAGGTCTCCTCGTTCGAGGACGAGGGGATGGGCATCCGGGCGATCGTCGACGGGGCGTGGGGCTTCGCGAGTGTCGACCGCCTGGACTCCGACAGTCTCGGCGACGCGGCCCGCCTGGCCTGCCGGATCGCGCGGGCCTCGGCGCGGCTGCGCCGTCAGCCTGTGCGTCTCGCCCCTGCGCCCGTCGCCACCGGCGGGTACGTGACCCCGATGGAGCGTGACCCCTTCGAGGTGAGCCTCGGGGAGAAGATGGATCTGTTGATCAGGGCCGACGAGGCGATGGGGGCGGTGGCCGGGGTGACCACCCACGAGGCGTCCCTGGAGTTCGTCCGGGAGCACCGCCTCTTCGCGAGCAGCGAGGGGTCGCTGGTCGACCAGGTCATCGTCGAGTCTGGGGGCGGCATGGACGCGACCGCCACCAGCGACGACGACGTCCAGACGCGCAGCTTCCCCAACAGCTTCGGGCGCCATCAACTCTGCGCCGGCTACGAGGCGATCGCCGCCATGGACCTCGCCGGCAACGCCTCCCGGATCGCCGCCGAGGCGGTCGCGCTGCTGAGCGCCCCACCCTGCCCAAGCGGCAGGACGACAGTGATCCTCGACGGCACCCAGGCCGCACTGCAGGTCCACGAGTCCTGCGGGCACCCCACCGAGCTGGACCGCGTCCGCGGGGACGAGGCGGCCTACGCCGGGACCTCCTTCCTCACCCCCGACCTGCTCGGACGCTTCCGCTACGGGAGCGAGCAGGTGACGATCACCGCCGACGCGACCACGCCCGGAGGGCTCGGCACCTACGGATGGGACGACGAGGGGGTGGCGGCTCAGCGGACCGTCCTGGTCGATCGCGGCGTCTTCCGGGGCTACATGTCGTCGCGGGAGACCGCCGCCGACTACGGCTGGACGAGCAGCGGGGCGATGCGCGCCGACTCGTGGAACCGCATTCCCCTGATCCGGATGACCAACGTCAACCTCGAACCGGGCGAATCCAGCCTGGAGGAGATGATCGCCGGTACCGAGCACGGCGTCTACCTGGAGACCAACCGCTCCTGGAGCATCGACGACCGCCGCCTCAACTTCCAGTTCGGCACTCAGAACGGATGGGAGATCCGGGACGGCAAGCGCCTGCGCCTGGTCAAGAACGCGCTCTATGCGGGGCGGACACCGGAGTTCTGGCGGTCCTGCGACGCCGTCGCCGGGCCCTCCGAGTGGCGGCCCTGGGGCATCGTCAACTGTGGCAAGGGACAGCCGGGCCAGGTCATCCACGTCGGCCACGGCGCCGCCCCTTGCCGCTTCCGCGGTGTGTCCGTCAGGGCGTCGTCGTGATCAGCACCTCCTCCGCGGACGAACTCCTGGCTCTCGCCGACGCCATCCTCGAGCGGGTGGGACGCGACGGAGCCGAGGTGACGGTGGTCGAACACGAGGAGGCGCTCACGCGGTTCGCCCGCAACCAGATCCACCAGAACGTGGCCGAGAGCTCGCGCCGGGTCCGGCTCCGGCTCATGGGCGACGATCAGGTGGGGGTGTCCGAGATCCGCGGTGAGGTCGAGGACCTGCAGGGGCGGTTGATCGCCGCCGCCGAGGCGGCCCGCGAGCTGGCCCCCGCCGGCGATGTCACGCCACTCCCCCGCCCCGACGCCGGGTCGGACGGCCCCGTCGCCCACTCTCCCGCCACCGCCCTGTGCACTCCGGAATGGCGGGCGGGGCAGGTGGGGACTGTCGCCGCCGTCAGCGCCGTGGCCGGCTTCGAGGCCTTCGGGGCGCTCCAGACGTCACTGACCCACACCGCCATCGCCAACAGCCAGGGAGTGCGGCGCCACGCCGCGAGCACCTCGGCCAGCCTGATCTGCGTGGCCCGGGGGGAGAACGGCTGGGGGTACGCCGACCGCCACCACCATGACATCGGCCGCCTCGATGCGGAGCAGGTGGCCCAGGAGGCGGTCGAAACCTGCGGCCGCAATCAGCAGGCCACGGCCCTGGACCCGGGCGTCTACCCGGTCGTGCTCTCTCCATATGCGGTCGCCGATCTGGTGGGGCACCTGGCCGATCTCGGATTCAGCGCCCTGGCCCACCAGGAGCACCGGAGCTTCATGCGCCCCGGAGAGCGGCTGATGAGCCAGTTGGTGAGCATCGCCGACGACGCCAGCCATCCCGACGCGATGCCGTTCCCCTTCGACGACGAGGGGGTGTCGACGCGGGGTGTCAGCTGCATCGAGGAGGGGGTCTGCCGGAGCTTCCTGCACGACAGCGCCACCGCGCTCCGGGAGGACGTCCCCTCCACCGGCCATGCCCTCCCCATGCCCAACACCTTCGGCCCCTGGGCACGCCACCTGGTGGTCACGGCCGGAGAGAGCAGCCTCGACGACCTGATCGCGGCCTGCGACCACGGGCTCTACGTCACCCGCCTCTGGTACGTGCGCGACGTCCATCCGCTCCGCACGATGATCACGGGCATGACCCGAGACGGCACCTTCCTGATCGAGAACGGGCGTCTGGGGCGCCCGGTCCGCGACCTCCGGTTCACTCAGAGCATCGTGGATGCTCTCTCCGACGTGAGAGGCACTGGCCGGGAGAGGTCGATCGAGCTGGACGAGAGCGAGCGCGCCCTGCTGGTCCCCGCCCTCGGCCTGGGCAGCTTCACCTTCACTTCCTGAAGTCCCACGCGGCAGGCGGCGCGGGGGCTTCCCCACGCCGCCTGCGGCGCGGGGACCCCTGTTCTTCTCACAGGGGCTCGCCGCCCCTCGGCGGCCCGGCTCAGCCGGGCTCGCCTCACCTGGCCAATGGAGGCGGCAGGCCGCGAGGGGACCCCCACATCTACAGGGGCTCACCCCGCCGCTAGATGCCGGGGGCGCTTGTTACCGCCGCGATGCCCCACCATGGCGGTGGCGCTGTTAGCGTCGCTGGCCGTGGCCGCAACTCAGCCTTCTACCGCTGCGACGCCGGCGGTGCAGCCGCGACCGGGCGCCCCGCTGTGGGGGCTCGTGCTCCGCCACCGCTGGGCGCTCGCCTTCGCCGCCGCGGTCTGCGCCATCGCCGTCCGCAACCTGGTCGGGCTGAGCACCACCCCCTCGGGGCTCTACGCGGACGAGGTCTCGATCGGCTACAACACCTGGACCATCGCCCATTTCGGAGTGGACGAGCACGGGGCGACCCTTCCCCTCTACTTCCAGGCCTTCGGGGAGTGGAAGAACCCCGTCTACGTCTACGCACTCGTCCCCTTCATCTGGCTCTTCGGTCTCACCACAGCGGTGGTCAGGACGCCCGCCGCACTGTTCGGGATCCTCAGCGCCATCGCCCTGGCCGGGTTCGCCCGGAGGGCGACCGGTTCCAAGGGGGTGGCGCTGGCCACCCTGCTGATCGCGGGGGCCGCCCCGTGGTTGACGCTCCTGAGCCGGGTGGCGTTCGAGGTCTCGTCGATGGTGGCGTGCCTTGCGGTGATGCTCTGGTGCCTGGCGCGAGCCGTGGAGGAGCCCACCCGCCGCCGGTGGTTCGGCTTCGCCGGCGTGGCCCTCGCCCTCGGCGTGTTCGCGTACACGGTCGGGCGGCTGGAGGGTGCGCTCCTCGCCGCGGCCGTGGTGCTCTGCTTCGGCGGCTGGCGGCTGCTCCGGCGCCTCGATGCCTTCATCGTCGCGATGCTCGCTGCCTACCTGCTCCTCGCCCTCTGGGCGATGCGGCACCCCGGCCAGCTGACCTTCTACTTCAACTCCATCAGCATCGCCGCCGGGCACGCGTCGCTCTGGACGGTGGTGGGGCGCTTCGCCGGCAACATTGCCGCCTATTTCGGCCCCGGGTTCCTCTTCGTGAGCGGGGATCCCAACCTGCGCCAGAGCACGGGCTTCGGGGGGGAGCTGCTGGTCGCGACCCTGCCCCTGCTGGTCGCCGGCATCGTCGTGTGCATTCGGAGGTGGCGGGAGCCGCTTCCCCGTTTTGTCCTGATTGGGCTGGTGCTGGCCCCCATCGCCGCCGCGCTCACCAATGAGGGGACGCCCCACGCGCTCCGGGACGCCACGGCGCTGCCCTTCTGGATCGCGATCACCGCCTATGGGATCGACGGGCTCCGGCCGCTGCTCGGCAGGCGGCGGGCCTGGAGGGTGGCGGCCATCGTACTGGCGGTGGCCGTTGCGGCCGAGACCGCCCTTTTCACCGTCGACCTCTACGGCGGCTATACCACGCGATCAGCGATCTGGTTCGGCGGGCCTGAGATGGCGGCGATCAGCCGGGCCCACGCGATCGCCGGCGACCACACGGTCTGGCTCTCCGCGGAGCTCAAACAGCCCTACATCTACGCGTGCTTCGTCGCGCTCCCGCCCCCTCCCGGCCATGCCGTGGGGGGTGCCAGCGTCGACCTCGAGCTGGCCGAGGCCGGGTTCCGGGACATCTCCGGATCCGCCGCGCGGGCCCCGGCCCGAACCGGCGACCTCCTCGTGCTCGGCCCCGCGGAGACCCCGCCGCCGGGCTCCGTCCCCGTCTTCAACGAATCGGAACCTGAGGTGTCCGGACCCGGAGCTGGAGTGACAGAGGTCCTAGCTGTCAGGGTTTGGCGGGCCGGCTGATCGGTCGCGGCCGGGTCCCGGGCGCTATGCTCGCTCCGCCGTGGCCCCACGAGTCTCCCCCGTCGCGCCGATCCGGAAGGTGCTGATCATCGAGGACTACT
>PLXL01000057.1 GCA_003153215.1 Candidatus Dormiibacterota bacterium
TCTTGGAGCGGGGCCCGGACGGACTAGTACCGAGTGCCGGGGTCGGCTGCCCGCCCGAGTCCCTCGCCCGTGAGCTGGCCTTCGCCGCGCCCCTCTCCGCACGGGCTATGCGCGGGGGGGAGTCGCTCGTCGTCCCCGACGTGAGGGTCGATCCGGAGGTCGGGTCGAACCCACTCGCAACCGGCAGCGTGCTCATCGTGCCGATCCGGGCCGGCACCCGCATGGCTGGCGTGCTGCTGGTCGTCTCGCGTCGCCCGGCCTCCTACTCGGACGATGACGTCGCCTTTGCCCGTGGCCTGGCCAACGTGGTGGCGCTCGCCAGCGAGCGCGCCCGGGTGCAGGCTCAGCTGCGCCTCTCCGTCGACGAGCTGCGCAAGAGCGCCGAGGATCGGAGCCGCCTCCTCGCCCACATCGTCCAAGCCCAGGAGGAGGAGCGTCAGCGCATCGCCGACGACATCCACGACGACTCGGTGCAGGTGATGACCGCGGTCGCGCTGCGCCTCGCCACGCTTCGCCGCCGGCTCGCCACCGGCGATCTGGACCCGCTGCTGCTCAGCCTGGAGCACGACGTCCGCCAGTCGATCAACCGCCTCCGCCGCCTCATGTTCGTGCTCCGGCCTCCGGCCCTGGAAGCCCACGGCATCGCCGCCGCCCTGCAGGCCTTCCTGGCCCAGGTCGCGGAGGACGCCGCGCTCGAGTACTCGCTCGATGACCGGCTGCAGGTGGAGCCGGAGCCAGAAGCCCGCACGGTCGTCTACCGGATAGCCCAGGAAGCCGTTTCCAACGTCTGCAAGCACGCTCGCGCGAGCCGTGTCGACGTCGTGATGAGCGAGTACGACGGAGGTGTCATGGTGGAGATCAAGGACGACGGCGCCGGCTTCGACGCGACCATGTCACGCCAGGCTCCTCCCGGGCATCTCGGCCTGCTGGTGATGCGAGAGCGGGCGGAGCAGAGCGGCGGCTGGTGCACGGTGGAGAGCGAGCCCGGCCTCGGGACCACCGTCCGCTACTGCGTGGGAAGCCGTCGCCTGAGCGAGGAGGAGCGCCCCGCCGACCCGCCCGGTGACGGCTGCGGAGCCGCGGTGGCTCCGTCGGTGGCGTCATGACCGTCAGCGTCCTGATCGCCGACGACGACCCCTCCATGCGCGGCGCCCTCGGGGACATGCTGAGCAGCGAGCCAGGTTACCTGGTCGTCGGGCTCGCCGCCGATCCGCAGAGCGCCATCGACCTGGCCGGCGCCCACCGGCCGGACGTCGCCATCCTCGATGTCAAGATGCCCGGTGGTGGTGGGATACGTGCCGCCGAGGGCATCCGCACCGCGTCCCCGGAAACCCGCATCGTGGCCCTCTCCGCCTGGGACGACGGGGAGACGGTGGCGCGCATGCGCCGGGCCGGGGCCTGCGGGTACCTGGTGAAGGGCGCCGCCCCCGACGACCTCATCGAGCTGATCGAGCGCATCCGCGCGTGAGCCCCGGCTGACCGCGCCCGGGTCANNTGCAGGTAGGCGCGGCGGTCCAGGCGCAGCTGCTCAACGACCCGCTGGTACTCGTCGAGCCGCCCCTCGCGCTCGTAGAGGCGGCGGGGCTGCAGGATCTCCAGGTCGTCGATCCCGGGCAGCGACGAGGCCACCTCGTAGCCGAAGTCGTGGTCCGGCTCCCACTCGACCGTGCCCTCCGCGACCGCCTTCACGATCGCGCTGGAGTGGAGGATGGTCACCTTCTTGCTCCGGGGGTCGGCGTCGGCACCGCCCACGCGGCCGGTGTTAAGCAGGAAGACCTCGAAGTCGCAGCTGCCGAGGAGCTCCAGGAAGCGGTTGCCCTGCTGCTCGTGGCGGAGCGGGAAGAAGGGGTTGGTTCCCGGGACGCGCAGGAACTTGCCCTCTTCGTCCTTCCCGCCGGCGCTCGTGCCCTTGGTCTCGCCCAGCATGAAGTAGGCGGCGGCCTGGGCGGCACTCAGCCGGGCGACCCCGGGGATGATGCTCTCGTTGCAGTTGAGAATCAGGAGCTGGTTGACACCCGGGAGATCCCGCGCGTCGCGGTGCCACCCCAGCGCCTCCATCCGGAAGACGGCGCGACCGTTCTGGCTGTAGGCGGTGTCGAAGAAGTCGATCGCTCCCGCCGCGTTCTGGGAGACGTTTTCCAGGTACGCATCGGGCTTGCAGACCGCGCCGTAGATGCTCGGCTCGAAGGCCGGGTCCAGGCTGTACGTCTTGGCGAAGCAACCGTTCTCGGTGGCCACCACCCGGCCGCCGGGGTAGAGGGCGACGAAGTCGTCCTGCACCGGCTTGGAGTCGTTCTGGCGGGTGAAGGTGGTGGTCGTCTTGCCAGTCCCCGAGAGGCCCACGATGAGCATCCCCTGCTCGCCCCGGGGCGTCGGGATCACCTTGCAGCCGGCGTGCAGTCCCAGGCCGCCGCGCTCGAAGACAAGCGCGTTCCACATCCGCAGACCGCCCTTCTTGGACTCTCCGAAATAGTCGGAGTTGAGCACCCGGGTGACCCCGGCCTCGAGGTCGACGGCGATGACCCGGTCGTCGGGGTAGCCGGGGGCGGCGAGGTTGGGCGTGTAGATGACCGTGAGGCGGGGCTCGAAGTTCGGGCCTGCGTCCTCGGCGTCGAAGTACAGCCAGCGCTGCATCCCAGCGATGTTGGCGTGGGCCGCCTCGATGTACAGGCGGGCGCGGACGCGGTCGGCGGGGTCGTTGCCGATGTAGCCGTCGACGACCAGCATCTCCTGGTCGCGGATGTACGCATCCTGGGCCGCCGCGAGCCGTGCCCCCTCGGCCCGCGTGATGGTCTTGCCGCTGTGCCGCTCCGGAGTGTCGGTGACCACGAAGGTGCTCGCCGCGCTGCGCGCGGTGACCTTGGTCTGCACGTTGTAGTTGTCGAAAGCGGTGAGACGTGCGATGGGCATCCGGGAGGTCAGCTCACGCAACTCTTCCGGGGTCGGGTTCCAGCGCACGGCGCGGGCCTCGGGTAGCCCGCCACGGGGGGGGTCGAGGGTCATGGCCGGCCTCCTCTTCGCTCCGAACCGATCAGGACCACCACGACCCGGCGGGCTGTTCCGGTAGGGGCGGCAGAGATGGTGGCCGGCTACTCTATCAGGCGGTCTGGGATCGCCGTGGCGATGCCGGATCAGGCGGTCAGCGATCTACGCGGCGACGGCTGCCCGATCGGGCGGCCGGAGATCGCCGTGGGAGGCTGCGCCAGCAGCTCCTCGAACTGGTCGGCGGGCACCGGCCGGCTGAAGAGGTAGCCCTGGAGGAGGTCGCATCCCCGCCGGCGCAGAAAGGCCAACTGGGCCCGGGTCTCGACGCCCTCGGCGGTCACCTTCATGCCGAGCTGGTGGGCCAGCGCGATGGTCGCCGAGACCAGGGGGGCATCATCCCGCTCGCCCTTGATGGCCGACAGGAAGGAGCGGTCGATCTTGAGCCGGTCGGCCGGGAAGTTCGCCAGCTTGCTGAGGCTGGAGTAGCCGGTGCCGAAGTCGTCGATGGCGATGGTGATCCCGGCCCGACGGAGCTGGTGCAGCTCCTCCAGAGCCTCGGCGGGCTGCGCCGCCGCCGTGGACTCGGTGATCTCGACCTCGAGCCGGTCTGGAGNNCTGCTGACAGGCCGTCCGGAGCACCCAGGTGTCGATGGCGTTGATCATCCCGATCTCCTCGGCCAGCGGGATGAAGCTGTCGGGGGGGACCAGTCCGCGGGTCGGATGCTGCCAGCGCACCAGCGCCTCGCAGCCGACGATGGCACCACTCTCCATCGAGATGAGCGGCTGGTAGTAGAGGCGCAGCTCGCCGCGCTCCACCGCATGACGGAGGTCCTGGTCCAGGCTCAGCCGCTCCATCGCCGTCGATGACATGTGCGGCGAGAAGACCTCGACCAGCCCGCGGCCCGCGTCCTTGGCCGCCTGCATCGCCAGCCTGGCGTCGCGGAGCATCTCCTGAGGGCCTGGCCCCGAGATCGTCGAAGCCGCAACTCCGATGCTCACGCCAACGGTCAGCGAGCCACCCCGGAATTCGAGAGGCGANNGCGCTGTCGTTGACCCTCTTGAAGTCGTCCACGTCGACGAAGAGGACGGCGGTCACGGCGCTGCGCCGCTGCGCCTGGGCGAGCGCATGTCCGAGGCGCTCGGTGAAGAGGGCTCGGTTGGCCCTCCCCGTCAGCGGGTCACGGAGCGCTCCCTCGCGCAGCTCCTTCTGAAGCCGGTTGCGCTCGGTCACGTCATTCATGATCGAGAGGATTGCGGGACGGCCCTCGAACTCCTGGGGCCCGGTGGCGATCTCCACGTCGATGACCCGCCCGTCCCGCAGGCGGTGGCNNTCCCGCGAGTATCCGTACTTGGCGCAGGCGGCGTCGTTGACGAGGAGGAAGCGCTCCGTCTGGACGTCGATCACCCACATCGGCTGGGGGTTGTCGAAGAAGAGGCGGCGGTAGAGGGTCTCGCCGGTTTCCCGGAGGCTCTCGAGCTCCTGGTCGAGCCGGTGCAGCTTGCCTATCAGATGTAGCCTCAGCGCGGTTGCCTGCACCTGGGTGCCCAGGTGCCGGAGGGCCTCCGCCTGGGCCGGACTGAAGGCATCGGGTCGGGACGAGGTCACGGTGACCGCTCCGATGCCCACCTCTCCGAAGTACAGGGGCACCGTCATGGAGGACCGCGCGCCGGCGCGGCGTCCCACCCTGGGAGCCGCCCCGCCCTCCGTCTCGGCGCCGCCGGAGATCTCTCGTGCGCTGACGACCGTGACCGGCCACGGGTGGCCGGCCAGGACGGCGGGGTCCCCGGTCCGACCGGCGTCTCCGCGTCCCGCGGTCGCACGGTGGAGCTTGNNAGCGGCGGTGAGCGCCCCGCCGTGGAGCTTTGTGAGCGCCATGGCCCGAGCTGTGGCCCGCTCCACGATGGCGTTCAGCTCTTCGAAGAGGTCGAGCGCCACCTGCTGGGGCGTGGCCGCGTCGGTGGCCGGATGCGCCGGCGCCACCGGCGCCTTGGGCGCGGACCGTCGACGGACAGCGGGCACGGCGATGGGTGCGCGTCGAGAGGCGCCGGACTGCATGGCTGCCATCAACGCTAGTCGGCTACAATCCCGCCCCCTCAGACGGTAGGTCACGATCTCGTCACCGACGCGACACTGGCCTGGCACGACATCTCTGATCCGGTGCCTTTGCCCCCACGGCGCTGGCGCAGATGTACCGGCGCAGTCATATCTGTCTCGGACAGAATTGATACACTGAGGTCGTGGCCGCCCCCTCGACCGACGCCGCCCTCTCTACCGCCGTTGCCCCCCCGACCGACCTCGATGCGNNGGTGCGCGCCGGCATGGACTCGGATCCGCTCCCCGAGGCGCAGCTGGAGATCCTTCGCCTGGTCAACCGGCGTCCGGGGATTCGCGTCCACGATGTGGCCGCCGAGCTGGGGCTGGCCTCGAACACGGTGAGCACCCTCGTCCATCGCCTCACCGACACCGGGTTCGTGGATCGCCTCTCCGACGCCGGCGACGGGCGGGTTGCCCGACTCCGTCTCCGCCCGGTAGCCGAGGTCCGCCTCCAGCGCTGGCGTGACCGGCGCGGCGAGATCCTGGCCGCCCGGCTCGCGGAGCTGGGCACCGACGACCGCGAGGCGCTCACCCGTGCCCTGCCCGTGCTGGAGCGGATCGTCGACTCCCTCGACGAGGAGGCGGCGGGAGCGGGGCCGGAGTTGGCGGCCGTACCGGAGGGGTCCCATGACGGCTGAGATCGCTCTCCCGGCGGGAGCGCCCCCGCACGGCGCCCCGTTCCCGGTCGCCTGCTCGGAGCTGCGCGTCAGCTTCGGCACCGTGCAGGCGGTCGACGGGATCTCGTTCAGCATCGCTCCGGGCGAGGTCTTCGGCCTGCTCGGCCCCAACGGAGCGGGCAAGACGACCAGCATCCGGGTGCTGACCACCCTGATCCGCGCCGACTCCGGCGCGGTCAGCGTCTTCGGGCACGACAC
>PLXL01000114.1 GCA_003153215.1 Candidatus Dormiibacterota bacterium
CCTGGTGGCACACCTCCAACCTGGGCCACTTCTTCAACAGCATCCACTTCTGGTCGGTGCAGATGTTCTTCATCTTCATGGTGCTGCACCTCTGGGGCCAGTACTGGGGCGCCGGCTGGCGCGATGGACGGGCCAAGACGTGGATGGTCGGGGTGGTGCTCTTCCTGGTCAGCATCGTCACCGCCTTCACCGGCTACCTGGTCCAGCAGAACTTCGACTCCCAGTGGATCGCGGTCAACGCCAAGGACGCGATCAACGCGTCGGGGTTTGGGGGCTTCTTCAACGTCCTCAACTTCGGGCAGATGTACGGCATCCACGTGATGCTGTTCCCGATCGCGCTCACCCTTCTGGTGGTGCTCCACGTCGTGCAGGTGAGGAGCCGGGGCGTGGTGCGGCCGATCGGTGACCCCTACGTCCCCGACACCGTGGCCAGCGCGTCCACGGGAGCACCCCAATGAGCGCCCGCCGACCCAAGATCGACAAGACCGACTACTACCGCGGCATCCGGATGACGCCCTACGACCTGATCAAGGAGATCTCCATCGCGACGGTGGGCATCCTGGTCGCGGTGCTGATCCTCTCGGCGGTCCTCTCCTCGCCGGACATTCCCTCGGCGACCATCCAGGCGTGGGCCAAGTCGGACCCGGTGGACTTCGTGACCACGGCCGCCGGCGAGCTGTCCAGCCAGACCATCGTCGCCCAGTACGGGCCGCCGTACACGACCGGCGGCGGGTCGGTGCAGAGCATCGGCCCGATCGAGCCGCAGGTGTGGGCCGGGGTGCATGTCGCGGTCAATGCGCCGCTCGACTTCGTGCTCCAGCCCCTGTCACAGGCCACGGTCGGCGACCAGACGCTGGCCTCGGCGCTCACCACCTTCAACGATGCGAGCGCCACCCAGCAGGGGAAGTGGCTCGCCGCCTACAACCAGGCCCTGGGCAGCGCCACGCTGGTCGACAAGCAGGTGACCGTGCCGAGCGGCGACTACGGCCCGGTGCCGGTCCTGATGAGCCGGCTGCTCACCCTCGCCCGCAGCGGGGGCCTCGACGCACTGCTGCTCACCAGCGACCACTTCTACCAGACCGACTACAGCAAGCCGCTCCTCTTCCTGAGCGATGGCGGCTACTTCCGGGGGCTCGCCCAGGCGCAGGACCTCACGGGTTCGCAGTGGGGAATGATGAACGAGACCGGGCGGTATCCTGGCCAGGCCTGGCTCTGGCTCTTCACCCTCTGGTACCAGGTCCCGGCGATCGGCTCGGCGAGCAACGCCGACCTGCTGGTAGTGGTGGTCATGACCATCCTCAGCCTGGGTCTCCTGCTCGTCCCCTTCATCCCCGGGGTGCGCGACATCCCGCGCTGGATACCCGTGCACAAGCTGATCTGGCGGCAGCACTATCGGAGCATGGCGAGGCGCACTCGAGCCTGACCGCGGGAGGAGGCCAAGCACCGCCGGCAGCTGATGCAACTCTTGAAGAGCGACTTCGAGGACGTCGGGCTCTGGGCACGGCGGGGCTAGACGGGTACGGAACTCAGCGCCGGCTGCGGCCAGCCGCGATCAGGGCCGGCCCAGGGTGTCCTCGAGGCTACGGACTACCGGCCTCAGGGCCACTCGCTGGGCTGGCTCTCCTTGCGCCGGGCGACGAAGGCGGCCACCTCGGCGCGCCGCTCCAGGCCCAGCTTCATAAGGATGTTGGAGACGTAGTTCTTGACGGTCTTGTCGGCGAGGTGCACCCGCTCGGCGATCTGCCGGTTGGTGAGCCCCTCGGCGACCAGGGCCAGGATCTTGCGCTCCTGGGGGGTGAGGTCATTGATGATGTCCCCGGGGGTGACCACCTCGCCGCGCAACCGGGCGAGCACGCGCTCGGTGACCTGCGGGTCGAGCAGCGAGTGCCCCCCGGCCACCTGGCGGATCGCGCCGATCAGGTCGACCCCGTGGATCTGCTTGAGGATGTAGCCGGACGCCCCGGCCATGATCGAGGTGAAGAGCGCCTCGTCGTCGGCGAACGAGGTCAGCATCAGGACGTGGGTCTCGGGGTGGGCGGAGCGGATCTCCCGGCACGCCTCGATCCCCGATCGGCCCGGCATGCGGACGTCCATCACGACCACCTGGGGGTGCAGCCGGGCGACAGCTTCAAGAGCGGCGTCCGCATCCCCGGCCTCTCCGATCACATCGAGGTCGACCTCAGTCTCGAGGAGGCGCCGGAGGCCCAGCCGGACCAGCTCATGGTCGTCACAGAGCAAGACGCGAATGGTGTCTCTGGATTCCATGGCACCGAATTCTACGCTCATGGCTGCTCAACCTCGCCCAAAAGGGACCCCATCTGAGGGTCCTCGGTCACGAGAACTCCGGTCCGCGAGGCCCGTGGAGGTGGGGCCGCGCGAATTGGGCAGCTCTGACCGGAGGCCGCAGCCCGGGTGATCAGCCGCCGGGGTCGCCGGGGCCGCGTCGGCGCCGGGCAGGGTCGGCGAGCGCGACGATGCAGAGGACGACCACCACCACGGCCAGGGTCCCCGCCAACCAGAGGCAGGCCAGACCCCACTGCTGCAGCGACATCAGTGCTGCCCTCTCATGACGGGACGGCGGGTGGCGACGCGGAACATCTCCTGAAGCTCACGGCGCGGCGGCTGGGCGAGCCGATGGTCCCCCTCCGGCACCTGGCGCTGTAAGGGCCACACGACCCCCACCGGTCGGGACCCTGGTCACGGCCACCCAGCAGGCCTCAACCCGCCACGGCCACTTGGCCCCATCAGAGTAGTGACCTTTTCCCCTGGTCCAGAGGGTGATGGCACAGTGATGCTCCGACCGTGGGTCCTGGGAACCCCTGGTTCCGAAGACCTGACCGTTACGACCCGTCCGAGCTCCCTGCGACTCCAGGCGCCGATGGTGTGGGCTCTCCCCGGCGCCTCCGGTGGCCGCAGGGAGCGAGGCGGGATCGGATTCCGCCTCGCGGTGGACTCACACCCGGACGTGTGCCGGCCATCCCGAGACCGAGGCCCATCGTCTCGGTGACCATCGGCCCACGACATCCGGCGGCCGATTTCCGTAGGCTGGGACGGTGACAACCGATACCGCAACCCC
>PLXL01000245.1 GCA_003153215.1 Candidatus Dormiibacterota bacterium
CCCGAGACCTGTGCACTTTTCGTGCCCATCTCTGTGCACTTTTCGTGACCACCTACAAGCACCCGCAGCAAGCGGACACGTTGGGTTTCTGTAGCGTTGAGCGCCGCCTCAAACTCATCGCACATCTCCATCAGCTCGCCAATCTTAGCCACGATGCGACGCTGCTCAGCAACCGGCGGTAGCGCCACCGAAAGGTTCAGCAATATGGATTGGTTCAGATTCTGCATCGTCGCACCGACTGCGCTCCCGCCCAAGGCCTCGCGCACCGCCGGGGGCCAATCAAAAGCGCCATATACCGAGGAAACACCCGTGACGCAGAGAACCTAAGCACGAGGCTACCAGTTCCACATAGCCAACCCGCTTCGCGGGCGGTAACAACCGCACATCGACCCATCTCCCCTCGGCGGCCGAGAACGATATCGCCCTCCCGCAGCCTGAACGAAGCCAGTCGGTCCAGCGTCTTCGCGTCCACGGCCATCTTGGACAACGGCACGATACGGCCCACGACCAGGGACGTCGGATTAACGACTGGTGTACCTCCCTCCCGGTAGTCCGACTGGTGAAGCGAACTGCCAAACGGCCCTGTCCGGAGAGTCGTGAGGACGTCTCTCAGCGCTACACGGGCCCAGCCACTTGGTACGTGCCCAGTGCTTCCCGGTCCGCGACTCGTTCGCGCTTCTGCCGAGTCGCCACCCTTGGCCGGGCTTGAGTGCGCAGGAGGATCATGGAGTGACATCGCACCAAGTCCGCCCTGGACTGCCAGATCGAGAATCGCCTTCCGCAAGTCAACAACGTGCTCTGGCCTTGAAAACATTCGGCCAAAAGAGTTTAGGTAGAACCGGGCAGGGTCGAGCGGCTTCTTTCCCCCTGCATCCTCCTCTCCTACGCCGCCTCGAAGCCGGGCGAGCGAGGCGACTCGTAACATATCCCTCCTCTCATCGCGCGTCGCCCGTGCCCTTTCAAGCCGGTCGCACGCTCTCATCATCTCGTCGACCTTAGCGACAATCCGGCGCTGTTCAGCCAAGGGGGGAAGCGGCACCGGAAGCACAGCGAAGTCGGAATCGCTCGGTGGGGAGCATGGGCTGGCGACGCCGAGGGGCTGACCGGCGATGGTCTCCTAGCCTTCATCAACAGCGACCTGTTCCCGTCGTTGAAGAACCTCGTTCCTGCAGGCCCCCAGGAGCGGCGTCAGGAGGTGGTGCGGGCGGTCTTCGAGGACGCTTACAACTACATGAAGTCTGGCCACCTGCTCCGACAGGTGATCAACAAGATCAGCCACCATCTTCTTCTCGGCCATGTTCACATTCAGCGCTGCCTGGTTGCTCGCGATGCCGGCGTACGCGTCCGTGATGGCATCCGCCGATTACTCGACCTTGCGAACGCCCGGGCTCTTCCGAGCCCTTCTCAGTGCGCTGGGTGCCCGCAAGATTCCTCTGGGCGACGACCTCGCAAGCGCTGACACCGTGAAGACCGCTAATGGTTTCTTCGCCGCCCTAGTCCCAGCTGTGATCCCAGCGACCATTCTCCAGATGCTGTGGCAACTGTCCGCGCGTGCAATCGTACTTGCCCTGCTCGGACCTCGGTGGTGTGCTTGTTGGACCCCCGCTAGCCGCCGTCCACTGGGTGCACGGCTGGTCGCCGGTCGCCATCCTCTATGCCCTCTCCGCGCCGATGGCAATCGTCCTCCTAGCTTCTCTGCTCATCCCGTTCGTCAGCCTCTCATACCTGGCGCAGCATCGACTGGAGCGCGCGGCAGCTGGTTTTGACCCCGCCGCCACGAAGGATTCACTTCTCGGCCCAACTCCGACGCCCGCGGTTGGGGAGGCTGAACAATCAGAAGTCGGCTGACGCCTTCCTGAAGAGGCCGAGATGGCGTTGCGCCGCTGTAACCGGAGGCGAGCCCCTCGCCGCCCACCTGGCCGGCACCTGCACCGAGAAAGACGCCACGTCGCATCTCCGTGGCGTGGTTGGCCGTTGCGGAACGGTCGTGACGTCACCGCAACGGGTTCTTGGCGAGACGGTCGAGAAGGCCCTCGAAGATGGCTCGTCCGTCTTTGAAGAGGTCCTCAGGAGTGGTGGCGGGGGTCTCGTCGATGACGCTGGCGTGACGCGCGTTGTAGGGTGGGTAGTTGGCAGCCTTTCGGACCTGGTTTTCCCGGTTTGCCGAAATGCGCAGGATCGTGTGCAGCTTCCCCTTCCCGACCCCGAGCAGCTGTTCAGCTATCTCGAAGAGGTTGAACAGGTTGGAGGCCACCTCAGCCGTGTTCGGAAGCGCTAATGCGGCTGCGCGGTAATGTGTGACAGTGCGCGCCACGTCCGGACTCTCGAGGAGCCGGCGATCTGCCTCCGCCGCTTGCACCTCCTCCTCGCGTTTGGCGAGCAGTTCCTCCTCGGCCATGCGACGTGCCGCGATCGCTGCCTGCCGCTGCGGTGACTCCCAGATGGAGGCGGTAGATGTGACTGCCCAACCCGATAGCGCGGACAGCAGCGCAGGGACACCGCCTTCGGGAAGCGCGGCGAGCAGCGCGACGTTTGGGTGGTCGTTGAGTACGACACAGACAGGTTCGCCTGCGGCGGTTGCGGCGACGACCGACCAGACCCGCTCCCGGGGTTCAGGATCCCACCGGATCACGACCTTCGCGGGCTCTCCCCTCCGGAAGGCACCAGCCATCGGTTGCGTGCCTCCGATCGCAGTCACCGTGGAGTCGACCGCCGCTGGGTATGCGCCGTAGATCCACGGACCCGCGATCTTCTCTGCCCACCAAGCCCAGCTGTCGAAAGCGAGGTCATCGCCTGCGATGAATACTCGGCGGCTCAGAATGATCGCGGCAGGCCGCCCACTACGGACAAACAACTCAAACTCGTCAGCTCGAGGCCTCGTCTTCCGGAGGAGGAATCCCTCCAGCCCCGGCACCGGCTCTACTCGCATGACGTGACCGCACGCCTCCGAGAGGTGGAGGTTGTGGATGGTGTCGAATGAGGCGTCGATGAGTAGAGCGTCGGCGTCGTACAGGGCCGGAGCCCCCTCGAAGGTGGCCTCGTTCAGTAGCGCAAGTGGCACCTGGCACCTCCCGGAATGCGACGGACGAGCGCCCCCACTTACTTCTCGCGCTCTCTGGCAAGCGACGTCTGCTCGGCCGCGCTGAGATTGGCTTGTATCACCGCCCGCATCGCCTCCACGGTGGGATATCCAGCTGCCCGAAGCGCCTTCGCGGTCACCCGGTAGATGTTGGGGCTGCCCACCCCACGGTCGAAGCGCGCTTTGGCGAGAAGACCACGCTTCACCATCCGGTCGAGAAGGGAGGCGGAGTCCTCCTGGCGGAAGTGCTCGATCAGTGCCCGGGTCATCTGGCCAAAATAGGCAACCAGACCGAGGATCTGGACCTGCTCGGGGGACGGCTGCGCGTCCTCCTCGGTGACGGTGAGGGCCTTGACCACTTCGCTCGGCGCGCCCGCAAGGGGCCAGAGCCGCACTGTCCCGCCGTCCTCGGTCAGCGAGAAGCCGACCCGGTGCAGCCGCTCTGCGACCCGATCGAGGTTCTCCCGCACCGCGGGGATGGCGAGATCGAGCGCCGACGCGAGCTCCCCCAGGCTGACCTCCCGCGTCATCAGGAGCCCCGCGGAGAGTGCCGCGACCAGGTCGCCGTCCAGGCGGGTGGGGACCGGCGCGGGGATGAGTGCTGCCGGCGGCGCCTCCAGGCCCAGGGAGGCTCGCAGCCGCGCGTAGGTGCGGATGGATGGCACCCGGGCGCCCTGCTCCACCTTGTTGATCACCGTCCGGGACACGTGGCTCACCTCGGCGAGCTGCACCTGGCTCAGGCCGAGGAGCTTGCGGCGCTGCCGGATCTCGAGGGCAACGCCACTGAGTTCAACCTCGGCGTCGCGGTCCTGCTCCGACGGAACGGCCGTTCGATCCACGAATACGGATCGTAGCGGGTTCCGCCCTTGTCCGCCAGCAGGGGTGTGGCGACTTGTGAACAGGTATATTATGCCCTCACATATGTCCGGAAAGAGAAGCTTTCCGGACACTAGGTCGGGCAACGGTGTTAAGCTGATTTCACCGTGGATGTGACCCGTCGCGAAGTTATCAGTTGAGTTACGCGCGAAGTTATCAGTAACTTCACACGGGCGCGGGATCGCCGTGGGTAATCGGTTCGTAACCAGTGTGTGCCTCGAGACTCAGCTTAGGTCGCGGCTCGAAACCTCGCACGCTCCTGCACGTCGTACCTCACATGTTTCTGGGCCCACGCCGCCGGAACCGCTTCACGCCATCCCTCCGCATGGCGATCGTGGGGATGACGTAACCGCCCGCTATCCCGGAGACCGCGAATGAGGCGACCCCAACAAGCCCCATCCACTCTCCAGCCTCCACCGCACCGAGGCGCTGGAGGGCCAATCCCAGAATTCCGACGCCGAATGAGCTGAGCGCCACGCCACCAAGTCGGACCCCCACGGGTGTCGGATATGCGCCGGCCCGCCACCAATGCCTGAGCCATCTGGCACGGTCTCTCGCGGCGAACCGGGTGGTGTAACCCCTCCAATTCCCCGCTACAGCCAGCCCGGCGATCACCGTCACAGAGGCGACCAGTGCGACAGCTATGTAGGCGGCGGGCATGTTCCGAAGCTCCCCACTGGAAGGCTCAAGGCTGGCCGCGGCGCGCGCATCCGAGACTTCGTGTAATCGCATGACGCGGTTTCCAATGCATCGCTCACCGGACACGCGCATAACGAGGACTTCCTAGGGCAGGGCAGAGTTCGCCGTGCGAGGTGGGGAGCGGAAGCCCTAGGCACACTTCTGAATGGCACCTTCCACCTCACTCGTTAGCCCAGCAGGGGTGGCGTACCCATTGATCCCGGGGATCGTGGCTATCAGATCCTGGTAGGTCAGCTGCCAGGAGATGCCCGGAGCCCCAAGTCCAAAGGAGAATCCGACCAATCCGGTGCTGGGGCTGTAGATCTGGTCAATAGCCGCGCCGCCTGCCGCGATGTCGACTTCCGTCGTGTAGCCGGAGATGAAGGCATCGACCGTCGAAGCGGATGGAGAGTTGCCGGAACCGGGCGGACCGACCCATCCCATGCCAGCGATGCTAAATGAGACAAGCGAAGGTGAATACCCGATCCCACCTCCTCCACCCAAGTAGAGGTTCCCGTTGTCGAGATTGAGCACGGCCGTGACACTGTCAGTAATACCGCCGACACCGACGGAGCCTGTCAAGACCACGTAGTCGGGGTGCCGGAGGTCATCCTTTCCGCTCAAGAGTTCTGACCACCCGGCCACCGATTGCTGCGCGGCGCCGGCGAGCGCTTCGGCGCCGTCGGCAGCGCACCAGTCTCCAGATGGCCATATAGTGCAACTGGGGTCCAGACCCGTTGGATCGCCGACATTCAAAGGACTTCCGAACGCGTAGCCGTAAGGTGAACCGGTAGCGGCAACGGCTGGGTCCACGGTGAGGAACTGGGCGGTGGCGGGATCGTAATAGCGGCTCTCCAGATATTGCAGCCCGGTGGCCACATCTGTGTACTGCCCGTCGTACTGAAGCGGAGTGCTGACCCCGGTGTGGCTGGTGACGTTGCCGTAGGGGTCGTAGGAGTACGTTCCCACCACCGCTCCCGTGGAGCTGGTCAGTAGCCGGGTGCTCCCCTGACCGTCCTGATGGAGGTCGACCGCAGTGGCGCCGGTGATCTGCTCGATCGGCAAGCCGCCGGGCCCGTAGACGTAGTCGTTGGTCCCATCGGAGAGCAGCAGCGGCAGGCTCCCGCTCTGGTTCCAGGTGAACTGGCTGGTCACCCCGTCCACCGTCTCGCTCATACGCAGGCCGTCGCCGTCGTAGCTGTAGGAGGCGGTCGTGGTCGGGCTCTGGAGTCCGATCAGCCGCTGGGCCGCGTCATACGTGTACGTCTCCGCTGCCACTGCCGACGAGTCTACGGCCACCGACAACGCCGCGCTGCCGGTGACCTGGGCCCGGTCCACGACCACCACCCCGTCGGTCACCTTGACCGGGGTGCTCCCGCTCAGGCTGAGGGTCCCCGAGGCGGCGTAGAGGGAGCCGGTGATGGTCAGCGCACCGCTGCCCGAGACGGTGAGGGTGGCGGCGTTGCCGCGGTCGGCGAAGACAGCGACCCCCTTGCCCGACCCCAGGGCTCCGCCGGTCAGGTGGACGATGCCGCTGCCGGTGACCGAGAGGGCGGCTCCGTCCTTCCCCGCGGCGCAGGGGGTCGGGTAGCTCGAGCAGGCCAGGTAGAGGGTGACCCCGGATCCGGTGATGCTCCCGGAGCCGCTCACGGTCACCCCGCCCGTGACCACGTAGGTCCCCGGGTTCAGGGTCAGCGTGCCGTTGCCCGACACCGTGATCGTGGAGTAGATGCCGGGGCTCGCCGTCTGGCTCTTGGAGCCGGAGATGGTCAGGGCCGTGGCGGTGCCGCTCAGCGCTGGAGCGGGCAGGGTCGCCAGGGGGTCGGGGGCGATCGCCGCCCCGGTCACCGCGGTCGGGCTGGTCGACGCGGTTCCGCTCTTGGTCACACCTCCCGCGACCAGCACCTGGGTGCCGGTGACCTTGGCGCTGCCCGACAGCTCGATCGCCTGGGTGGACGAGGAGTCGACAGTGACGATCCCGGCCGCATTCACCGTGGCCGCGCCGGAGAGGGTCAGAGCTCCGCTGGCGCTGGGGTCGAGCAGGCAGAGGGCGCAGCTCTGGGCAGCAGTGCCAGGGCCGGTCTCCGAGGTCCGATCGCCGTTCGCGTCATAGCTGAGGCTGGTCGTCCCGGTGCCTGCGGTCACCTTCGTCAGCTCGTCACCGCCGTTGTAGCTGAGCGATTGGGTCGGGGTCGTGACCAGGTCGCCGGCCGCGTTGTACGCGTACGCCTGGCTGTTGGCCGAAGCCAGCTGGTTGAGGGACGTGTACGAGTACTTCTCCGAGCCGCTGACCGCCCCGGTGGTGGTCGCCGAGGTCTGCTGGCCGAGCGGGTCCCGCCCATAGCTGAAGCTGGCCAGCGAGGTCGAGCCCAGGGTGTCGCTGATCGAGGTCAGCTGGCTGGCGTCGTTGTAGGTGGAGCTCTGCTTGACCCCGCTCGGGTCGGCCTCCGTGACCAGGTTGCCATCCGGGTCGTAGTTGAAGCTGATCTTGTTGCCCAGCCAGTCGGTGACCGAGGTGAGCTCCTCCGCCTGGTTATAGGCCTGGGCCACCGCCTTGCCGTTGGGATAGGTGAGGGAGGTGAGGTTACCGGCCAGGTCGTACCCGTACCCGACCGTGGACCCCGCCCCGTCGGTCACCTGGGTCAGCCGCCCCAGCGAGTCGTAGCTGTACGCCGTCGTCCCGGTGCCGTCCACCATCTGGGTCCGCTGTCCCAGCGAGTCGTAGCTGTACCCGACCGATGGGGTCGTGTCCGAGTAGTGGATCGAGGTCAGCTCGTTGTCCGCGTCGTAGCCGTTGGTGGTGGTCTGGCCAGACGAGTCGACCTCGGTGAGCAGATTCCCGTCCGGGTCATAGCTGTAGGTCGTGGTGTGACCCAGCGGGTCGGTGGTCGAGGCCACCCGGTCCAGGGCGTTGTAGGTGTAGGTGGTCACGTCCCCGGCTCCGTCGGCCTGGCTCACCACGTTGCCGTCCTGGTCGTACCCGGTCTTCTCCACGGTGCCGTTGGGCTCGGTGGTCGCGGTCAGCTCGTTGTCCAGGTCATAGCTGTTGGTGGTCACGTTGCCGTCGGCGTCAACTGTCTTGACCACGTTGCCATCCGCGTCGTAGGCGGTCGTGGTTGTGGCCCCCAGCGGATTCGTGGTCGAGGTCAGCTCCCCCAGCGGGTTGTACGCGTACGTGGTCGTGAAGCTGGCCGGGTTGGCCCCGGCGACGCTGCCGTCCGGGCTCACCTGGCTGAGCAGCTCCCCGATCGAGCTGTAGGTGGAGGTGGTGGTATCCCCGTCCGGATCGGTCACCCGGACCTGGTCGCCATCAGCGTCGTACGCCATCGTCCAGGTGTTGCCGTCGGCATCGGTGATGGCGGTGACGTCCCCGGGATGCCCGCTGTTCCGGTAGGTGAGGGTGACCGTCGCCGCTTGGCCGGTCGAGGTGAGCGGCCGGGAGGTGCTGAGCAGGTTGCCGCTCGCGTCATACGTGTAGGTGGTGGTGACCCCCGAGGGGTCGGTCACCGACGTCACGTCGTTGAGCGCGTTGTACGTGTACGTGGTGGTCCGCCCCAGCGGGTCGGTCTGGGTGAGCAGGCTCCCCTGGGCGTCGTAGGTCGAGGTGGTGATGCCGCCGTCCGGGTCGGTCACCGCGGTGAGCCCCAGGGTGACCGGGTCGTACGCGTAGGTGGTGGTCGCCGCCTGGGCCGTCCCGGCGCCCTGCGTCTCCGACTGCAGCTCCAGGTTCTGGTAGTCAAAGACGGTGACGTTGCCGTTCGGGCTGGTCATGGTCGTGGTCCCGCCCGCCGCCGATGTGTTGTCACCGGCGTACGCCCAGGTGGTCGTCCGCCCCATCGGGTCGACCTGCTCGACCACCTGGCCCGAGGAGTTGTACGTGTTGGTGGTCGTTCCCCCATTGGGGTCGGTGAGGGTCAGGAGAAGATGGTTGGGATCGTAGGTGTAGGTCCAGGTCCCCCCCGCCGGGTTCGTCACCGTCACCAGGTTGCCATTGCTGTCGTAGCCGAAGCTCTCCACTCTTCCCGCAGGATCGGTGACGCTCGCGATCTCACCGGCGGAGTTGTACGCGAAGGTCAGGCTCCGCCCTTCGGGGTCGATGACCGCTCCCAGTTGCCCGCTCCCGTTGTACGTCAGCGTGGTCGTGTACCCGTTCAGATCGGACTCGGAGAGGAGCTGGCCCGCCGACGAGAACACATACGTGTCCTGAGTCTGATCTCGGGTGAAGATATACTCGCCACTCGGGTTCTGGGTGAGCGTCGCAAGCACCCACGAGGGCGCGGTGAACTCTCCCGATCCATTCGGGCTGAAGGTCACCGTCGAGCCATCCTCCTGGTTGACGGTGACGTCCCCAGAGCTGTCGGTGGTCTGGTTCATGTCGTAGCTGTCCGTCCAGCCGTAGCCCAGCGGACCATCGTCCGAGGCGAACCCCGACGTGTAGGAGCGGGTGAAGTCCAGCGGGATCCCCCGCCCCGGGACCGACAGGTCGTCGTGCGTCTCAAACAGCTCACCGCTGCTGCAGTTGACCGGATCTCCTGCACAGGGTGTGGTCGGCTTCTCCGAGGGGTTCTTGCCTCCGCCCCCTTCTTTGCGGCTCGGGCCGGATCCGACCGCGTGCCCCGCGGCCGCGTAGTGGGCAGCGACCTCCGCTGCGCTCAGGGGAGAGCCATACACAGCCACGTCCGCGATCTGCCCGGCGAAGCTCGGGTTCTGCCCGTTGTTGGCGTCGCCGTCCTTCGCGATGGCGGCCTGGAAACCGTAAGGGAAGTCCGTTCCAGGAATCCCGGGCCCGCTGGCCGCCTCCTTCCCGTCGATGTACACGGTGCTCGCCGTCGGGCTGGTCGTGGCCACCACGTAGTGCCAGCCGCCATCGGTGATCGTGCCCTGGCCGTCAACCACCCACGCGGATGAACCATCCGGCACATAGCCGGTGAGCCCGACGAGGCCATCCTCGACATAGAGCTCGTAGCCATAGTTCCGCCAGCGGAACAGGTACTGAACGGTGGGGATGCTCCCCGCGGTCTGGATCCACATCTCGACCGTGGGATAGTTGACCGCGAGGGCCGTGGCGGCATTGTCGAGTTCGACGCCGCTGCCGTCGCCCCCGTCGAAGCTCATCGCGGTCGCCCCCTGAATCGGGCCGGGGACGCCCAGGGTCACGCCTCCCTGGATCGTGCCGTCGTAGCCGCCGATGTCCGCGACCGCCGTGGTCCCCGAGGTGTCGTTGAGCGGCCAGTAGCCAGTCGGGTTGCTCGCGGCCACCGCCGCCTCGTACGCCTGCTGGCCGGTGGCGGCGCCCGTCGGCGCCAGGGCACCGGGCGCAATGGTGGCGCTTCGAGCCGTTCCTCCCAGCACCGACGCGGCGAGGACCGCCAGCACCCCCACGCCCAGTGCCCAGGGGCGGCGACGGCGTGGCATGGTGACGCTCGTGATGTCGGCTCCGAAACCAGGAACCCTTCTGGCCTCCGCGACTCGGGGGCTCCTGGGGTCGTGACGGCTATCGGCCTCTCGGGAGTTCTGGGATCGTACCTTCGTGGTCATCTCGCCCCTCGCTGAAGCGCCCTCCGCATGGCCACAGCGGCACCCAGCGGCGAGGGCATCCCCATCCCTCTCAACGGCCCGGCATTGTAACGACTCACGCAGGCAACCGTTGAGGGACCACGCGGTCGGAGCGCTGCGAATTCGCTACGTGGCCACGCACTCCGAAGGACCTCGCGGCTCTGCGGACGCGGAGGTAGCGGGGTGGTCGAGGGCGCGCACATCGCCGTCGACCATCCCGAGCAGCTGAGCCCGCAGCTCGTCTAGGGAGGTGGCGCCCGTCACCTCCAGGAGCTTGGCGGTGGCATGGTAGAGGTGAGCGCGGCTGTCCGTGAGGTCGCGGCCCGTTCGGCGCAGCAGCCCCCACTCCACCAGCTGGGAGACGGTCTCGGCGGAGTCGACGCCCCGGACCTCGTCGATGCGGCGCCGGGTTGCCTGGCGAGCAAAGACCACGATGGAGAGGATCTCGATGTGGCGGTGGGTGAGCCGGGGCATGCGTTCCGCCTCGACAGCACGATCGGCGAGGAGGGTGAGAGTCCGGTGGGGCAGGAGGGCCACGGTCTCGGAGTCCTCGACCACCCGCATCCCCAAAGGGGCCAGGCGATCAGAGAGCTCCGAGACGGCAGCGGAGATGCCGGTGATCGACGCCTCGAGGAGGAGGCTCGCTTCGCCGAGGGGGAGGGCGCGGCGGACGGCGAGGAGCGCCCCCAGTCGGGAGACGAGCCCGTCCTCCGGGGTGGGGCGCGGCAGAGGGACGAGGTGCTCACCGGAGTCGAGGCCAAGCGCCTCGTGGAGCCGGGTGAGCGTCCGGTAGCGGGGGGTCGAGCGGCCGGTCTCGATGCGGGACAGCTGGGCCGCCGAGACCTGGACCTGTTCCGCGAGCTGGGTGAGAGTGAGGCCCACCGCCTTCCGGCGCTGCTTCAGGGTGCGGCCGAGGACCCCGGGATCGGGGCGGGACGGACGGTGGGGGTGATCTCGCGGGGAGGAGGTGATCATCGGCCGGGTTTCAATTGTGCATCAGATGCAAAGTCCAGTGTGCTAGCGCAAAATCCCGGTTTTGCGCTACCATCCGGCCACGATGGCCCTCGCCGAATACCCACACCCCCCCGAGGGGGAGCGCGGATCGCCGCCCAGGGCCGCGGCGGTGGCCAGCATCGCCCTCCCGCTCGCCGCCCTCCCGGATTCCGTTCCCGAGATCCTCCATCTCGCCGCCGAAGCGGCTACGGCCCCCGAGGCCGCGGCGGAGCTGCGCATCCTGGGCAGGTTCCTGCTCCACCACCGGGCCGCCACCGCCTCCGAGTACTGCCGCGATGTGGTGGCCTTCAGCAAGTGGTGCAAGGGACGCGAGGTGGAGCTCCTCCAGGTCGATCGCACCACGGTCGAGCTCTGGGTGCTCTCGATGCAGGCGGAGGGGATCATGCCCCGGACCCTCCGGCGCCGCCTCGCCGCGGTCCAGGGCTTCTACCTCGAGGCCGTCGACGCCGGCGTCATCGGCAAGGTCCCAACCCTCCGGGTCAAGCGGCCTCCGGTCGGCACCTCGGCGAAGAGCGGGATCGGCCGCGAGGAGGCAGCGCTTCTCCTCGAGGCGGCGGAGGACGCCGGGCCCCGGGACGAGCTGCTCATCCGCCTCCTCCTCCTCAACGGCCTGCGCGCCTCCGAGGTGGCCCAGCTCACCATCGGTGACGTGGGCGATGAGCGCGGCCACCGCACCATCAGGGTGCGGCGCAAGGGCGGCAGGGTCAGCGTCGAGGCGCTCTCCCCGGGGACCCGCCACGCTCTCGATCGCCTGCTCCAGCAGCCGGGGCATGCCGACCCCGAGGCTCCCCTCATCGCCGACCCGGAGGGAGATCCGCTCTCCCGCCACGGGGTGGCCCGGATCACGCACCGGCTCGGCCGGGTGGTTGGTATCACCGCCAGCGGCGAACCCCCGCTCAACCCCCACGAGCTCCGCCACAGCTTCATCACCCTCGGCCTCGACGCCGGGGCAAGTCTTCGGGACATGCAGCGGGCAGCGGCCCACGCCGACCCCCGCACCACCGCCGACTACGACCGCCGCCGCAAGGCCCTGGACACCCACCCGAGCTACCTGGTCGAGCGCTACCTCTCCTGATCCTCCTCATGCCCCTCATCGCCCGCAGGCCGGCCGCCGGGCGGCGGCATGGGGAAGAACTCCTGCACCCGGTCCCCCATCCGGGCGACCAGGTTCGCGAACGCCGCCTGGGTGCGTTCCCGGCGTGCCGCCATCTCCTCGGGGCTCGGCTCCGGCGGAGGGAGGATGGAGAGGAACGATCGCTCCGCGTTGCCATCAACGAGGGCCTGGGCGGCGGTGCGGAACCGCTCCCAGATCTCCTTGGGCGCCAGCTCCGACAGCGCGGGACACACCTCAGTCTGCGGGGTCCGAGCCCCGAGCCCGTCGAGGGGCGCTGGGGCGGGCCGTGGGTGCAATGCGCGTGCGAGGGACTTGGGTGCGGGGATCGCGCGATCGTACCCTCGCGGCGCTCGGAGCGACCGTCGGGGGAGCGTCATTCGCTGCGGCACGTCCTGGGATTGGCGCCGGGAGCGAAAGCCGGGCATGGCCCACCAGGGGTGACGGCGCCGGAGCGTCGCGGTGGTCTCCCGAACCCGGCACTCGGCAAGCGCCCGCCTCTGGGGAGCTCGCGGCGGGCGACCACCGACCACCAGGTGCAGAGAGATCGAGGCGGAGCGCGCCAACCTGCAGAACCACTCCCAGGTCCCGGCACTGAGCTGCCCAGCCTGGAGTACGTAGAGGTCGCGGACGCCCCGCTCTACCAGCATGGCGCTGACTTCCTCGAGCCACAGGTCCCGGGCCAATGCCTGGCTGCGGGCGATCCGCTCGGCCAGCTCCAGCTCGGGAAGGAGCGCCAGCTGGTGCGGCACATCCCTGCTCGTGCCCCCAACCTCTGGGCTGGTGAAGAGCGGCAGCTGGGTGGGGTGATAGCGGCGGTGCGAGAGCTCAGCGCGGCTGGGCCTTGGCGGCTCTTCCAGCGCCTGGTAGACGGCGAGCAGAACCCAGCCTGGAAGAGGGTGTCCGTCCACGCGATCCTCGGGGGGCAGGGCCAGCGCCAGCTGGTCGCGGCGCCTGCGGCACCGGTGTCGGATGGCGTCGTGGAGCCTCCGGTCGTCGGCGGGGTCGTGGAGGATCTCCACCTGCTGCGGCAGCCGCTCCCCCTCCGCCCCGCTACTGGCCACCGCTCACCCCTCCCCCGAGGCCGCGGTACACGTTGCGGATCACCTCGTCGTCGATCACCTCCCGCCCCGACTCGGCGCAGAAGCGGGCGGCGTGGTGGGTGAACTTCGCCCAGTTCCGGAAGTTGCCGTGGGCGCAGCGGCGATCGATCTGGGCCACCACGTCGTCGCTGACGCCGCCGTAGATCGAGTGGTACACGGGGATGACGGTGAGCACCTGGTCCAGGCTGAGCGGCTCGAAGCGGATGTGGGCGTAGAGGCGGGAATCCAGCATGGGCTCGCGGCGCAGCACCTCGTAGCAGCCGGCACCGCCGACGAACAGCAGGCTGAACTGGGTGTCGAGGTCGTCATGAAGGTGGCGGAGATATTCGAAGCACTCGCGGTTCAGCCACTGCGCCTCATCGATGACGACCAGACGGGGACGGTCCGCGAGCGCGGCCTTGAGCGCCATGTCGACGCCGAAGGCATCGGCCGCCAAGATGGAGCCGAGCCCGGTCGCGCGATGCAGGGCGTGACGCACGTCACGAAGCGTTGGACGGCAGCGGAAGTCCATCCAGACCCAGCTGCGGGCCGGGAGGTCGATCAGAGCCTGCTCGACGGCGAAGCTCTTGCCCGTCCCGGCAGCGCCGTGGATCGCCACCATCGCCTGCGCCTCCACCGCCTCGCTGATCATGGCCTGGGCGTCAAGGAGCTGCTCGGTGGCAACGATCGCTGCCTCCTTCAGGTTCAGGAAGTGCCCGCTCATGCTGCACCCCCTCTGATGACCCGCGGCCGGGTCATCCGCGCTGGAACCGCCGGAGGCCTGGCCAGGCTGCGGCTCGCCAGCTGGCGCTGTACGGCGTCGGACTGAGCCGCGCTCTGCGACGCGGTCACCTCCTCGGTCAGAGCGGAGACCACCACTGCAGGGCCGGGCGCGGTCATGGCCGCATAGACGGTGCGTCGCCGTTTCTCTCCCGACCGAAGCACGCGAGACAGCCAGCGCTCTCCCTCGGCCCGACCGTCAAGGAATCGCCTCCTCTCGGCCGGGGTCATCTGCTCGACCAGATACGCGGTCCCCAGGTGGTGACCGTCCAGGAGGAAGACCTCCACCTCCTGCTCATGGTGGGGCATGTGGCGCACCTCCACCTCGTCGCCCACGTGCCCGCAGAGCTCGGGGCCGTTGTATCGCCGACCGCCGAGTCGCACCCCCTTCTTGGTCACGGTGCGCTTGACCCCAGCCAGCATCAGGTGGCGCAGCCGCTGCGGCTCGATGGTGGAGAGAGGCGTGGGGTCAGCGTTCCACACCTGCAGCGGTGTCCGCCCATCCAGGCTCTGGTGCGGACGCTCGGCGTGGTACCAGCGGATGAACTCGTCGAACAGCTTGACGAAAGCCTCCAGCGAGAGCAGCGGGTCACCCGCGCCGATCAGCTTCCCCGCCCGATCCCGGGCACCGTGGAGAAAGCCCGGCAGCTCGCCGAGCAGCAGCGTCTCGATCGAGCCGTTGGCCCGCTCGATCGCCCCCTTCAGGTGGGGTGTGTACGCGGCCACCGGGCGGATGTCGATGACCAGGGCTCCCGCGGCAACCCTGATCGCCTCGGCCAGGAAGTCGCGCCCGCGGTCGAACCGGATCGCGAGTGGCACTCCCCCGATCGGGCCGTATGGGGGCTCGACCATGATCGCCGACCGCAGGGCGGCGAGAATGCTCTCCCGGCTCGGTGTCACGGTGATGGCGTATCCGGCGATCGCGCGGGAGAAGCAGTCGAGGAAGAGGGTCGCCCACGGCTTGACCACTCGACCGTCGGGCAGACCCACCGCGATGGCCAGCTGTGTGTGGTCCGCCTCCCACTGCTCATTGCGGAATTGGGGGGTCCGGGTCAGGTACGTGTCGTAATCGCGCCGCACCCGCTCCCCGTGAACCAGGCCCGCTCGCTGCCCGGGGGAAAGCCTCCTCCGGAATGCCTGACGCCAAGCATCGATCCCCGGCGTCGGACCCGCCTCCCCCCGGGCTCGGTGGAAAGCCGCCACGTTGCCCCGGTGATACGCGAGGTCGATCACGTCCGCCTCAGTCACCTCCAGCCGCGCTCGCCGCTTCCGCACATTCCTCCCCTCGGTGCGAGCAACCTTCAGCCAGCCCCACACCGTCCGCACCGCTACCCCGAGCTGCTCGGCGACCAGCGCCACCTGGTCGGAGCGGAAGTCGCCGCCCTCGCGCAGGGCGAGGAGGCGGCTCACCGCGCCGTCGCGCAGCTCCTCGCTGACATACGGTCCTCCGTGACGCTGCTTCCCACGCATGGCCTGCCTCCTCTTGGGCCGGCCACGGCCGCCATCCGGCTGATCCTGGCGCCGGCCTCAGGGGGCTGACTCTGAGCCCCGGGCACTGATAACTACGCGCGTTGTTCGCATGAGAACTTCGCGCCGCCTCACACCGTGGAAAACGCCGCGAATGGAGTGATCGCGCCGGACTCGGCCCCTCGCGAGGCCGTCCCCGCCAGGCTCGAGGCCCTCGACGTCCTGGTCGAGGCCCATCTGGAGGCGTCGCTCGCCGCATCCACCCGGGCCAAGTACCAGCGGGCGTGGGAACAGTTCACGTCGTGGTGCGCCGTCCACGAGCTCAGCGCCCTGCCTGCCACCCCCCGCACCCTCACCCGCTACGTCAGCGACCTCGCCGAGACCACCCATCTCGTGAAGGGGAAGCCCGTACCTCTCACCTGCTCCTGGATCCAGCTCCAGCTGGCGGCGATCACCCTCGCCCACGAGGCGGGCGGTGTCCGGCCGGCCCCCACCCAGGAGCTCGAGGTCCGTCTGGTCATGCGGGGCATCCGCCGAAAGCTCGGAGTCGCTCCCCGCACCGAGGCGGCGCCGCTTAGCGTCGCTCAGCTCCGGGAGATGGTGGCGGCCACCCCGGAGGAGAGCCTCCGCAACCTCCGTGACCACTGCGTCCTCCTCCTCGGCTTCGCCGGCGCCCTGCGGCGCGCCGAGATCGCCTCCCTCGACTGCTCCGACGTCCGCGAGGTCGACGGCGGCCTGCTGCTGCGCATCCGCCGGAGCAAGACCGATCCCGAGGCGGCGGGCCAGCAGATCGGCATCCCCAAGGGCGGCCACCAGGAGACTGACCCGGTGATCGCCCTCCAGCGCTGGCGTCACCTCGCCGAGATCGACTCGGGCCCGCTGTTCCGGGCCATGGATCGCCGCGACCACCTCCTCCCCGAGCGCATGAGCGACCGCGCGGTCGCCCGGATTCTCGTCCGAGCCGCCCGCCTCGCTGGCCTCAAGATCCCCGACCTCTCCGGCCACTCGCTGCGGGCCGGGTTCGCCACCGCAGCAGCCCAGGCCGGCGCCACCGAGCGGGCCATCGCCAGCCAGACCCGCCACCGGTCGCTCACCACGCTCCGCCGCTACATCCGCCGGGGCACCCTCTTCGAGGAGAACGCCGCGGGGATGTTGGGGCTGTAGGGTCGAAAGGCGCCACTACCGCCTCGACGACGGCAACCCACGTCTACTCCTCGTCCGGCGATGGTGAATCTCGGTTTCCCGGCTGTCGCCGTCGTGGGTCGTCGGCCAGGATCTCCCGCTGTAGGAGCCGGGGTGGAACTGTCAGACGGACTAGCAGGGGCCCCTGCTGATATGACGCGGGCAGGGGTCAGAATCGCACCGATCTTGACCCTCGGGGGGAGACCAGAACCCTGCTATCCGGCGTGTGGCCGATGGCCCTAAAGCTAGCCGGCTCCTTCAGCTAATGGCGCAGGGACTCCGGGGCGGCGAAGTGAGCCGGCGACAAGGAACGCGGCGAGAAAGAGCGCGACGAGGAGCCACAGGGCGTTGAGGAGACCGGCGGAAGCGGCTAGTGCTCCGATGACCGGGGGACCGACAACGTTCCCGAAGTAACCGACCGAGGCAACGACGCTCACGCGTGCAGGCGGGTCCGGCCCACTCTCTGCGGCAGCGGACATGCCGAGGGGGAAACCCATGGAGACTCCCACGGCCCAGAGCAGGACGCCGACGAGGACGGTCCATCCATTGCCGCCAAGGATGAAGGCAACCAAGCCCAGTACTCCGAGCGCTGTGGTGCACCTGATCGTGTTGACCCGCCCGAGCCGATCGACGACCGAGCCGCCAAAGATCCGAGCGAGAGCTTCACCACCGGCGAACGCTGTGAGGAATAGCGCGGCGACCGCGGCGCTCTGGCCGTGGTCGGTGTGGACAGCGAGGACGAGCCAGCTGTTGGCCGACCCCTCTGCGAGGTCCACACCAAGCATGACGACACCGATCAGCAGGAGACGCCAGTCCATCCAGCCGCGCAGCCACTGGCGGATTTTCGTGGACCGCGTTGCCGTGGCCGCCATACGGCGAGCGTGGGTCTCACGAGGGATCGCCTGAGCGATGGCGAACGCCAGCGCCCCGATGACGATGGCCTCGCCGACGAACTGCATCGACGGTGTGATCCCGAGCGCAGCACAAGCGGCACCAATCCCCGAGCCAAGCGCCACACCGATCGACCAAGCTGCGTGCATCAGAGGCATTAGGGTGCGAGCGGCAGCTTCTTCGATCGCGGCTCCTTCCACGTTGATCAGCACGTCCAGCGTGCCGATCCCGGCGCCTATGACCACAAAGGCAACGCTGAGCAATGGAACTGACCTCAGCGATATGGCCACACCGATGATCGCCAGCGCCGCTGCGATGACCAGGAGTGCCCCGGCCAGGCTATGTCGGTTGCCAAACCAATGGATGATCGGGGTCGAAGCCAGAAGCCCAACAATCGAGCCGATCGTCACCCCCGCGAGGAGCAGACCGATGGTGCCGGTGCCGATGCCGAGGTCACTCTCGATAGCTGGGAGTCGGGGGCCCCAGGCCGCGATGGTGATCCCACCCAGGCCAAACGCCGCAGTGACCGCTCCTCGCCACCGGCCCAGGGCGGGACCCTCGACGGCAACGGTTGCGCCGGCCATGCGTCAGTGGACGCTCTTCATCGCGTCGGAGGCAGCGGCCTGACTCTCCGACGAGCGGGCGGCGTGCAACGGCTGTTCAGGCAAGGTGGGGTGGAAGTGACTCGTGAGGTCAAGAGTGCTCACACAGGCGACTCCTGAGCCGGCTAAGTAATCTATGCCCATGGGTGTAGGTTCGCTGCTACGTCCGCAGAATACACGCGTTTGTACTCGTGACCGGCTCTCGCTCTTCGCCTTGGAGCGGTGATGGGGATCCGACGGCAGAGACCGGTGATGGAGCATCAGCCGGCTGAGCCTACGTGGAGTGATGCAGCCCAAGAGAGAAGCTCGGCCTGCCGACCCCCACCATCGCGGGATGACCGGCCGCTCTATCCAGGAGGCAGGCCGGGCGGGGCTTGCCCAGCCCGAGACGCCCAGTTAATTCCGGCTGAGAGTTGTGCCGTCCGTGGTCCGGCCAACCATCCCCGCCATGAGTTACCGCACGGCCAGGTAGGTCGAGTAGATGGCAGCACGACGAGCACTCCCGCGGTGATTCGCCGAACCGTCGATATTGACGAAGCGCAGAAGTGTCTGCCCGCTGACCACAGCGATGCCGGCGACAGACCAGAGCGCCAAGAGGGCGCCGAGCGCCACCGATAGTGGCGAGTGGTAGTGGGCTGCCAGATTCGCCGTGACGATCTGAGTCAGGTCACCCACTCGGCGATGAAGATCACGATGAAAGCGGTCAGTACCACACCGTGCGTCGACGCTTCCTTCTGAGCCGGGTCCCCTTCCTGCTTGGCACCCAACAGCCATGCATAGACAGCGCCGAACAGGAACATGTCCGCCACGACCCCGTCGAGCGCACGACGCGGGAGGATATCGAACAGCGCCACCCCGATGGTGGTCGCGATGGCGACGTGAACGACAAAGGCGCCGGCGGCTCCGAGCCAGACCTGGAGGGGTCCCGCGAGTCGCCATAACCAGGCTGGCAAACATGGTCTTGTCGGGCAGTTCCGCGATGAAGGTGATCGGGAAGACCGCAAGGGCGATCAACGGGTCCACGGCAACCTCTAGGCGGGTCGGAAGGTCTCACCCATCCTCGCCGAAGCGAGGACCTGGAGCGACCGGACGGTATTCTGGCGCGGAAACGCAGCATGAACGGCAGCTCCGGCAGCGCGAACCTGGCTCGCGGGCTCGGCCAGGTGGGGACCCGCGAGGTGGTCCCTAGCCCCCAAAATCGGACGCCGAATGCGGACCCGTCAGCTTCCCGAGTCGCCCGCCACGGGCGGCGCTCTTTCGACCAGCGCCGCGGCATGGTCTCGAAGGTACTCCCGCAGGTAGGGCAGAGCGAAGTCGACGGTGCCGTACTCAGCCTGCTCAATCACCTCGGCGGCGATGAGCCTCAGCCGATACTGGCTCGCGTAATTGGCATCTACTCCCATCCGTTGTGCGATGTCAGCCATCCGCGACGGGCCATCGTCCCGGGCCATGGCCAGCAGGAACGTCCGGTCAACTGCGGAGAGGCCCTTAAGGGCAGGTTCGTGCACCAGCGAGCCCATGCGACGTCGGGCCGCCTCGATGCCGCGGTCGACGTCACTCGGCTCGATCTCGAAACGCGCGGGATGTTGCCGCCACACGTGATAGCCGATGAGCTGCACGAGGAAGGGATAGCCGTGCGTGGCTTCGGCTGCGCTCTGGAGTTCCGGTTCGGCGATCGCCCTCCCCTTCACCTCGATCGGCTCACGCAAAGCTCGCTTGACATCCCCGAGGGTCACCGCTCCTAAATGGTGTCGATCCGCCCGTCTGACGAAGGTCAGTACCTCGTCGTTGAGCACATCGCTCAGCGCCGACGGCAGCCCGGCCCCCACGAACGCCACCTCGCGTTCCTCTCGGAATGCGTGTTGGATGGTCGACGTCAGCTCCCGGAGTTCATCGCGAGGTTGAATGTGGATCTCATCGAGCGTTATCAAGAGACCGGTCCCGTGCTCGGCAAGCAGATCAGTGAGGAGGTCCAGCTGGCTCCGCAGGCCCATCACCGGTTGGTGCCGCTCGGTCGTCGCCCAGGTCACCCCTCCGACATTGAGCGGGGCAGCGACACCCGTCATCCGGCGCTTCACAGCATCCGGGTCCTGATCGGCCAACTTGGCCGGCAGGTGCTCCGAGACGATGCGGCTCAGGAACCCGGGGGTCGCGGTTTCGGAGATCACTAGCCAACCCCGGTTCCGCGCCAGCTTCTCGACGGCCGTGAGCATGACGGTCTTCCCGGTGCCACGCGCCCCCGTGTAGATCGTCGCCCGGGCCGGAGCCCCGGGCCCCTCCTCCAGAGCTTCCTCGAACAGGTCGAGCAGCTCGCCCCGACCCACGAGCAGCGGGGGTGCAACCCCGAAGGTCGGCTTAAAGGGATTGGCCATCGGCGATAACATACCACCAGGGCCTTTAGAACCCTTTAGATCTCTTAGATCTCTTTAGAGCTTCGGCTCAACGACTGGTGCAGGCCCCTACGAGACCTCCGCCCCGACCGTCTCCAGAAGGGCCGACAACGCCTCGACGACGCCAGCCCAGGCCTGCCCGCCATCCGGCGCCGCGGCGCTGGCGTCCCGGAAGGCGGTGAGGTCCGCACAGATGGCGTCCCGCCACTCGCTGACGGAGGCGGAGCGTTGGGCGGCGAGCCGGGTGGTGGCGAGCACCGACGGATGCACGTCGACGTCCCACCAGTCGGGTCCGACCCGGCGCCAGACGAAGGGCAGCGTGATCCGAGCCGGTCGGCCGACCACTGAACGCCCCGGCCGGGCGGGGCGCGAGGGCGACGCAGCTACAGCCGCAGATACCGCACCGGCGGCTCGAACGGCCGCGATCGCCTCGTCGATCGGCACCCCAGCACGGCGCTGCTCGTTCACCCGGCTGATGAACTCGACCTTGGCGTCCCGGCTCGGGACATCAGTGATCGCTGCCAGGGTGGCCGCGCGATCCTTAGGATCCTGGGCTCGCAGCCCCACGGCGATCGCCACCGGCTCCCCCCGCGTGCGCAGCTCCCGCCGGGTTTCCATGTCGAGGCTGAGGACCGCGTTCATCTGGCGCACCCATCCCAGGCTCTTCTTGACCTTCTCCGCGATCTCGTCATCGCTCGCGAGACCGAAGGCTTCCCGGATGCGCTGCATGCCCACCGCTGCGTCGACGGGGCTCAGCGCGTCGCGGTGCAGGCTGGTCGAGTAGGCCTCGAGGAAGGCCTGATCAGGATCGGCCCCCTCCACCATGCAGGGGAACTCGACGACGCCGACCCGCTGGCCGGCCCGGAAGCGGCGCTCGCCGTCCGTGATCATGTGCACGCCGTTCGCCCCGTCCGCGGGTCGGACCCGCAGCGGGACGAGCACGCCGTCGGCGGCGATGCTCCGGCCGAGCTCCTCCAGGGTGGCCTCGTCGAACTCGGTGCGCGGCTGGTTGGGATCGGGAATGAGGTACTGGGTCTCGATCCAGAGGAGGTCGGCCCGCCTCTCCAGGTGGAGGTCTCGAGGGGGTGCGGCGCGAAGCGCCAGGGCCTGACGGGCTGCTCTACTCACTGGTGCACCCTCTTCTTGCC
>PLXL01000085.1 GCA_003153215.1 Candidatus Dormiibacterota bacterium
ACGGGCCCCAGCGTCCGCCCCTCGCCCTTGAGGACGTAGTGGCCGTCGTGGAAGAGTCCGGAGACGGCCGGGTCGAGCCCGATCCCGACGTCCTTGCCGGGCACGTAGCCGGCCTTGAGGATGGCCTCGACGAGCACCTCGACGGCCTCCTCGTTGTGCTTCAGGGAGGGGGCGAAGCCACCCTCGTCGCCCTGCCCGGTGCTGTGCCCCTTGGCCTTGAGGACGGCGCGCAGCGCGTGGAAGCACTCGCTCCCGGCCCGGAGGGCCTCGGCGAAGCTCGGCAGCCCGAGCGGGATGAACATGAACTCCTGGAAGTCCACCGAGGTCTGGGCGTGGGCGCCGCCATTGAGGCAGTTGAACTGGGGCACGGGGAGGGTCACGGCACCGACGCCGCCGAGGTAGCGGTAGAGGGGAAGGCCGGTGGACTCGGCGGCGGCCCGCGCGCTGGCCAGGCTCACCCCGAGGATGGCGTTGGCGCCCAGCCGGCCCTTGTTCTCGGTGCCGTCCAGCTCGATGAGGCGAGCATCGAGCGCGCCCTGGTCGAGGGCGTCCATGCCGATCACCTCGGGGGCGATCAGCTCGACCACATTGTTGACAGCCTGGAGGACGCCCTTGCCCCCGTACCGCGAGGCGTCACCGTCGCGCAGCTCGACGGCCTCGTGGATGCCGGTGCTGGCACCGCTCGGGACGATGGCCTGGCCCTCGAAGCCGCTGGCCAGCTCGACGTGAACCTCGACGGTCGGGTTGCCCCGGGAGTCGAGAACCTCTTGGGCGGAGATCGATTCGATGAAGGTCATGGCCGGAGGATAGCCGTCGGGACCCCTCCGACGTCAGGGGCGTAGGTCATCAAGCAGAGGGCGACGATCGGCGGTCCGATCGACCGGGCAATGGGGCCCGCCCGCCCCCCGGGAAGGGCGGAGGGCGGCTGCCTGCTCATCGCGGTGCTGGGCCGGTCTCAGGTCAGGCAGCCGTCCGCTCCTCGGGGTGGCCGGCTACGGAGCCGCCGGTGGCGTGGGCGGGTACTGGGGCGGGTATTGGGACTGGGGCGGGTATTGGGACTGGGGCGGGTATGGGGACTGGGGCGGGTATTGGGGCACCGTCGGGTACGGCGTCGGCGCGGTCGGGTAGCCCAGCGCGGCATACGGGTACGCCGGCTGGCCGTACGCCGCCAGCGCGGGAAGACCTGGCCGCACCACCAGGGCCCGACCCAGCTTGTCGTGCAACCCCTGCTTCCGGGGGTCCCAGGCCACCCAGAGCAGGGCGAGGAACACCACCAGGTCCGCGATGTCACCGGCACCCGAGACGAAGGCGAGCAGGCCGGGACCCCACCAGACGATGGAGCGGGCCAGGGCGCGCCCGAGCGGCAGATGGCTGGCGGTGTCCTCGACGCGGACCACCCGCACTCCGACCGCTCGCTGTCCGAGGGTGCTCCCCCAACCCGCGACGAGCACTCCGAAGTAGAGGGCGTCGAAGACGCAGCCGATCAGGGAGAGGGTCACCACTCCACCGGACGGGAGCACGTACGGCGGTGTCGCGAGGCCGTTCTGGTTGGCGTAGGTGACCTGGTTCACGTAGGTGCTGATGGTCGAGCCGAAGACGATGAAGAAGACGATCAGCGACGGCACACCGATGATGATGCCGTCGAGAATGTAGCCGCCGAAACGGCGCCAGAAGCCCGAGTACACCAACCCGGGACCCGGGCCCGGGGTGCCGTAGGGGCCAGGGTACGCGGGGTACCCCGGCGGCGGGGCGTAGTAGCCACCGGGGGACGGGGCATAGCCGCCCGGGTTCGGGGCGTAGCCGCCCGAGGGCGGCGCCGAGGGAGGCTGCCAGCTCATGGTATCCACCACCACCAAGGCCAATCCAACGGGGCCGCACGATACGCGCCGCGGGGAGCCCTTGTCAAGACACCTTTACACGGGATCGGGCCCCGCGGCCGCTTGCTCAGGACTCCCCGGGCGGCGTCCGCGGCAGGTTCGCAGCCAGCTCATCCCAGAGCCGGGTCAGCACCCGGATGCCGGAGCGGAACTGGCCGATGTCGAACTTCTCGTTGGGCGCGTGGATGCGGTCGTCGGGAAGGCCGAAACCGACCAGCACCGAGGGAAGCCCGAGCAACCGGTCAAACATCTCGACGGGGTGGATCGATCCCCCGGCCCGCGTGCAGTACACCTCGGCGCCGAACACCTCCTTCATGGCACGCGACGCCGCCAGCACCCCGGGGTGGTCGACCGGCGTGAGCACCGGACGGCTGCCGCCTCCCGGAGTGACCGTGACCCGCACGGCGTCCGGAGTCGCGGCCTCGATGGCCGCCCGCACCCGGTCCAGGATCACCTCCGGCTGCTGGCGTGGCACGAGCCGGCAGGTGATCTTGGCTCTCGCCCGAGCCGGGATGATCGTCTTCGAGCCGGGGCCCTGGTAGCCGCCCCAGACACCGTTGATCTCCAGGGTGGGACGCACCGTCCGGCGCTCCGTGGTGGTGTATCCGTTCTCGCCGAAGGTGGCGGCAACACCCCCGGCCACCTCGCGGAACGCGGCCTCGTCGAAGGGGGCGGCCGCGACCTGGGTCCGCTCCTCACGGGTCAGCTCCACCACCTCGTCGTAGAAGCCCGGGACGGTCACCCGCCCGGTCCGCGGATCGCGCAGCGAGGCGAGAATCCGGGAGAGCGCCTCCAGAGGGTTGAGGACCGCGCCCCCGAACTCCCCCGAATGCAGGTCCAGGGCCGGGCCCGTGACCTCCACCTCGAGAGCGACCAGTCCCCGCAGCCCGACGCAGATCGAGGGCTGGCCGCGACCGTGCATCGCCGTGTCGGAGACGACACAGAGGTCGGCGCGCAGCCGGGTGGCCTCCGCCTCGATGAGCTCCTCGAAGTGGGCCGAGCCGATCTCCTCCTCCCCCTCCACGACCAGCTTGAGGTTGAGCGGGAGCTCGCCGCGGGTGCGCAGGTGGGCCTGTACCGCCTTGAGGTGCATCCACACGTGGCTCTTGTCGTCGGCGGCGCCGCGGCAGCGCAGCTCCCCGCCCACGATGTGCGGCTCGAAGGGCGGCGACGTCCACTCCTCCAGGGGATCGACCGGCTGGATGTCGTGGTGCCCGTAAATGAGTACGGTGGGCAGCCCCGGATCCACCATCCTCTCCGCGTAGACCGACGGGTGCCCGGCCGTCTCGATCAGCTCCGCGGTGGCGAAGCCCGCATCCCGAGCCCCCCGGGCGAGCCACTCGGCGCTGCGCCGCACGTCGCCGGCATGGGCGGGGTCGGCCGAGATCGAGGGGATACGGCAGAATTCGACCAATTCATCGATGAAGCGCGCCTGGTGGGTGTCGCAGTAGGCGTCGAGATCCCGAGCGTTCATGACCGTGGATCGTAGCGCGCCGGACTGTCTCCTCTCTCGGCAAGCACAGCCGCCCTGAGTGGTGTAGCCTCTGCGCCGTCTGTCCCTCATCCCCACTCAACGTCGCAGCAGGAGGTTCGACCATGGCGGTTCAGGCACACGCCCCCGCGTCCGAGGGCCTACGCCCGCAGGGGCCGGCCCTGAACGAGAGCCCGCCCCGGGCTTTCAGCGCCGCTCCTCCAGCGCCGCCCGCCGTGGACGACCCCGTTGTCGAGTTGATCGGCCACCCGACCACCCTGCCCCGGGTCGCCTCGTGGACTGCAATCGAGGCCGCCGTCGAGTCGGCGGTCCTCCCCCACCAGCTCCACGAGATCGACCAGGTCGTCGAGCTGGCCCAGCTCGGAGAGCTGCTCGTCGAGAAGGACGCCCGGGTCGCCCTGCTGGAGCGGGGCCTTGCCGACTGGCGCGAGCGTGCCCGCCTCGAGATCGAGGCCCGCGCCGCCGCCGAGCGGCTCGCCTTTGAGCGCGAGCGCGACCTCATCGGGGTCATCCACCAGCAGATCTCCGCGATCGAGAGCGCCGAGGAGAGCACTCGCGAGGCCTTCGCGCAGGCCGACGAGTTGCGCGCCCGGCTCGACGAGCAGATGACCCTGACCGAGGACGCAGAGGCGAACACCCAGTCGGCGCTCGCCCGGATGCACGAGCTGCAGATGAGGATCGACGAGCTCGACGACCAGCTGCGTCAGCGGGCTCGACGCTGGTGGAGGCGCCGGGCCTTCTGAGGTCCGCCGGAGGCGCAGTCACCGGGATCGGCGCTGCGAGCCCCGACGAGCCGGACGCCGGGGCGGCTAAGGCTTCGATGACGGCTGTCTCCTGACGCGCGAGATGGTCGCGACGTTCGCGGGGTGGCCCCGGAAGCGGGCCGATCCCGGGCTCGTGACCCTGCTGCTCATCGTCAGACCGCTGCGCGGGCGCAAGCTGCGGCGGCACCGCAAGCAGAGCTGACCCCGGCACCGCTCAGGCCGGGTCATCCCGGGTCCCCCTGACCTCGAGCGCGGCGGTCGTGAGTCCGCCCGCACTCGGGTTAGCACCCGTCCCGGCATAGAATTAGGGAGCAACCGGGAATTGCCATTCCGGACACCCCGTCGACCAAGGAGCCGCAAACCATGACAATCGGCGCACTCACAGCAGACGGGCGGGGCCGCCTCCTCAACGATGGCAACCAGATCCCCCTGCTCGGCCTCGGGGTCTGGCAGATGAGCGACGGGCGAGAGTGCGAAGACGCCGTCCGCTGGGCGCTCGAGCTCGGTTACCGCCACATCGACACCGCCCAGGCCTACGGCAATGAGGAGAGCGTGGGGAAGGCACTGCTCGCGAGCGCCGTGCCCCGTGACGACATCTTCATCACCACCAAGTTCCTTCCGGGGAATCGGGATCCCGTCGCAGCCATGGAGCAGAGCCTGCGGCGACTTGGCGTCGACCACGTGGACCTGTACCTCATTCACTCGCCGCAGGGCGACGCCACCTGGGCGTGGCCGGGCATGGAGCGAGCACGCGAGCTCGGATATGCGCGCTCGGTGGGGATCTCCAACTTCAACGCCACCGAGCTGGACGAGGTGATCGGGGTCGGGACGATCGCTCCAGCTGTGAACCAGATCAACTTCAGCTCACTCCAGTACCGGAAGGCGCTGCTCGAGGCCTGCGAGAGACGTGGCGTCGTGCTCGAGGCGTACAGCCCGCTGGGAACGGGCCGGCACCTTGGCAACCAGACCGTCCGGCTGGTGGCGGATCGTGTGGAGCGAACTCCCGCACAGGTCCTGTTGCGGTGGTGCATCCAGCGCGATATCCCCGTCATCCCCAAGTCCACCCACCGCGACCGCATCGAGGAAAACGCCGACATCTTCAGCTTCCAGCTGTCCGACGAGGATATGCGGGCTCTGGACGCCCTCGACGAGACGGGCGGCACCGATCGCGCCGTCGAACACCCGTGGTGGTGAGGGGTACAGGGCGGCTATCCGCGTGACGGCAGTCCATGGGCTTCGTCGAGCCGCCACCATGTCTGGCGGATTCAAAGGGTCAGCGCACTGCCTCGGTGGGTGGCAAATGATTGCCGCAACCAGGAGGTGCCATGACGGGGTATCGGCGATTCACGGAGTCCGAGAAGGCTGAGATCTGGGATCGGATCGAGGCGGGTGAGAGCGTGCGGTCGGTCGCCGTCGCGTTCGGCCACTTTCCCAGCGCTGTGCGAGGCATGGTCCAGCGCAGCGGTGGGAGCCGCCCGAGGGCCCGGCGACGCCGCGAGCTGGCGCTGTCGGCCGCGGAGAGAGAAGAGATCTCCCGCGGCCTGGCAGCCAGGCAGTCCTCTCGAACCATCGCGGCAAAGCTAGGCCGGGCGCCGTCGACGGTGGCCCGCGAGGTCGGGCGGAACGGCGGCCGGTCCCTGTATAGAGCTGGTAGCGCTGAGCGCCGCGCCCAGCAACGCTGCCGGCGTCCGAGGCCGGGCAAGGCCGCGCTGGGCTGGCAGCTGCGAGCGGTGGTCGAGGCTAAGCTGGCCCTGAGGTAAGCGCCGGCCAGCGCCGCAACGTGATGGAGCCACCCGCGCACGTCCATCAGATCGGATGATCCTGGCCACCCTAAAGGCTGAGACGGTCACCGGACCCCGTTCGCCGGGGGGCCCTCAGCCCTGAGGCTGGGGTAGAGAGAAGCTCGGACTCCCCACATTCGCGCCGGCCTGGCCGGCCGAGGGACCCGCCTCGCACGGTCCAGCCTTCCGACGTCACAATCGCAGAATGCGATTTGGCCTCGATGTGGCCCAGCAGCGTCTGGAGTGGCCGGAGATCCTGGAGCGCGTGCGCCTCGCCGAGCACCTCGGCTTCGACGGCGTCTGGGGATTCGACCACTTCGAGCCGATGTATGGAGAGGGCCCAGGCAACTGCTTCGAGGGGATGACCACCCTCGCAGCCCTGGCCACGGCCACCTCCCGGGTGCGGCTTGGGTTGCTGGTCACGGGCGTGACCTATCGGCATCCGTCGGTGCTGACAGCAGAGGCCATCACCATCGACCACGCTTCCAACGGCAGACTTGACTTGGCCCTGGGCGCTGCGTGGTACGGCGACGAACACCGCGAGCTCGGGGTCCCCTTTCCACCGATCTCGGAACGGATCGATCGCCTCGAGGATACCGTCGAGATCTTCCGCCGCTTGACCACCGGTGAGCGAGTGTCATACGCGGGCCGCACCATCTCGCTCGCCGACGCCCAGATGCGACCGCTGCCCGTCCAGAGGCCGCATCCTCCAATCTGGATCGGGGCCTCCGGTGAAGCCCGGATGCTGCCGTTGGCCGGCCGGGTCGCCGACGCGTGGCACGGCCTCGGCGACGCGAGCGTGCTCCGCCGCAAGTGGGAGATCGTGGCCGAGGCGGCGCGGCGCGCCGGCCGTGACCCTAGCCGAATCACGCGCGCTGGCTCGGTCTCGATCAGCGGTGACCTCGAGGTGGCGCGGACGGAGGTTGAGGCGCAGCGTGACGCCGGCACGAGTTACCTGATATGCGGCTGGCCAAGCGAGGGAGCGGCGCGGGTGGAGGAGTTCGCCCGAGCGATGGCAGTAGGCGAGTGAGGTTTCGACCTCAGCCCGTGCCGCCCGGCGGTGCCGCGGTCCAGGCATCAACGCTCGTGCACCTATAGAGAGAAGGTCGGCCTGCCCAGCCCCACCAGCGTCGAGCTCCCGATCGGGCCATCCAGGAGGCGCGCGAAAGAGTTGCGCGCCGCCGTCCGCAACGCCGGCTTCGAATTCCCGCAGCGGCGGGTGACGGTCAACCTCGCTCCGCGACCAGTTGGCGCACCATCGGGGCCGACGTGGCGTACGTGTGGCCCGCCGCGTTCGCCGAGGACGCCCTGCTCAGTGACCCGGTGCCCGGTACTCGACGGTCTTATTGACAGCGGTGTCGACCTCTTCGGGCGCTACAGGGAATCAGCGATTCAGGACACTAGAAGGCATTTCCACAAGTCTTGACAGGACCTCAGTCGTAGACGGTGAGGATGTCCTCGGCGTCGTGCTCCAGGCTGTGCCGGAAAGGGA
>PLXL01000068.1:0-2422 GCA_003153215.1 Candidatus Dormiibacterota bacterium
CGCATGGTCAAGACGAAACCACCTCCAAGCTGCACGAGGCGTCTGCCGGGAGCGGGTGAGGTGGCGTGTCCGCGCTGAGGGTGGTCGGCTGCTTGACGGCCTCCCCGAACGCCTGGTGGCAGCGAGCACCTCCTGAGCCCGCGGCGTCGCGGCCGGTAGACTGGATCGGAGATGCCACGCGTCGTCCTCGTCACCGGGGCGAGCAGCGGGATCGGCGCCGCNNAGCCACATCGCCGCGGTCCTCAAGGAGCGCCACGGACGGCTCGATGTCCTGGTGAATGATGCGGGCGCCGGCTGGAGCGGGCGTTTCGCCGAAGCCGGCTGGGCCAATGTAGCCAAGACCATGGACCTCAACTTCAATGCGCAGGTGCGGCTCACCGAGGCGTTGCTCCCCCTGCTGCGGCGGTCCGCGCCGAGCTCGATCGTCAACGTCGCGAGCACCGCCGGGCGGGTGGCCCGCGCCGGCGTGGGCGCGTACTCGGCAAGCAAATTCGCACTCTGCGGGTGGACCGATGCGCTCCACCAGGAGGAGCGCCGCCATGGCGTCCATGTCGGGCTCGTGCTACCTGGGTACGTCCCGACCGAGGGGTTTCCCGCCGACGAGATCCGGCACCATCCCATCTGGCGCTGGTTCATCGGGAGCGATCGGGGTGTGGCGGAGGCGATCGTCGACTGTGCGGTGCACGGGAGGGCGGAGCGTTACTCGCCCCGCTACTACGGGCTCGCGGCCGTCGTCCGCGCGGCGGCGCCCGGGCTGGTGCGGGCGGTGCTCGACCGCACTTCTTGACGCCGCCGAGGGGCCGGGCGCCTCTTCCCGCGCCCGCGGCGCAGCGGGCATCCGGCCCGTTTCGCGGCGCACGCCTGGAGCTCATGAGGGCCGACCCCAGCCCCTTCGGACCCACCCCTCCCACCTCCCGGAACCAGTCCCCGGACCGCTCCCGCTAGACTTCAGAGCCATCATGTGGAGATCTCACGCGCCCTCGATGCGGTCGCTGCCGTCCCAGGGTGCCACCGGGTCCGCGGGGATGCGAATGCGCCGGGGCGGCCTGACCGCCCCGCACGCGTGATCTGACATCCTCCGAAACCTGAGGTCCATCACATGAGCCAACGAATACTTTCCCTGCGCTGCCGCGCCTGCGGCAACACGACCCCGATCGCGGCCACCCACGCCTGCGACAACTGCTTCGGCCCTCTCGAGGTGGCCTACGACTACGCCGAGATCGGCCGCCGGGTCTCCCGCAAGAGCATCGAGGCGGGACCGGCGAGCATCTGGCGCTACCGCGACCTGCTGCCCGTCGAGGACGAGCTGGAGCCGATCACCCTGGGCGAGGGCTGGTCGCCGCTCATCCGCGCCCGCAACCTGGGCGACCTGCTCGGGCTGCGCAACCTCTACCTGAAGAACGACACCCAGAACCCGACCAATTCCTTCAAGGACCGGGTGGTGAGCGTCGCCGCCAGCTGGGCGCGGGGGCACGGCTTCGACACCCTCGCCTGTGCCAGCACCGGCAACCTCGCCAACGCCGTCGCCGCCTACGCCGCCCACGCCGCGATGCGCGCCGTGATCATCATCCCGGCCGACCTCGAGTCCGCCAAGAGCTCGACCGCCGCNNCTCGGCAGCGAGCTGGCCGACGAGGTCCCCTGGGCCTTCTGCAACATCAACGTCCGGCCCTTCTACAGCGAGGGCAGCAAGACCCTCACCTACGAGACCGTGGAGCAGCTGGGCTGGCGGCTCCCCGACGAGATTGTCATCCCGATCGCCTCCGGCTCCCAATTCGTCAAGGCAGAGAAGGCGATCCGCGAGCTGGTCGACCTCGGCCTGGTCGACGGGCCGCCCCACACCCGGCTGACCGGTGCCCAGGCCTCCGGCTGCGCTCCGGTCGCCGACGCCTTCGCGGGCAACCGCCCGGTCACCCCGGTCCGCCGTCCCGACACGGTCGCCCGCTCCCTCGCCATCGGCAGCCCCTCGGACGGTGAGGACGTGATCCGCGCCGCTCGCAAGAGCGGCGGAGTGGTCGAGAGCGTCAGCGACGAGGAGATCCTCGACGCGGTGGAGCTCCTCGCCCGCACCGAGGGGGTGTTCGCCGAGACCGCCGGCGGGGTTACGGTCGCCGTGCTGCGCCGGCTCGCCGAGGCGGGCAGGTGGAAGGGCGACGAGGTGGTGGTCGCCTACATCACCGGCCACGGGCTGAAGACCGCCGAGGCGCTCGAGGGTCGGAGCCAGCTGGACGAACCGATCACCCCNNNNACCGCCCACCTCGAGATCGGCGAGCAGCACCTCCAGCCGTACGGCCTGGTCCACGGTGGCGTCTACGCCGCCGTCGCCGAGACCCTGGCGTCGATCGGGGCGATGGTGGCGGCGGGGAGCGACGGCTCCGGCAGGGGGGCGGTGGGGTTGGAGAACCACACCAGCTTCCTCCGCAC
>PLXL01000068.1:2447-18724 GCA_003153215.1 Candidatus Dormiibacterota bacterium
GTCCGCCGCCGGCCGTAACGAGGGCACAACTGAGCCGAACCAGTGGCTGCCCAGGGCCCCTACACTGTCGCCCGATGATCGAATCTGCCCCCACGGTCGACTCCACTAAGTTCGGCACCGCCCGGGTCGTCAGCCGCCGCGACTTCGCTGAGGGTCTCTGGGTGATGCGGTTGGCCACCGACTTCGACCTCGGCTACCGGCCCGGCCAGTACTGCACCCTAGCGCTTCCGATCGGTGACCGCCTCATCGAGCGGCCATATTCGATCTGCTCTTCCCCCGAGGAGGGCGAGATCGAGCTGTTCATCGAGCGGGTCCCGGAGGGCGAGCTGACCGTTCCCCTTCACAGGCTCGGAGTCGGCGCCGAGATGCCGGTCCGGCGCCGCTGCAAGGGGCTCTTCCTGAAGGAGGCACCGGTCGAGGGCCAGGCCCACCTCTTCGTGGCCACGGTCACCGGGATCGCCCCCTTCCTCTCCTGCATCCGCACCCTGCTCCGGCGGGCCGATCGCGGCGAGTGGTCCCCGGCCGGGAGGATGGTGCTCCTCCACGGTGCGAGCGTCTCCTCGGAGTTCGGCTACCTGGACGAGATGCGCACGCTCACCGAGAAGCTCGACTGGTTCGAATACGTCCCCACCATCAGCCGGCCCTGGCTGGACCCGGCGTGGTCCGGGGAGCGGGGCCGGGTGGAGGACGTGGTGCGCAAGCACACCGACCGGCTCGGGCTGCTGCCGGGCACCGCGTCGGCGTTCATCTGCGGCAACCCGCAGATGATCGACAACGTCAAGGGCGCGCTCCGCAGGGGCGGCTTCGAGGCCGCCGCGGTCCACGAGGAGCAGTACTGGCCCGAGTGAGGGGACGGATGCGCACGCTCGTCGACGGTGCGGGGAACGTCTGGCGCCTGATGGGCGCGCTGCGGGCGGTTGTCCGCCAGGTCGGACCGATGCAGCCGCGCTCGCCCCGACGCGCCTGATGGACGCCGAGCTGGTCATCGCCGCGGCCGAGTCCGTCGAGACACCCGTTGCGGCGGTGGATGTCGCCGCGATGGAGACGAACCTCGCCGCCATGCAGGCCCGCGCCGCCGGCCTCAGGCTGCGCCTCCGGCCGCACGCCAAGACCCACAAGAGCGCGTTCGTCGCCCGGCGCCAGCTCGAGCACGGAGCGATCGGCCTGACCGCGGCGACCCTCTCCGAGGCCGAGGTCTTCGCCGCCGTCGGCGCTGGCGATCTCCTGATCGCGTTTCCCCCGGTGGGGGAGATGAAGCTGCGCCGCCTGGCGGCGCTAGCGGAGCGGGTCGGGCGGCTCGCCGTCAGCCTCGACAGCGTGGAGGTGGCCGCCGCTCTTCCCGAGCGGGTCGAAGTGCTCTGGGAGGTGGACAGCGGGCACCACCGAGTGGGCACGGCGCCCGGGGAGGCCACGGTCGCGGGGGTGACCGCGCTGGTGGCAGCCATCGGGGAGGAGCGGTTCCGGGGGCTGCTCACCTTCCCCGGCCATGCCTACGCGGTCGCCGACCGGGCCGAGCTGGCCCGGGTCGCCGAGGCCGAGCACCGGGTGATGCTGGAGACGGCTGCCCAGCTCCGTGCCGCCGGCATCGCCGTGCGGGAGCTGAGCGTCGGCTCGACGCCGACCGCCGCCTGGACCGAGGCGGGGCCCACGGAGATGCGGCCGGGCTCCTACGTGTACGGCGACGTCCAGCAGGTGGTCCTCGGAGCCATGAGCTTGGAGGAGTGCGCCCTCGGGGTGGTCGCCACCGTGGTCTCGACGCCCGCGCCGGACCGGGCCGTCATCGACGCCGGGTCCAAGGCGCTCGCCGCCGACGCGCGGCTCAGCCTGCTCCGCGGCTATGGGATCGTGGTCGGGCACCAGGACCTGGTGCTGGAGCGGATGAGCGAGGAGCACGGGATGCTCGTCGCCACCGGTGCCCAGACCCGGCTGCGCATCGGCGACCGCCTTCTGGTCATCCCGGCCCACTGCTGCACCACCGTGAACCTCCATCCGGGGGTGCTGATGGTCGAAGCAGGGAGGGCATGGTGGGACCCGGTGGCGGCGCGCGGCTGGCAGGCGGCGGGCGCCGGGACGCCGCCTGCGGGGCAGGCATCGGGCGGCGAGAGCTTGGGCCGCCCGTCCGCCATCCACCTCCGGGATCTCCGGCCTTCCGGCGGTGGTTGACGGGGCAACGAGCCTTCCTGGGTAGACTTGAGCCCATGACCGCGCCGAGTGGCCGCGCCATCGCCGTCGTTTCGGTCCACGCCTCTCCTCTCAGTGAGCTGGGGCGGGGCGAGAACGGCGGAATGAATCTCGGGGTCCGGCGCCTCTGCGAGGGACTCGCGGAGCGCGGGGTGCCGACCGACGTCTTTGTCCGCCGGGAGGACCCCGGCCTTCCCGCCGAGCGGCTGATCGCCCCGGGGAGCCGCCTCGTTCTCCTCGACGTGGGGCCGCCCCGTCCCCTCCCCAAAGAGGATCTGGTGGCGCTGCTCGACCCCTTCGCCGACGCGATGCTCGCCCACGCCGCGTCGGAGAACCGCAGCTACCGCCTCATCCACGCCCACTACTGGCTGAGCGGCCCGCCCGCGCGCCGGGCCCGTGACCGGCTTGGCATCCCGTGGGTCCAGTCGTTTCACTCGCTCGCCCGGATGAAGGCGGCTGCGGGGCTCCCCCCTGACTTCCAGCGCGGGGCCGTGGAGGAGGAGCTGGCCGCCGCCTGCGACCGCATCGTGGCCATGAGCCGGGCCGAGGGTAGGGAGTTGGTGCGGCTGTACGGGGCGAGCAAGGACCGGATCTGCGTCGCCGAGCCCGGGGTCGACCAGCACGCGGCAGATCCCGCGGCGGTCACCGCTCTGCGTGGCGAGCTGGACGTCGAGGGCCGCCGGGTGGTCCTCTTCGCCGGCAGGCTGGAGCCACTCAAGGGGGCGGACACCCTGATCGAGGCGATCGCCGAGATGGATCGCGACCCCCATCTCCAGGACGTGGTCTGCCTCTTCATCGGCGAGGACAGCGGCGACGGCGCCAGGGCCAACCACGGCGGGGAGCGCCGCCGGCTGGAGCAGCTGGCCGCGGATGCCGGCATCGGGGACCGAGTCCGCTTCCTCGGGGCCGTGCCCCACGACCGCCTGGCCCGCTACTACGCGCTCGCCGACGTCTGCGTGGTGCCGTCGCGGGTGGAGACCTTCGGCCTCGTCGCCCTGGAGGCGCAGGCGCAGGGGACCCCGGTGGTGGCGTCCCGGGTGGGCGGCCTCCCCGAGGTGGTGGCCGACGAGGAGACCGGCCTCCTGGTGGAGGGCCGCGAGCCGCGCGACTACTGCGCCGCCATCTCCAAGATCCTGCACGACGAGGCCGGGAGGGAGCGGATGGGGGAGGCCGCCCGCCGCCGAGCCGCCACCTTCTCCTGGGAGCGGATGGTCGACCGGCTGCTCTCCATCTACGGCCGGGTCAGCTCACCGGAGATCCCCGCCGAGCTGCCGTGCGGGTACGAGGTGTCCCTCGGCTCCGGCTGAGCGCCGCTGAGGCCGGTCAGATCAAGGAGGCGAGGAGCACGGCGAGGGAGCGCACTGACGTGCATGACCGAGCCGGCGGACGAGCCGACGCAGAGCTGGCCGGAAATCAGTGGCGCGCCGCGGCGGCGATGTCGCAGGCGCGAGCCCTCATTGCCCGCTCTGTCCCGTCCTTGCCCTCGACGATCGGCCGCGAGGCGGCACGCCGCGTCGATTCCGAGAGATCGGCGGCCTGGATCGCCGCCAGCGCTCGATCGGCGGCGGCGAGGGTCTCCGGCTCGATCAGCTGGCGCGGGTAGAGGTACTCCGTGAAGTTTTCCGCTTCCTCGGTGCTTCGCCGTGCCCAGAAGCCCGGCACCGCCTCCACCCACCGCTCCACGAAGGGGCGAAGGAGGGCGGCCTGGCTCTCGCCCCATTGGACCAATCCGCCGATCGCGAATGGCCCCACGCCGAAGCCCCCCATCAGGGCGTTGAGGGTCTGAAGCGGGAGCTCGCCTCCGCCAACGACCTGGTCGAAGGTGGCGCGCTTGATGGCGGCATCGGGCTGCGCGGCCCGGCAGGCGGCTGCGCGCCGGCGGCCGAAGTCGGTGTCGTCGGCGGCGAGCTGGGCCTCGATGCGTGGGCCCGCGTCGCGGCCGAGGCTGGCGAGGCGGCCGACGATCATCCAGCGGAGGTCGTTGTCGATCGTGAGCCCGGGGACGCTCTGGGTGCCGTCGAGCAGGCGCTCCAGCCGGTCGAGATCATCGGTGGAGTCGGCGCCAGCGATGTGGGCGCGTGTCCAGGTGAGCTGAGCGTCGCCGCCCGGCTCGGCAGCCGCCAGCTGGTCCCAGGCGATGCTCGCCACGCTGGCGCGCGCCGCCTCCCGGTTGGCCGGGTCGCCGAACTGGTCGATGGCCGCCAGCGCCTGGCTGAGCAGCCGCTCCAGGACGGTGACCTCGGCCTCTGCCCTGGCGTGGTGGAGGACGGCGGCGACGAAGTCGCAGGTGGGCAGCTCGGCGTCCCGGGTCATGTCCCACAGCGCTGCCCAGCAGAGGGAGCGGGGCAGCGGGTCGGCCAGACCGCCGAGATGGTCGAGCATGGTGCGCAACGAGGTCGGGTCGAAGCGCAGCTTGGCGAAGGTGAGGTCGTCGTCGTTGACCACGGCGAGGTCGGGGGCCTGCTCGTTGGCGAGCTCCGCGATCTCGGTGCGCTCGCCGCGGACCTCGCTGTCGACCAGCCGGTAGCGAACCAGGCGTCCCGCGTCGATCCGGTAGAGGCCGACGCGGACATGGTGGGAGCGCAGGGTGGGGTGCGCGGACGCCGCCGTCTGCACGATGGCGAAGCTCGCGATCCGGCCGCCGGAGATCTCGATCTCGGGACGCAGCGCGTTCATCCCCGCGGTGCGGAGCCACTCCGCCGACCAGGGGGCGAGGTCCCGCCCGGAGGCGGCCTCGATGCAGGCGAGGAACTCGCCGAGGGTCGCGTTGCCCCAGCGGTAGCGGCGGAAGTACTCGCGCACCCCGTCCGTGAAGGGGGCGTCACCGACCCAGGCGACCAGCTGCTTGAGGACCGACGCCCCCTTCTGGTAGGTGATGCCGTCGAAGTTCTGCCGGACTTCGTTGGTGTCGGCGCAGGGCGTGGAGATGGGGTGGGTGGAGGGGAGCTGGTCCTGGCGGGCCGCCGCCGACTTCATGGTGTTGGCGAAGTCGACCCACGCGTTGGTGAACTCGGTGGCATTCACCAGGGCCTTGTTGGACATGTAGGTGGCAAAGGTCTCGTTGAGCCAGAGGTCTCCCCACCAGCGCATCGTGGCGACGTCGCCAAATCCGCAGACGTGGGCCATCTCGTGGACGATCACCTCGGCCCGCCGCGCCCGCTGCAGCTCGGTGGCCCGGCTGCGGAAGACGAACATCTCGTTGAAGGTGACGCAGCACGGGTTCTCCATCGCGCCCATGTTGAATTCGGGCACGAAGAGCTGGTTGTACTCGTCGAAGGCGTAGGCGATGCCGAACTCCTCGGCGAAGAAGTCGAGGCCCTGCCGGGTGATCGTGAAGAGCTCCTCGGCCTGCTCCTCGAGCTGGGACGCCAGTGACCTCCGCGCGTAGAGGGCGAGCCGGAGCCCGCGGTGCCGGGTCTCGATGACGCGGTAGTCGCCTGCCGCCACCGCCATCAGGTAGGTGGGGAGGGGAGGAGTGGCGTTGAAACGCCAGGTGCGGCTGCCGTCGCCGTGGTCGTCCCGGCCGAGCACGCGCGCGTTGCCGCACACCTCCCAGGCGATCGGGGCACGCACAGTCACCGTCAGGGGGCCCTTCAGGTCCGGCTGGTCAAAGCAGGCAAAGACCTTGTGGGCGTCGAAGGGCTCGAAGTGGGTGTAGAGGTAGACCTGCTGGTCGGCGGGGTCGACGACGCGGTGGAGGCCGACCCCCACCCGCTCGTAGGAGCAGTCGGCGAGGACCTCGACCGTGGTGGGCCCGACCGGGAGGCCGGCGAGCGGGATGCGGGCGCCGTCATAGCCGGCCACCGCCGTGGGGCACGGCTCCCCGCCGACGCGCACCTCACGGAGCCGCCCCTGCTCGCCCACGGTGAGGTTGAGAAAGGTGTCCGCGCCCGGGCGACGGCAGGAGACGGCGATCCGGGTCGAACTGCGGAAGGCGGGCGCCGCCGGGTCGTCACTCAGTTCGAGGTCGATGCCGTAGCTGAGGTCGTCGAGCAGCCCGGCGCGCTCCTGCGCCTCCGACTCGGTGAGGTTGTCACTGGCGATCTGACCGGCCACGGGGGCCAATTGTGGGCGACTCGCACCCCGGGCCGCCCCGCGAGCTCTTACGGCTGGTCCGCGCCCTCGGGGTCGGCGCCGGTGTGATCTTCGCCATCCGCTCCCGGGCATCGGGCGTAGACGGCCTCGCTGCCCAGGGCGTCGGCGACGGCACTGAGGGCGTCGCGCAGCCGCGCCGCCTGCTCTGCGTCCAGCACCTTGGCCAGATGGCGGTCGATGCCGCCGGCGTGGATCGGGGTCGCCCGGTGGACCTTCTCCCGGCCCAGGTCGGTGATGCAGGCGAAGGCCCCCCGGCGGTCGGACGGGCAGCCGGAGCGGGCCACCAGCCCGGCGGCCTCCATCCGGTCGACCAGGCGGCTCACCCCGCTCTTGGTCATCAGGACGGTGTCCATCAGCCGCTGGAGCCGGATCGCGCCCTCGGGCGCCTGGTCGAGGACGAGGAGCACCTCGAACCACGCGAGCGGCAGCCCCTCGGCGGCCATCAGCTCCCGTTCGAGATTGCCGGCCACGCCGGCCTGGGCACGGAGGAGTGCGTGCCACGCCTGCAGGTGGACCGATCGGTCCGTTTCCGTCATGACCATGCCCCAAGCCTACCCCACAAAGGTTGACAGCGCAACGATTCCATGAGTATAGTTGACCCAGCAACCGTCGACGCAGCAACCGTCGAGGCGGCAACCACCGGAGAGAGACATGACCCAAACCACCAACGCCACCCGCACCCCGCTCGCCCCCGGCGAGTATTCCCTCGACCCGTCCCACACCCGCGTCGGCTTCCTGGCCCGCCACCTGGTGGTGTCCAAGGTCCGGGGCAGCTTCGAGAAGGTCGNNTGGCCAGTATCGCGAGCCGCGACGAGAAGCGTGACGCGCACCTGCGCTCCGCCGACTTCTTCGACGTCGAGAAGTACCCGACCATGACCTTCCACTCGACGAGCACGGAGCTGGCAACCGGCGGGCACTTCGCGGTGACCGGCAACCTGACCATCCGCGACCAGACCCACCCGGTCACCCTGGACGTCGAGTACCTCGGCGCCGAGAAGACCCCGTGGGGGACCACGGTCAGCGCCATCTCGGCCTCCGCCGAGATCGACCGCGAGCAGTGGGGCCTGACCTGGAACGCCGTCCTCGAGTCGGGCGGCGTGGTGGTCAGCAAGAAGATCCTTCTCGAGATCGAGGCCGAGCTCGTGTCGGCGCCCGTCGCCGCCTGATTTCTCTCCGGGTGGTGCCGCCGCCGGCTCGCGCCGGCGCGCGGCGCCGCCTCACGGGGCAGCTTTCCCGTCGTGGTGCCGCCGCCGGCAGGGGCCGGCGCNNAGGGTCGTGAACTCCGCGGTGGGTCCGGCCAAGAGCCTTCTGAGCGGGACCTGGCTGGAGCACCCGCTGCACCCGCTGCTCACCGATCTTCCCATCGGCTGCTGGAGCGGGGCGGTGATCCTCGATCTCTTCGGAGGCTCCGCCGCCGCTGACGCGGTCGACCCGCTGGTCGGGCTCGGCGCCCTGGCCGCGGTCCCCGCCGTGGTCAGCGGACTCAGCGACTGGGCCGACTCCTATGGGCCGGAGAGGCGGGTCGGGCTGGTCCACGCCGCCGCCAACGTGACCGGTCTCGGCCTCTTCGCGGCGTCGATGGTGGCCGGCCACCGGAGCGCCCGCCGGCTGCGCCTGCTCGGGCTGGCCGCCGTGAGCGCCGGCGGGTACCTGGGCGGCCATCTCAGCTTCGGCCGCGGCGTCGGAGTCGACCACCAAGCCTTCCTGGAGAAGCCCGGCGAGTGGACCGACGCTCTTGCCGCCGACAGCCTGGAGGAGGCCACCCCGACCTTCGCCGAGGCGGGGGGCGCCCGGGTGATGCTCTTCCGCCGGGGGACGCAGATCTACGCCATCTCGGACGTCTGCCCCCACGCCGCCGGGCCGCTCCACGAGGGCACCGTCGACGACGAGCTCTGCGTGACCTGCCCGTGGCACGGCAGCCGCTTTCGCCTCAGCGATGGGCGGGCCGTGCATGGCCCGGCGTCGGCTCCGGCCACCGTGTACCAGGCCCGTGTCGAGCACGGCAAGGTGCAGGTCCGCGCGGTCTGAGCGCACGCAATTTGGGCGCCACGCCCAAGAGCCATCCGGCGAGTGCGGTCGGGACCCTTGGCCTTGCTAGGATTCGCCGGGATGCTATCGGACTACGCGCCGATCCTCGTCTTCCTGGGTATCTGCATCCTCTTCGGCGCCGGCGTGCCGCTGCTCAGCGCCCTGCTGGGGCCGCGTCGCCCGAGCCCTGAGAAGGAGCTCCCCTACGAGTCCGGCATCGTCCCGTCGGTCTCGGCCCGGCGGCGGTTCTCGGTCAGCTTCTACGTGACCGCGATGCTCTTCATCGTCTTCGACGTGGAATCGATCTTCCTCTTCCCGTGGGCGACCATCGTCCGCCAGCTCAAAGTCTTCGGGGTCGTGGAGATGGGGGTCTTCATCCTCATCCTGCTGCTCGGACTGGTCTACATCTGGGCCAAGGGGGCGCTCCGGTGGGACTGAACGGCGATCTGGCGCTGACCCCGCCGGCCGCCCTCGCGAGCTCGCTCGGTGACGCCGGCGCGCTGCCGCTGCCCCGGGTGGGGGAGAGGGAGCGTGCCGCTCTTCAGAGCGGGATCCTCACCACCAGTGTCGAGAAGCTCGTCAACTGGGGCCGGTACAGCTCGCTCTGGCCGGCGCTTTACGGCCTCGCCTGCTGCGCCATCGAGATGATGGGGACGGGCGCCGCCCGCTACGACATGGCGCGCTTCGGCTGCGAGGTCTTTCGCGCCTCCCCGCGCCAGTCCGACCTGATGATCGTCTCCGGCCGCGTCTCCCAGAAGATGGCCCCGGTCCTGCGCCAGATCTACGACCAGATGCCCGAACCCAAGTGGGTCATCAGCATGGGCGCCTGCGCCTCGAGCGGGGGGATGTTCAACAACTACGCGATCATCCAGGGGGTCGACAAGGTGGTCCCGGTGGACGTCTTCCTCCCCGGTTGCCCGCCCCGCCCCGAGGCCCTGCTCGATGCAATCGTCAAGCTGCAGCAGAAGATCGCCGGCAGCCACCTCACCTCCTGGCGGGGGTGAGCGGGGATGACTGACGTGGGGGAAGCCACCGGACCACGCCCGGCCGCCGGGACGAGGGCGCTGGACCTCCTCCGACGTGAGCTGCCTGACGCGGTGCTCGCCACCGATGAGGGCTTCGGTGAGGTGACCATCCGGGTGGGGCGGGACCGCCTGGTCGAGGTCGCCCGCCTGCTCCGCGACCACGACGAGGCGCGCTACGACCTCCCCCTCTGCGTGACCGCCGTAGATTGGCCCGACCGCGAGCCCGACGCCCCGCGTTTCGACGTCGTCTACCAGCTCCGCTCCATGCGGCACAACGACGTGATCCGGCTGGTCGTCCAGGTGCCCGAGGACGATCCCCGGGTACCCACCCTGGAGCGGGTGTTCGCCGGGATGGACTGGCACGAGCGGGAGGCCTACGACCTGATCGGGATCCAGTTCGAGGGGCACCACGACCTCCGCCGCATCCTGCTCCCCGACGACTGGGACGGCCATCCACTGCGCAAGGACTACGCGTCGTTCGGCGAGCCGATCGCCTTCACCCACAACCTGGAATGGGCGCTGCCGGCCCAGGAAAGGCCGCCCGAGATGCCGGGGACGGCGCGATGAGCGTCCTGCCCCCCGTCGGGCCTCCGGGCAGCGACGCCGTCTCTGAGCAGTACGAGCGCGGCCGGGAGATGCTCGGGGTCGCCCCTGAGATGGACGCCATCGACCTGGTCCAGCTCGACGACCAGACCATGGAGCTGAACATGGGGCCGCAGCACCCCTCCACTCATGGCGTGCTGCGGCTGGTCCTGGACCTCGACGGCGAGGTGGTGCGGGGCTGCCGGCCCGACATCGGCTTTCTCCACACCGGCTTCGAGAAGGATCTCGAGCGGCACAACTACCAGCAGTGCATCCCCTACACCGATCGGATGGACTACCTCTCGCCACTCAGCAACAATCTCGGCTTCTCTCTGGCGGCGGAGCGGCTGCTCGGAGTGGAGGTACCGCCGCGGGGGCAGTACCTGCGGGTCATCATGTGCGAGCTGGCGCGGATTGCGAGCCACCTGATCTGGTACGGCACCACCGCTCTCGACCTGGGGGCCACCACTCCCTTCGTCTACGCCTGGCGGGAGCGGGAGAAGATCCTCGACATCAACGAGCTGGTGAGCGGGGTGCGGATGCACACCTCGTTCATCCGGGTCGGCGGCCTGATGGCCGATGTGCCCGCCGAGTTCTACGGGATGGTGGAGGAGGTGGTCAAGACCTTCCCCCACCACATCGACGAGTACGAGACGCTGATCACGGGCAACCCCATCTTCCGGGAGCGCACCCAGGGGCTGGGGGTGCTCAGCGCCGAGGACGCGATCAACTACGGGGTGACCGGGCCCACCCTGCGGGGCAGCGGCGTCCCCTACGATCTGCGCAAGGCTCAGCCGTACAGCTCGTACGACCAATTCGACTTCGACGTGCCGATCGGCCGGCGCGGCGACATCTACGACCGCTACCTGGTGCGGATGCGCGAGATGCGCGAGTCGCTCCGGATCATCGACCAGGCCATGGCGGGGCTCCCCGAGGGCCCGGTGAACACCATGGACCGCAAGGTGGCTCTCCCCCCGCGCAACGAGATCAACACCAGCATGGAGTCGCTGATCCGCCACTTCAAGCTGGTGACCGAGGGCTTCCGGGTGCCCACCGGCACCGTCTACCAGGCAGTCGAGTCCCCCCGTGGCGAGCTGGGCTTCCTGCTGGTGAGCAACGGCTCCAACCGGCCATACCGGTGCAAGGTGCGCGCCCCCTCCTTCAGCAACCTGAGCGCCCTGCCCCACATGGCGAAGGGCGAGCTGCTCCCCGACCTGGTCGCCGTCATCGGGTCGATCGACATCGTCCTCGGAGACGTGGATCGATGAGTACGCTGACCCCGAAGACCCGCGCCGAGATCCAGCGGCAGCGCGACCGCTACCCGCAGGCACGCAGCGCCGTGCTGCCCTCCCTCTGGGCGGTCCAGCACCAGCTCGGCTACCTGAGCCCGGAGGGGATGGCGGAGGTCGCCGAGCTGCTCCGGCTCACCCCCAGCGAGGTCGAGGCGGTCGCCAGCTTCTACTCGATGTACTTCGACCACCCCGGCGGGCGCCATCACGTCCTGGTGTGCGTCAACGTCTCCTGTGCGCTGCGCGNNNGTCCGCGGTGATGCGGCGCCGGAGGGGCCGCAGGTCAGGCCCCGCAGCTCCCGCGGCTCCGCCGCGCCGAGGGCCTCCTGATGCGCAAGCGGGGAGGCCGCTGATGGCCGAGTACAAGCTGCTGACCAAGGACTTTGGGATGGACGGCATCCAGACCCTCGCCGTCTACGAGCGCAGCGGCGGCTACGAGGGCCTGCGCAAGGCGCTCCGCACCATGACCCCCGACGAGCTGGTCGCCGAGGTGAAGACGAGCGGGATACGCGGACGCGGCGGGGCCGGCTTCCCCACCGGGCTGAAGTGGTCGTTCCTCCCCAAGGGCGTTCATCCCCGCTACCTCTGTGTCAACGCCGACGAGTCGGAGCCGGGCTGCTTCAAGGATCGGGCGCTCATCGACGAGAACCCGCACCAGCTCATCGAGGGGACGCTGATCGCCGCCTATGCCATCCAGGCGCCGATCGCCTTCATCTACATTCGTGGCGAGTATTACGACCAGCGCCTGCTGCTGGAGCGCTGCGTCGAGGAGGCGCGCGCCGCCGGCTACGTCGGCCGGGGCATCCTCGGCTCCGACTTCAGCTGCGACATCATCGTCCACGGCGGCGCCGGGGCCTACATCTGCGGCGAGGAGACGGCGCTCATCGACTCGCTGGAGGGTTTCCGGGGCCAGCCCCGGCTCAAGCCGCCCTTCCCCGCGGTCAAGGGCCTCTACGGCAAACCGACCGTCGTCAACAACGTCGAGACGCTCTCCAACCTGCCCCACATCGTCATCCGCGGGGGCGCCTGGTTCGCCTCCGTCGGCGCCGAGAAGAGCACCGGCACCCGGCTCTTCTGCTGCAGCGGCCACATCAACCGCCCCGGCACCTATGAGATGCAGCTCGGTACCCCGATCCGCGAGCTCCTCGAGGACGAGTGCCGCGGGATCTGGAAGGGTCGCTCGCTCAAGGCCTTTCAGCCCGGGGGCGGCTCGATGCAGGTCCTCCTCCCCGAGCACCTCGACCTGCCGCTGGAGATGGATGCCGTGCAGAGGGCCGGCTCCGCGCTCGGGGCGGGGGCGATGGTCTTCATGGATGAGACCACCTGCATGGTGGACGTCTCGATGCGCCTCGTCGACTTCTACCAGCACGAATCGTGCGGCAAATGCGCCCCCTGCCGGGAGGGCACCTACTTCGAATCCGACCTGATGCACAGGCTGGAGGCGGGAGTGCTGACCCCGGCCGAGCTGTCGACGCTCACCGACATCTGCGACAACATGAACGGCAAGTGCTTCTGCCCGCTGGGCGATACCGCGACCTGGTTCGTGATGTCGGCGTACCAGGCGTTCCGCGGCGAGTTCGAGGAGCACTGCGGGACGGCCGGATGTCCGGTGAAGCAGCGCAACGCACGGCTGGTGACTGCGTGATGGCTGACGAGACGTCGAAGGTCGAGATCCCCGAGGCGCCCGACGACGGGCGCGTCTCCGTCACCATCGACGGCCGCGCGCTGCGGGTGCCGCGGGGCACCCTGGTGCTCGATGCCGCCACCGAGGCGGGCGTCCACATCCCCATCTACTGCGCCCATCCCAAGATGGACCCGGTAGCGGTCTGCCGGATGTGTCTGGTACAGGTCGAGAAGACGCCCAAGCTGCAGCCCGCCTGCGCCACCGTGGTGGTCGAGGGGATGGTGGTCAACACCCAGACCCCGTCCGTCGTCAAGGAGCGCGAGGGGGTGCTGGAATTCCTCCTGCTCAACCATCCGCTCGACTGCCCGGTCTGCGACCGCGGGGGTGAGTGCGACCTCCAGGACTTCACCGTCCGCTACGGCCCGTCGACGTCCCGCTTCCCGATCACGGAGAAGGTCCACTTCAACAAGGCGCTGCCGCTCTCCGACCGGATCGAGCTGGACCAGGAGCGCTGCATCCTCTGCTGGCGCTGCACCCGCTTCTATGAGGAGATCACCGGCGAGAAGGAGCTGGTCCTCCAGCAGCGGGGCGTCCAGACCATGGTCGCCACCTTCAACGGGCAGCCGCTCCAGTCCGAGTTCCAGGGCAATCTCCCCGAGGTCTGCCCGGTGGGTGCTCTGACGCACGTGAAGTACCGTTTCACCGCCCGGCCCTGGGACCTGCAGCGGACCAAGTCGGTCTGCCCCGGCTGCTCGTACGGGTGCAACGTCAACGTCGACTCCCGCGACTTCGAGGTCAAGCGCTTCGCCTCGCGAGACAACCCGCTGGTCGACGACATGTGGCTCTGCGACGAGGGGAGGTACTCCTTCCCGCGGTGGAACTCCACCGATCGTATCCGCCGGCCGCTCACCAGGGACCGCCGGGCCGAGCCGGCCGGCACCCCGGCGACGACCGAGACCGCCGTGGCCGCGGCGGCCGCCCAGCTGAGCGCCGTCAAGGAGAGGCTCGGTGCCGGGGCCATCGGGGTGATCGGCTCCCCGGAGAGCACCAACGAGGAGCTGTGGCTGCTCCAGCGCCTCGCTCGCGAGGTGCTCGGCACGCCCCACATCGACCACCAGCTGGAGAGCTTCCCCGGCCTCGACGCGGCCGAGCACAGCCTGGCCATCGCCGACCTCGAGAAGTGCAGGGCGGTGGTCGTGCTCGGGCCCGAGCCGGAGCGCTTCGCCCCGGTGCTGACGCTGCGCCTCTTCAAGGCGGAGACCAAGAAGAGCGTCGCCGTCCACCGTCTGGACGGGGGGGCCCGGCGGGCCGCGGCGGTGAAGGCCGCTGGTGGTGAGGGCCTGGTCGGAGTGATCGCCGATGAGACCGGGCGCGCCACGGCGGCCGCGGTCGCCCGGGCGCTCGCCGCCACCGGGGCGACCGTCAAGCGGCTGACCATCACCCGCGGGGTCAACGGGCGGGGGGCCAAGGACCTCGGCCTCCTCCCCGGGCTCCTGCCCGGCTATCGAGCCGCCAAGCCCGCCGGGCGGAACGGTCGCGAGATCCTGTCGGCCGCGGCTGAGGGCGGCATCGCGGCCCTCCTGCTGGTCAACGCGGCCGCACTCGCCGCCGCCGGGGAGGACGCCGAGCTCCTCCGCCGGGCGGTGGCACGGGCCGAGGTGGTGGTGGCGCTGGAGAGTGTCCCGAGCCCGGTCAGCCAGAACGCCACCGTTCTCATCCCCGGCCACACCCTCATGGAGAAGCTGGGTACCGTCACCAACTGCGAGGGCCGGGTGCAGCGNNGAGACCAGGGTGCTCAGCATGCTGGCCGCGGCGCTGGGTGCCGAGGGCTGGGCCGGCGAGCCGGCCCGGGTGCAGCGGGAGATCGCCGCCTCGATCCCCGCCTACGGGGCCGCCGGCAACGGCGGCCGTGCCCTCTTCGCGGAGCCCCCCGCATGATCGCCGACTTCTGGACCTACCTCATCGGTCCCGACTTCTGGTGGGTGATCCTGGTCAAGGCCGTCATCGTCCTCGTCTTTCTCATCACCGCCGGCGCTTACCTCACCCTGGCCGAGCGCAAGGTGGCGGCGCGCATCCAGCTGCGCATCGGGCCTAACCGGGTCGGCCCCTTCGGTCTGCTCCAGCCCGCCGCCGACGCGGTCAAGCTGCTCTTCAAGGAGAACACCGCGCCGTCGGGCCGGGACAAGCTGCTCTACCTGGTCGCGCCCAGCCTGGCCGGAGCGGCGGCGATGTTCGCCTTCGCGGCCATCCCGATCAGCGCCGTCACCTGCATCGGCGGGCCGTCGATCGGCCAGGCAGGGCTCACGTGCCCGTCGGGATACGCGCTCCACTGGGACATCGCCCACCTCAACGTCGGCCTGCTCGTCATCCTGGCGGTGACCTCGCTCGGCGTCTACTCGCTCTTCCTGGGTGGCTGGTCGGCGAACAGCAAGTACTCCCTCTTCGGGGGGCTGCGCTCCTCGGCGCAGCTGATCTCCTACGAGATGGCGATCGCCTTCGCCCTCATCGGCCCGGTGATCCTGGCCGGCTCCCTCGACCTGGAGCAGATGGTCAGCAATCAGCAGCACCTCTGGTACGTCTTTCTCCAGCCGCTCGCCTTCCTGCTCTACTTCACCGCCGCCCTGGCCGAGACCAACCGAGCCCCCTTCGACCTGCCCGAAGCCGAGCAGGAGCTGGTCGGCGGATACCACACCGAGTACGGGTCGATGCGCTTCGCCTTCTACTTCCTCGGCGAGTACATCAACATGGTCATCGTCGCCTCCATCGCCACCACGCTCTTCCTGGGCGGGTGGCTGTCGCCGCTGCCGACCAGCTGGATCATCGTCGGCCAGATCCCCGGGGTGGTCTGGTACCTGATCAAGGCGGCGGTGCTCCTCTTCGTCATGATGTGGATCCGCTGGACCCTGCCCCGGCTGCGCTACGACCGGCTCATGAACCTGGGATGGAAGGTGCTGCTGCCGCTCGGCCTGGTCAACATCATGATCACCGGCACCATCGTCGCCCTGAGGGCCGGCTGATGTTCCGGGAGATCGCCCAGGGCATGAGCCTGACCTTCCGCACCATGTTCAAAAAGCCGATCACGGTGCAGTGGCCGGAGGAGCAGAAGCCCGCGACGCCGCGCCACCGCGGCCGGCACATCCTCCACCGCTACGACAACGGGCTGGAGAAGTGCATCGGTTGCGAGCTCTGCGCGGCCGCCTGCCCGGTGGGCTGCATCTACGTTGGCTCCGCCGAGAACCCCAAGGACCACCCGATCTCGCCTGGAGAGCGGTACGCGGAGCGCTACGAGATCAACCTGATCCGCTGCATCTTCTGCGGCTACTGCGCCGAGGCCTGTCCCACCGAGGCGATCACCCTCGGCCCGCGCTTCGACCTGGCCGACTACCGCCGCGAGCGGACGGTCGTGACCAAGGCCGAGCTGCTCGAGGCCTGGCCCCACTTCGAGCAGGGGCG
>PLXL01000068.1:18733-20194 GCA_003153215.1 Candidatus Dormiibacterota bacterium
GCAACGGCCAAGGATCCGCCGACGGCCGGCGCACCCGCGACGGGGGAGGAGCCCGCGGCGAGCGAGCCGCCCGCGCTTCTGACTCCGGTCAGGTCGCGGAGGCGCCGCGCGTGAACGTGCTCCTCGCCATCCTGCTGATCCTGGCCGCGATCTCCGCCCTCGGGGTGGTCTTCTCCTCCCAGACCATCTACTCGGCGCTCTCCCTGGTGCTGACGGTCGGACTGCTCGCCGTCGTCTTCCTGGTGCTCAACGCCCAGTTCCTCTTCGTGGTCCAGCTGATCGTCTACGCCGGGGCGGTCATGGTCCTCTTCGTCTTCATCATCGCCCTGCTCGACCCGGCGGCCGAGGACCGGCCGCGCCTCCTCGACCTCCGTCTCATCCTCGGAGTGCTGGCGGTCGCAGCGCTCTGCACCGCGGTCTTCGTCGCCGCCCGCAACGACGTGACCTACGACACCTCCTGCACCACGCAGGCGGTGACCTGCATGCACGGCTACACCGTCGGGAGCCTCGCGGCCACCGGTGACCCGGCCGCCGACCCCTTCCACACCTTCGGCTTTCCGGAGAACGCGGTCAACCGGGCCGGCAACGTCCAGACACTGGCCAACCAGCTCTTCCACACCTACGTCCTGCCCTTCGAGATCACCTCGCTGCTGCTGCTGGTGGCCGCGGTCGGCGCCGTNNTGGCGGGACGATCTGGTGGAGGGCGCGGACTGATGCTCTCCCAGGCGATGTTCCCGTGGCTGCTGCTCACCGCCGCGTTCCTCTTCACCCTGGGCGCCCTGGGGGTGCTGATCCGGCGCAACCCGTTGGTCGTCTTCATGTGCATCGAGCTGATGCTCAACGCGGTCAACCTGGCCTTGGTCGGCTACTCCAGCTACCTCAACAGCGAGGAGGGCCAGGTCTTCGCCTTCATGGTCATCGTGGTGGCCGCCGCCGAGGTGGTGGTCGGCCTCGGCCTGCTGACCCGGGTCTTCAGCATCGGTCGCGAGCTGGACGTCGACGACCTCGATGAGCTGAAGCAGTGAGCCCGTCGACCGCCGCGCTCCTCGCAGGCCTGGTGCTGCTCTTTCCGCTCGCCGGCAGCGCGCTCTGCGGGCTCATCGGGCCCGTTCTCGGCCGCCGCTTCGTCAACCTGGCCGGCACCCTCTCCATCGGGGCCGCCTTCGCGGTCACCCTGGTCATCTTTGTGCAGGTGCTGGGCGCAGCGTCGGGCCATCAGTCGACGACCGCGACCCTCTGGAACTGGCTCGACCTGGGTCCCGGAAACCTCAACGTCTCGGTCGACGTCACCATCGACCAGCTCTCGGTGCTGATGCTGCTGGTCATCACCGGGGTCGGACTGCTGATCCATGTCTACTCGGTCGGCTACATGGAGCACGACCCGGGGGTGGCGCGGTTCTTCAGCTACATGAACTTCTTCATCTTCTCGATGGCGCTGCTGGTGCTGGCCGCCAACATGGT
>PLXL01000135.1 GCA_003153215.1 Candidatus Dormiibacterota bacterium
TCTGTCCGGCACCGCGCGGACTGTGGCCGAGCTCGGCCCGCTGACCGGTTCACAAGCCGGCTGGTCTGTCCTGGCCTGCAGCCCAGACACCGACCGGGCGATCGTGTCCCAGAGCGGCTCGCAATCGGAGTTCCTGGTGATCCGCCTCTCCAGCGGCCAGGTGGTCGCCACCTATCCGGGACCAGCGTCCGAGAATGGCGCTNNTGGACGGTCCGGTCATCGCCAGCGCGCTCGCCTTCTCCTGGGACGGCACCCGCCTTCTTGTTCAGAGTGACATCGCTCAGGGAGGCCCGTCGTGGATCGTCGAATGGGCCACCAACACCGACCTGGTCAATGACCAGACGTCGAGCGTCGGCCTCGGAGAAGTCGCTCCCCTCACCAGTGGCGCAACCATGTTCATCCAAGCCACGTACAGCCCTTATGGCGCGTACCTCCTCGAGACCAACGGCACACTCCAAGCTCTTCCAGCAGCCGATGGTGACGCAGCCGCTCCGTCCTAGTGGTTGAGCGCTGACCGAGGGCGCGGATCCCGCCGGCCGTGAAGCCGCGCTCAGAAGATCTGGCTGCCCGGCTCCGCACGGTCTTCCACGTAGAGAGGCGTGGCCTGGCCCTGCCCGTCCGGATTCTCGGGATGGGGTACCCCGAGGACCAGAGCGTCAGAGACGTAGCGGCCGATCTTGCGCGGACCCAGGTTGATGCAGACGACCACGTTTCTCCCCACCAGCTCGGCCTTCCGACAAGGGCGAGCTGGCCGGGTCTCTCCTCCCGGTCGGGTCAGCGGCCGACCTCGCGGACTCGCATCGCCGCCATGGCGCCGCCGAAGCCCACGACCACGATCGCCACCATCACCCACAGCCCGGTCCAGTACACGCCGGTGGTGAGGGGCGTGCCGTAGAGGTGGAAGAGAGAGAGGTCCAGGACCCAGCTCGGCCACGTGAAGAGCGGCGCGAAAAGGGGGATGTAGAAGCCTGCCACGGCGACCACCGCCAGCACGGGAACGGCGAGACGGGGAAGCCGCGAGATGACCAGCGCCCCCACGGCGCCGAAGGTGAGCGCGAGCAGGGCCAGCAGCGCCGTCGCAGTGACGAGCCCTCCGATGTCGAGGTGCACGCCCTGGCTCGGTGCGATCGCGCCGGTCACCACCGATCCGACCGCGGCCATGACCAGGGCCGCGGCCACGAGGGTGACGGCTCGCTCCGCGACGACCCGCCAGCGCGCGATGGGTTGGGCGATCTCCATCTCCAATCTCCCTCCCGCGTCCTCGCTCGCCCACTGCGAGGTCTGGGCGATCGCGTAGGCGGCGACGATGACGGCCGCGATGCTGAGCCAGACGGAGGTGACCACGGCTGTCGCCGCTGAGCTGGTCCCGGCCGCGGCGAAGTAGCTCTTGAAGCCGCCGGCCGATTGCAGGAGCTTGCCGGTGCCGTGGGCGATGGAGACGATGAAGGCCGCCCCCGCGACGCTCCCGATCACCCACCCGGCGAGTCCGATCCGCTGCTGCCAGAGGGTTCGCAGCACGGGAATCCGCAGCAGGGGGACGGTGGACGCCGACCGCACCACCCGCGTCTCACCGGCCCGGCGGCGCAGCAGCGAGGCCAACAGGTCCCGGCGCCGGAAGCCCAGCGTGGAGAGGGCGATCAGCACGGCGGCAATGCCATACAGGGCGAGCGTTGCCGCCCCGGCGAACTGCCCGCCGGGGACGACCGCGGTGGTGAGATCCGCCAGATGGAACGGCGAGATCGCCGCCCAGCTGTCCAGACCCGGATNNGCCAACCCAATCCCGAAGCAGGCGAGCGCGAGACCGAGAAGAGCCACGCCCTGCTCCGCCAGCGCGGGAAACTCCACCGTGGCCTTGCCGGCGGCGAGCCCGGCGGCCGTCCCGAGAGCGGTGATCACGACAGCTCCGAGAGCGGCGATGGCGAATGCGCCCACGCGGGAGAGGAGCAATCGCACCCGGCTGAACGGGGTCGCCAGCCAGGTCTCCATGAGACCGCGCTCCTCCTCGTTGCGGATCAGGCCGGTGGCGGCGGCGAGCCCCCACACGGCAACGACCACGGTCAGCCAGGACAGACCCTTCCACCAGAGGTACCCGGCGACCGTGTCCGGACGGAGCGGCAACGGGACCAGGTAGGCGAGCTGCGGGCCAAGGGCGGTGGTCTGGCGCCCGAACGAGGCCCGCGCCGCAGCGGTCGACGCGAGCTTGGCGTACGACGCACCCGTCGAGTACGGCCCGATGAACCCCAGGAAGGCGACGCCGGCGCAGGCCCAGCGGTGGGTGCGCAGCGCGTAACGGACCATCGTCCTGACGCCGCCCCGCTCTCCGCCGGTGGCCACGGTTGGGGCGGCAGAGTCCGACGCCGGCGCTGCGGCCGTCATGCGGCGGCTCCGGGGGTCGCGGGTGCCTCCACCGGCTCGTCGCGGAAGTAGGTGAGGAACACCTCCTCCAGGGTCGGCTCGTGAGTGACCAGGTTGAGAACCTGGCTACGTCCCAGCACCTGAAGCAGCGGCCCGAAGCCACCTCGCACGTCGCACGAGAGATGGTGGTCCTCGACGGTGACCTGTTCGACCCCGTCCAGGGCGCGCACTGCGTCCGCCGGGACCTCCCCGGCGAAGTCAGCCTCGAGGCGGTGGTAGCGGAGGTGGTGGAGCTCGTCGAGCCGCGCCACCTGGACCAGGCGACCACGCCGCAGGATGCCCACCCGCTCGCAGACCCGCTCCACCTCGGAGAGGACATGCGAGGAGAGGAAGACGGTGGCGCCCTCCTCCCGGGCCTCCTCGACCAGCCGGTAGAACTCCTGCTGAATCAGGGGATCCAGGCCGTTGGTCGGCTCATCGAGCAGCAGCAGGCGCGAGGGGTGCATGAAGGCGAGCAGCAATCCGAGCTTGCGCTTGTTGCCTGACGAGTACTCGCGGTAGCGACGCCCGAGGTCGAGGTCGAGTCGCTCGGCCAGCCCGGTCACCCGACCAGGATCAATGCGACCGCGCAGGCCGCCAACGTACGCGACGACATCGCGCCCGCGCAGCCCGCCCCATTGCGGCATCTCGCCGGGGAGGTAGCCGACCAATCGCTTGACCTCGACCGGGTGGGACTGGCAGTCCACACCGAAGACCTCTGCCCGCCCGCCGCTAGGACGGATCATGTCCATGAGCAGCCGGATGGTCGTGGTCTTGCCCGCGCCGTTCGGTCCCAGGTAGCCGAAGATCTCGCTGGCGGCGACCTCGAGCCCGAGGTCGAAGAGGCCGCGCGATTCCCCGTAATCCTTGGTCAGCCCCTCGGTCCGGATCGCGATGGCCATGCTCAGGTACCTCCTCGTCGCGCCGGCCGGCGCCCATTCTTCTCGATCACACCGCTCACCACGCCGCCCGTCTCCCTCCGTCCGTCAGCCGAACCACAACCGCAGCGTGGCGTCGTCGATCAGGGACAACGACCCGGCGGGAGCCCCCAGCACCCGGGTGAGGGCCTCCGCGAACCCCGCCATCCGTGCCTCCACGACCTCAAAGGGGATCCCGCCCGACTGCCGGGCGAAGAAGAGCTCTCCGGCCAGGTCCTGGGCGCCCTGCAGCAGCGACACGACGGCGCGGGCGGCGTCGTCCGGTGAGCTCGCGGAGAACAGTCCGTCTACCCTCCCCTGCTCGATGATCGCGGACAGCAGGGGCACGAGGCAGATGACGGTGCTCCGCCGCAGCTTGTCGCGCACGATCGCGTTGTCGTCCGAGTACCAGACCTGGAGGAGCGCGAGCATCAGTTCCCTCCGCTCGGCCTTCCACCCGGCGATGCCCGAGAAGAGGTGCTCGAGCTTCTCCGGGGCCGACAGCCCGGGGTCGGCAACGACCGGGGCCACGGCCTCCAGGGCGGCCGCGACGATGTGATCGACCGCGGCCTCGAGCAGGGCGATCTTCGAGTCGAAGTAGTGGTAGAAGGCACCTCTCGAGGCATCGAGCTCGTCCAGGACATCCTGGACGCTCATCAGCTCGTAGCCCTTGGTCTGGATGAGGCGGAGGGCCACGTCGATGAACGCCTCGCGCCGGATGGCGCGTGCCTCCGCGTTCACCGTACGGGGCAAGGCGGGATGCCTCCAAATAACAGACCGACTGTCGGTCTAAGAATACCCCCATCCGTTCGGCTGATCAAGGGACGGCTCTGCCCGGACCGCGCCCATCACCGTGGCTTCCGGCGCCTTGGTAAGTCACCTTGACGAACAGCCAGCGGTAAGGTACCTTGACAAGTGTGCCAGGAAGGACAGTGCCGGTCGCGCCCCGCCCGGGTGGAACGCACCCTAAGCATGCCGCTGCGGCGTCCGATCCCCCGGCGCCCGCAACGCGAGCCGCCTCTCCGTCGACCGCGGGCGACGTCGATCGCCAGGTGATGGCCCGGATGGCGCAGGCCAACGCCGACCTGATGGTCCGGGTGCTCCGCGGCGACGAGCCGGTGGAGGGCGACCCGGTCATGGTCGCGCTGGCCGCCGCCCGGAGCCTGGGGGTCGTGGTCGAGGACATCCTGCGCGGGCTGGTCGTCCGGGCCCGCCGCGATGGGCGCACCTGGGCGGAGATCGGCGACGTGCTGCACGTCACCCGCCAGGCTGTGCTGCAGCGCTTCGGCGGTGCCCCTGCCGAGACGGGCTCCGCCCGGGTGCCACCACGACCGATGCGCAGCGCTGGTCCCAAGGCGGTGGAGCTCCTGGGGCACTTCTTCCACCGCAGATGGGAGGAGCTGCGCGCCCATTTCAACCAGCGAATGCTCGACGGCTGCTCGGTCGAGCTGCTCGCCTCGGTGCGGGGACAGCTCCCGGGCAAGGGGATGGAGGCGGTCGACATCGGAACACCCCATGTGGTCGGGCTCGGCGAACACACCATGGTCGAGGTGCCCCTCACCCTCCACGCCCCTCTCGCCTTCCGACGCGGCGTCCGGCTACGGCACGCGACCGGACGGGTGGTCTTCGACGACACTGGCAAGGTGGCCGGTTTCTTCATCCTTCCCAACGCCGTGCCCACCCGGTGACCGAGGACAGGACGTGGTGACCCCGCCCCGCCCCAGCGGCCCCCGATGGTTCGCACGCCGCCAGATGGGGTACGCGTGCGAGGAGCCTCCCGTGGCACCGGCGACTGCCCGCAGCCGGCACCGATGACCGCCAGCACGGCAACCGCGGCCACGCGGAGGTGCGACACCCGCNNGCATCTGGTCCTGGGAATGAATATACGGGGGCGGACCACCCGCAGGGCGCGCCGGCGTCCGGCCTCACGGGTTCGGTCAGCCCGCGGCCCGACCCCCGACCAGCTCGGCCAGCAGCGCCTGGACCCGGGCGTCGATCTCGTCGCGGATGCGGCGGACCGTGGCAAGCGGCTTGCCGGCGGGATCCTCCAGCTCCCAGTCGAGATAGCGCTTGCCGGGGAAGAAGGGGCAGGCATCCCCGCAGCCCATTGTGATGACCACGTCGGCGGCGTGAACGGCGTCATCGGTGAGCGGCTTGGGGAACTCATGGGAGATGTCCAGCCCCACCTCGGCCATGGCCGCCACCACCGCCGGGTTGAGCTGGTCCGCGGGCTGCGAGCCCGCCGAGCGCACTCGGACGCGGCCGCGCGACCGATCGTCGAGGAGGCCCGCGGCCATCTGGGAGCGGCCGGCGTTGTGGATGCAGACAAAGAGCACCTCGGGCACCCGGGATGCGTCCTCCCCCGTCATCGACGTACCTCCATCATCCTGCGCCCTTCTCATCCTGCGCTCTGGTTCTGCGCTTCCCCGCCCGCGAGAACGACGACGGGTGCAGCAGCGGGGACTGCGGAGGGCCCGTGGCTCCGCACCAGCAGCGCGGTGCCGATGAACTCGGCCAGCGCCCGGCGCGCGACGGACGGCATCCCCCCAACCGCCTCAGCCGGCCGCCGGCTTGCGGGCACGGACAAAGGCGCTGACGACCCGCCCACCGCCCTCGTGCACGGCGGTCAGGGCCCGCTCTCCGGCTGCCCCGGCAACCTGGCCGGCATCCTCCGCGGTGTAATCGCGCGTGACCTCCAGGCCCACGCCCTCGAAGCCGGCACCGGCGAGCAGGCTGCGGTAGGTGTCCTCCTCGAGGGCTCCGGCGAGGCAGCCGACCCACAGCTCCGTGCTGCGGCGGACGTCCTCGGGAAGCTCTCCCTGGACCACCACATCGGAAACGGCGAACCGCCCACCGGGCCGCAGCACTCGGAACGCCTCGCGCAGGACCCTGCCCTTGTCGGCGCTCAGATTGATCACGCAGTTGGAGATGACGACGTCCACCGAGGCGGCGGGCAGCGGGACCTCCTCGATCGTCCCCTTGAGGAACTTCACGTTGGTGGCCTGCGCCTGCGCGGCGTTGCGTGCGGCCAGCTCCAGCATCTCGTCGGTCATGTCCACGCCGTAGGCAAGGCCCGTCGGGCCGACCCGCCGCGCCGAGAGCAGCACGTCGATGCCGCCGCCGGAACCGAGGTCGAGGACGACCTCTCCCGGCTTCAACTCGGCAAGCGCCGTCGGGTTACCGCAGCCGAGCGAGGCCAGGACGGCGTCGGGCGGCAGGGCGGACACCTCGTCGATCGAGTACAGGGCGCGGCTCACGTCAGCCGGCGCACCGGGGCTGCAGCACGAATCCGTACAGGCGGCCGCTCCATCGCAGCAGGACGTGCCGGCGACGGTCGTCGGCAGCACGGACTCGGCCGCCACCCCACGGCTCGTCACGGCGTTGGCGGCGGATGCGTAGCGCTCCCGGACCGCCTCCCGAACCCGGTCCCCCTCAGCCTGGTCGCTCGCGGTGATCCCCATCGCCCGTCTCCTCGCATCGATGTCTGTCGATCTGTCGATGGAGCATAGCGGGTTACATCGATGGTTGTCGGGATTATGCACTTGACACGGAAACCGTTACGGGGTATCATCTTCTTGTGGACGAGAACGAGAAGATCGGGACCGACGGGCAGGAGGCTTCGGAGCCTTTGGAGGCTCCGGTGGATTCGCAAGCTCCCGCAAGTGCTCGTGGACCTCAGGCGGGAACACGTGGCGAGCGATCTCGTCGGACGTCATCTGGTGCGCCGGCTTCCGTTCGTCGGTCATCGGAGATGGACCTCCTGAGCCTCATGGACGCCTACGGCAGCGAGGACAAGTGCCGGACCATCCTGGAAGAGCTTCGCTGGCCCGAAGGCCCACGGTGCCCCCGCTGCCAGGGGACCAAGCTCTCCCGCATCTCGACCCGCGAGCAGTTCGACTGCGACGGGTGCGGCTACCAGTTCTCCGTCAAGGCCGGAACGATCTTCCACGACTCCCACCTGCCGCTTCGCAAGTGGTTCGTGGCGGTCTACCTGATGACCGAATCTCGCAAGGGGATCAGCGCCAACCAAATCCAGCGGATGCTCGGGCTGGGCAGCTACCGGACGGCGTGGTACCTCTGCCACCGCATTCGGGCTGCCATGGTCGAGGCCGACCCCACGCCGCTCATGGGCACCGTCGAGACGGACGAGACCTACCTGGGTGGAAAGCCTCGCCACCCCGCCAAGAGCAAGCAGGAAGCCGCCCAGCAGTGGATGAAGCACAAGGTCACCGTGCTCGGCGCCATCGAGCGCGGCGGGGCGGTCCGGCTTCAGATGGTTCCCCACAACCGCAAGGGCGATGTCACCGCGTTTCTGATGAGGACCGTGGACGACCACGCCGAGGCCATCTACAGCGACGAGTTCCGCAGCTACGACGACATCGGTGACGAAGACACCCGGCACGAGGCGGTCAACCACCGCGCCAAGGAGTGGGTCCGGGGCGACGTTCACACCAACACCATCGAATCCGTCTGGTCCCTGCTCGACCGGGCGATCATCGGCAGCTATCACAAGCTGAGCACCAAGCACCTTCCCGCCTACCTCTCCGAGTTCGAGTGGCGATTCAACAACCGCGAGAACCCGTACTTGTTTCGGGACACGCTGACCCGGCTGGTTGCGGCTGAGGCGATGCCGTACAAGGAACTCATCGCCTAGAGCCCTCGTCCCCGATTAGGCGGTTGGCGACAGCCTGCCCCATCTCGGTCCAGCGCAACTCGCTGAATGAAAGATCCTGAGGCACGGGGTGGACTCCCGATATGGTGAGGGCAAGCGAGTACGGAGTAGTGCCGGGGTTGCTCGCGCCGGGTGCAGCCTGTCGGTACCTTCCTTCCTCGATTAGGTCACGGCTCCGGAGAAGGGGTATGGTGTCCCAGACGGAGCTAGCGCCTTCCTCCTCGGGGCACTTGAAGGCTGTGTCGAGCACGGCCCAGATGTAGGACTCACGGTTCCACATTGGCAACACCGGCGCAAGTACGCGGCACACTTCCTCCAACGTGACCGTTGTGTCCCGGCAGCGGTCGATGCGGGTGGAGCGAAGCCATTCGATGTGTTGATCCACACCACCTACTGCGGCGGTTAGCTGCCTCTCCTGCTTGTCCCACACCCGATACGACCCTTCATAGAGGGCGACCATCAGGACCACAGGGAAGGCGATAACCAATACCCACGGCGACGCGCGGAACAACCAAATGAGGATCGTGCCTACCGCCAGCCCGAGAAACCCGGAGACGGTGAGCACCCATCCCCCTGTCTTTCGTGCCCAGGTCAGCGCTTGGGTACTCACCTGGCGCCAGTGCCTTCGTCGCCCCACGGGCGGGAGTCTACGCTGATCTGTCTGGTCGCAGCGGACGCCCTGCCGTCCAAGGCGCTCACGGCTTAGGCGCCACAGCGATAGCCAATTGACCATCTGCGCACGTCAGCACGAAGTTCTCCGTGGCATGGCACCCCGACCCTTGCGCGGAGACAACCACCCGGCACGGAGATACCAGTGGGCGGGATCTGAGATCGCTTGCCTGAAAGCGGGTCTCCTCATTGAAAACATAGAACTCATTCTCATGGTAGTAATGCCAAGCCACGTCAACTGGGCGCTTACTCCCATTCGCTGGGATCACGATTTCCTCGCCTCTCAGCGTCCGCTCGGGTTCGAGGTGCTGAGGGATGTCGGACCACCGACCATCAACTTCGTACACCTGGCGTCCATCAGGGCCAAAGAAAGTGAGGGTCGTATGGACGTGTTCGGCGTCCCGATTCCCGACGAGCGGTTGGTTGCTCACCTTGACGTAAGCCCCATAACCGCTCTCATCTTTGCCGTGCCCGACGGTAGTAGTGGCGTAGGTCACGACGGTTACCACCGTCGTAGTGCTGGTGACGCCCACGAGTTCTCCGCTTCGCGGGTTGGTCACATGGTCCACCCACCGCAACTGCGTATAAGGTCCGTCAATAACCAGCCTCGGGCGGGAGCGCTGTTCACGCCTCGCGAGCCACGCTGCAAAGGCAAAGACAGCGACAGCGCCCAGCAGAAGCACCAAGACGTACCACGCGCCCCATTGAGTGGGCGTCTGCAAGACAGCTAGGCTCACGGCAGCCACCAACGGAACCAGGCCGCCCAGCCCGACCTGTATCGGCCTATCCATCGCCCGAGACGATACCGCCTAGCGTTACCCTGCGTCAAGTGCATCATCCCGATGGTTGTCAATCCGTATAATCGAACCATGGTCGGCGCCACCGAGACCCCCACCCTCGATGCGATCCCCCTGCGTGTCCGGGGATGCTGCCAGCCGGTGGCACCCCGCATCCCCGGGCCCGACGCCGAGGAGTGTGCCGCCGTCTTCCGGGCTCTGGGGGACAGGACGCGGCTGCAGATGATCCACATGCTCGCCGAAGCCACCGAACCGGTCTGCGTCTGCGACTTCACGGCCGCCTTCGACCTGGGCCAGCCGACCATCAGCCACCACCTGGCGAAGCTCCGCGACGCCCGGCTGATCACCTCAACGCGGCGCGGCATCTGGACCTTCCACCAGCTCAACCCGGCGATGTCCCCGGCGGCCCGCGAGGTGGTGGCCCTCCTCCACTGAGCCCTCCTGCGCCTGCCGCACGGCGCCTCCGACGCTCAGACCCTCAGGCCGGGACGGAGACTCCCACACCACCCCGGGTGGCACCGCCGTAGCGGGCCTTCTCGGCGGCGATGTCGAGCGGCGCCATCCGGCCCTGGGAGTCCGCGGTGATCAGCCTTGCGGGCACCAGCCAGGACACCTCGAACTCCAGGCCGTCGGGGTCGTGGGCATAGAGAGCCTTGGTGGTGCCGTGGTCGGTCGCCCCAACCAGGGCGCCGCGCTCGGCGAGGAGGTCCTGGATGCGCTCCAATTCGTCCAGGGTGTCCACCTCCCAGGCGATGTGGTACAGCCCCACCGTGGTCCTGCCGGCGCCGGAGGCGGCGACCCCCTCTCCGACCGTGAAGAGCCCCAGATCGTGGTCGTTGGTGCTGGCCGGGGCCTGCAGGAAGATCGCGCTCCCCCCGGCCATCTCCATGACCACCCGGAAGTCGAGCATCTCGCGGTAGAAGGCGGCGGTCCGGGTGGCGTCNNCCAGCATAGTCGCCCATCCGACCTCCGCCGCCCGCGTCGCGGCGGAGAGAGCGACCGCCTGACCGGCCCGCGGACGCGCCCCCGCTCAGCCGCCCATGGCGGCAGCCGCCGCCGCGGCGTACTCCTCGTCGCTCACGTGCTCCTCCCAGGTCGTCCCCGGCTGCTGGATCGCCAGGTGGGTCAGCGCGTGCTGCGCCGTGGCCCCATGCCAGTGGCACTCGCCCGGCGCCGCCCACACGGTGTCGCCGGTCCCGATCCCCTCGGCAGCCCCGCCGGCGCTCTGGACCAATCCGAATCCAGCCGTGACATGGAGCAGCTGTCCCGCCGGGTGGCTGTGCCAGGCGGTCCGGGCCCCGGGCCCGAAGTGGACCTTCATGAGCTGGACCCCTCCCCCCTCGTGTGCCGGTGCCAACTCCTGCATCTCGACGTCGCCGGCGAACCAGTCCCCCGGCCCGGGCTCCGCCTCCCCACGATCGGCATGGGTGATGTCCATCTCGCGGTCTCCTCGGTGCGGCCCGATTGGTCCGCTCATGGTGGCCGAATGGC
>PLXL01000169.1 GCA_003153215.1 Candidatus Dormiibacterota bacterium
CCGCCGCGCTGTCGAGGTCGTCGAGGAGGGCGCCCAGCTGGTCGTCGCGGAGACGGGCGAGGGTGTCGGCCGAGCGCACCAGGTGCTGGAGCCGCTTGGCGACCTGCACCATCAGCCGGTCGCCGGCGTCGCCCCCCATCCCCTCCTTGACGGCGGTGATGGATCCGGCCAGGTCGATGACCATGACCGCGACCGGGTGGACGTGCCGCGACCGCCGGTGGAGGGCGTGCTCCACACGATCGTGAAAGAGCATCCGGCTCGGGAGGTTGGTGAGGGGATCGCGGAAGGACGTGGCCGCGAAGATGTCCGGGTCGTCCTGGTCGGGGGTGACACCGCTGATCAGCTGCCCGTACTCCAGGCGGGCCAGGGCCAGCGCGGCGTGGGATGCGAGCTCCGCGATGGCACTCGCCTGGGTCGCGGGGAGGGGCACGGCGCCGAGTACGGCCAGCTCCCCGAGGAGGGTGCCGCCGGCCCGGAGCGGGATGCGGAGGACCACCGCCTCCTGGCTGTCCTCGGCGAGGAGCAGATGCCACCCGCCGGGGCCCGAGGAGGCGACCCGGACGGGGCTGTCCGGCGCCAGCGTGGCCGCCGCGGTGCGGATCGCTGCCGCCACCTCCCTCTCGCTGGCCGAGCCCACCAGCTGGAGTGCTGCCTCGGAGAGGGCATCAGCCCACTCCGTCCCACCCTCGGCGATGTAGGCCATCTCGGAGGCGTCGACCAGGGTGAGCGGGACACGCCGGTTCAGGGCGGCGACCTTACGTTGCACCTTCGTAGGCTAAACGCACTACACCGGTCAGACGCACTGGCATCATTCCCCTGTCATGGGTCGTGGTCGCTCTTCGAACAGCCCGTGAAGAGGACGCGGTAATCCGAACCGAAGTGTCACGCGTGCCCCANNTGGCGCTGGGCCGCGTCCACCCTGCTGGTACCATCGCCAGACCCATGGACCAGGCGTCGCCGGCACCGTCCCCGCTCAACGACGGTCGCGCCGACGTCGCGGCGGCGGCCGACGCCCTTGCCGAGCGTCTCCCAGCGCGACTCGCCCCCTTCGCCCGGATCGCCTACAACTACCTGTGGTCCTGGGACCCGGATGCCGAGGACCTCTTCCAGGCCATCGATCCCCAGCGCTGGGAGCTCTGCAACGGCAACCCGATCCGCCTTCTCACGGAGACCTCCTCGAAGGCGCTGCAGCGGGCGGTCGACGATGAGCTGCTGATCGGCCGCGCCGAGGCGATGCTGGGCCGGCTGACCGCCGACGTGGCGCGTCCGCCCATGGCGAGCCGGGCGTCCGAACGGCACCCCGTCGCCTTCCTCTGCGCCGAGTTCGGGATCCACCGCTCGCTGCCCATCTACGCCGGCGGACTGGGGGTGCTGGCCGGGGACATCCTCAAGGAGGCGTCGGACCTGGCCCTCCCCATGGTCGGGGTCGGCCTCCTCTACCGTGAGGGGTACTTCCTCCAGCGCACCGATGCGAGCGGGTACCAGCACGAGTACTGGCGGCCAGTCGACCCCCAGCGTCTCCCCGCCGCCCTGGTGCTCAGGCCGGACGGCGCTCCGCTCACCGTCCCGGTGCCCCTCCGCGGCCGCGAGGTGGTGGTCCAGGTCTGGCGCGTGGAGGTGGGTCGGACCCCGCTCTACCTCCTCGACGCCGACCGGCCCGAGAACGGCCGGGTCGACCGCTGGATCACCGGCCGCCTCTATGTCGCCGACCGGGCGATCCGGCTCGCCCAGTACGCGCTGCTCGGGATCGGGTCGCTGCGGGCTCTGCGTGCGATGGGGATCGACCCCTGCATCGTCCACCTCAACGAGGGGCACGGCGCGCTGGCCCCCCTTGAGTTGGCCCGCACCGAGATGCTCGCCGGGCACGACCGCTCGACCGCCTTCGCGCTGGCCCGGGAGAGGACGGTCTTCACCACCCACACCCCGGTCGCCGCGGGCAACGAGGGGTACGACGTCTCAGAGGTCCAATCAGTCCTCGGTGACTACCCCTCCCAGGTCGGCCTCGACGACGCCGGTTTCCTCCAGCTGGGGCGGACCCAACCGGACAACCCCCACGAGCCCTTCGTGATGACCCCACTCGGGATCAAGATGAGCCGGTTCGCCAACGGCGTCAGCCGGCGCCATGGCGAGGTGGCGCGCCAGATGTGGCGATCTCTCTTCCCCGAGCGCCCCGCCGACACCGTCCCCATCAGCCACGTCACCAACGGGGTGCACCTCCCCACCTGGATGGACACTCCGATGCGCCGTCTGCTGGACCGGTACCTCGGCGAGGGGTGGGTCGAGCGGGCCTCCGATCCCGCGACGTGGAAGGCGGTCGAGGGGATCCCTGACGCGCAGCTGTGGGAGGTGCGCAACGCTCAGCGCGCCGCGCTCGTCGAGATGGCCCGCGACCGCACCATCGCCAACCGCCTCGACCGCAGCGACCCTCGAGAGTACGTGGAGGCGGCGGAGCGGGGCCTCACCGAGCACGCGCTCACCATCGGCTTCGCCCGGCGTCTCGCCACCTACAAGCGGCTCTACCTGCTCTACACCGACCCTCAGCGGATCCGCGACGTGCTCGACGGCGACTCCCGTCCCGTCCAGTTCCTGCTGGCCGGCAAGGCGCATCCCAGCGACGAGGAGGGCAAGCGCTCCCCCCAAGGCGTCTTTGCCCTCAAGAACGATCCCCGTTCGGCCGAGCGGATCTCCTTCCTGGACAACTACGACCTCGCCATCGCGCTCCAGATGGTCGGTGGCTGCGACCTCTGGATCAATCTGCCCCGCCCGCCGCTGGAGGCGAGCGGCACGAGCGGGATGAAGGCCGCCATGAACGGCGGCCTCAACCTCTCCACCCTGGACGGCTGGTGGGCGGAGGGATTCGACCTCACCAACGGCTGGGGGCTGCCCGGCGATATCGCCTTCGACACCCACGTCCAGGACCAGCGCGACGCCGCCGTCTTCTTCGACGTCCTCCAGAACGAGGTCGTGCCCCTCTTCTACGACCGCGGTGCGGACGGCGTCCCCCACGGCTGGATCGCCATGGTCAAGCGCTCGCTGATGAGCATCGGCCCGCAGTTCTCGGCGACGCGGATGCTCCTCGACTACGTCGAAGAGGCGTACGANNGGAGCATGGTCGTCTGGTACCGGGTCGATCCGGGCGCCCTCCGCGGCGCCTGAGCCAGGGCTCAACCGCGCGGCAAGGCGACCTCGAGCAGCCGGCGAACCCCGGCTCCGGGCCCCTCGGGGTGGCCGAACACGGACGTGCCGGCGACCATGACCGTGGCCCCAGCTGCGGCGCAGATCGCGGCGTTGTGCGCCTCGACGCCCCCGTCCACCTCCAGCTCGACCTCGACCCCCTGGGCGTTGATCTCATGGCGCAGTTCCGCGACCTTGGCCAGGGCACGAGGGATGAGGGACTGGCCGCCGAAGCCGGGGTCGACGGTCATCACCAGGGCCAGGTCCATGACGTCCAAGACGTCGTAGAGGCTCTGGGCCGGGGTGCTCACGTTGATCGCCCCGCCGGCCCGGCACCCGAGAGCCCGGATGTTCACCAGCGTCCGGTGGAGGTGGGGGCAGGCCTCCCAGTGCACCGTCATGGCGTCGGCGCCGGCCTCGGCGAAGGTGCGCAGGTGCTGGTCGGGTTCGCGGACCATAAGGTGGACCTCGAAGGGGAGATCCGTCTCACCCCGCAGCGCCCGGAGGGTGTCGGTCCCGAAGGTGAAGTTGGGCACGAAGGCGCCGTCCATGACGTCGATGTGGAGGCGGTCGGCGCCACTCCCCTCCAGGGCATGCACCGCCTCGGCGAGCCGTCCAAAGTCGGCGGCGAGCAGCGAGGGGGCGATCACCACACCGTTGAGGCATCGCGGCCACGTGCGGGGCATGGCCGCAGAGTACGCGAACTTGCGCGGCAGGTGGTGGTCAGGCCGCCGCTCAGCGCGGGGGTGGCAGCTCTCGCGACGGCCGGCTCGAGGGGACTTGCGGATCAGGTGACCGGCGGCGCCGGCCGGGTCCTCGCAGCCCCGCGACTGCACAATACGTGCGTGCAGGTGATCGTCGACCGGTCTCGCCAGCACCTCGCGGACGCGGCCCGCATCTGGGCGGAGGCGACGGCGGCACGGGATGGAGATGCTGAGATCGCGCCGCTGGGGTTCTCCCGCGATCTGATCCAGCAGGCCCTGGACGCCTCCCCGCGCTCGCTGCTCCTGATCAGCGTTGACGAGAGCGGCGCCGTGGTCGGTTTCGCCACCGCCGCGCCACGCTCGCCGGGGGACGAGACCACCGCCGAGCTCCGGTACATCGGCGTCCGGCCCGACGCGTGGGGACGCGGCGCCGGCTCAAGCCTGCTGCTCTCCGCCGCGGCCCTCCTCCGCGAGGCCGGCTTCACGAGGGCCATCCTCGAGGTGTATGCGGACAACGCGCGGGCGGTCCGCCTCTACGAGAAGCTGGGGTGGTGCCGCATCGGGGCGGCGCATCCGCACCCCGGTTCGCGGCGATTGCTCGAGGACTACAGCCTCGATCTCTGACCGCCGGCGCTCGGTCGGGGCCGCTCTCCCCGACGGAGCCGCCTCCAGCCTTCCAGGGACCGGCTGACCGGGGGCGGCGCTAACATCCCCCGGGGAAGGCGTCTCGGTCCTGCGCCGGGCCCCGCGCCCCGCGCACAGCGGCCGCTGAGATGCCTACCTGGAGACAGCCGAGCATGGGTAACCAGCCCTTTGACCCCTCGCAGCCGGGCGGCGTCCCGCCGCAGCCCGGACAGTTCCCGGGCTCTTCCGACCGGGGGGCGGGCTGGGCCCCTCCCGGCTGGGGATCGCAGGGCGCGCCGGGCGCCACGCCGCCCGGGTGGGGGTCGCCCGGCGCTCCCGGTGCGATGCCTCCGGGGTGGGGTGCGCCACCGCCCTCGCCGCCCTCCCCCTGGGGTGGTCCCGGCTCCTCGGGATGGTCCGGCCAGTACCCGCCCCCCGGCGTGCCGTCGGGCAACCGGGCGGGGAAGGTCATCGCGGTGTTCCTGGGCGTGATCCTGATCGCTGCCGCGGTCGGCATCCCCGTCTTTCTCCTCACCAAGCAGAGCCCGGCGGCCCAGACGTCCGCTCTGCTCAAGCAGGCGATGCAGGCGGGCGAGAAGTCGGCCGGTTTCCAGTACGTGGACACGTGGACCGGCGGCGGATCCACCGCGACGTTCAGCGGGGAGGCCGGGCAGAACGACGGCACCCAACAGATCACCCAGACCACCGGCTTTGGCAACGAGCAGTTCGAGGTCGTGCTCGCCCCCGACCAGACCCTCTACTTCAAGGGCAATGTCGCAGCCCTGGAGGACCAGCTGGGGGTCTCCTCGAGCGCGGCGGCCGGCCTGACCGGCACCTGGATCTCATCCCAGAGCAGTGACGGGCCCTATCAGGATCTGGCCCTGGGTCTCCCCATCAGCTCCGCGCTGCCGGATGGTCAGCTCACCCCCACCTCCACGGAGCAGGTCACCGGAGCCGGCGGAGTGAGCCTCACCCGGATCGAGGGCACCGTGGCGAATCCAACGGGGACCGGCCATCTCGACATCTCGGCGAGCTCCAACCTCCCCGTCACCTTCGTGGCGTCGTACAGCAACGGCAGCTACGGGGAGACCATGACCTTCAGCGCGTGGGGAACCGCGCCGTCTCTGACCGTGCCCACGAGCGCGGTCGCCTGGTCCACCCTGACCACCTCCAAACCGCCCGACGGGTACGGCAGCGGCGAGACCCCCACCCCGGCACCCTCGGCGACGCCCAGCCCCTCCGGGGTCGGCTCCGCCGCCTGACCGCGCCGGCTCCGCGGGCGAATCCCTCCCGGCGGCGCCGGCTCAGAGGCTGCCTGCCGCCGCGGTGTCCATGAACCAGCGCAGCTCCCCGTCCGGCGGCCGGACGCCGGCGGCGGGGGCGCGCCCCTCCACCACGCCCCGGAGCGCCTCTCCCTTGGTGGCACCGGTCACCAGGAAGGCCACGTGGGCGGCGGCGTTGAGCACCGGGTAGGTGACGGTGATGCGGTCAAAGGGGGCGTAGTCCGCCCGGCTCCGTACCGCCCAGCGGTCGCGGACCTGGAGCGCCGGGTCACCGGGGAAGAGCGAGGCGGTGTGCCCGTTCTCGCCCAGCCCGAGGAGGATGCAGTCCAGCCGCGGCGCTGATCCGGTAGCGGCGGTCGGGCAAGTTGATACCAGGATGGACGAATACTCGGCGGCCGCGGCGTCCAGGTCGGCCCGCTCCGCCTCCATCCGGTGGATGAGCTCCGGCCTCACCGGCACCAGGTCGAGCAGCGCCTCCCGCGCCATCCGGCAGTTGTTGGCCGGGTCGTCGGGAGGGCAGGCCCGTTCGTCGCCGAAGTAGACCTCCCACCGCCCCCAATCCGTCCGCTCCCGGTGAGGGGTCACCGCCAGCACCTGGTAGAGGGTCCGCGCCGCGCTGCCTCCGGCGAGCGCGATCCGGAAGCGCCCGCCCTCCGCCATCGCCACTCGGGCGATCTCTACGATCCAGCCCGCGGCCACCCCCGTCGGGTCGTCCCGCACGGTCACGGCGCCGGGCAGCCGGGCGACCTCGCTCATGGCCGGCGCCACTCCCGGCCGTCCCTGCGCATGAACGCGTCGGCCTCGGCAGGGCCCCAGCTTCCCGCCTCGTAGTTGGGACAGTGGAGGCGATCCGGGGGGTGGGTGCGCCAGCCGTCGAGGATCGCGGTGCACACCCGCCACGCCTCCTCCACCTCGTCCTCGCGGGCAAAGAGGGTGGCGTCGCCGAGCATGCCGTCGAGGAGCAGCCGCTCATAGGCGTCGGGAGAGGCGCGCTGGA
>PLXL01000073.1 GCA_003153215.1 Candidatus Dormiibacterota bacterium
GTCCTCCACCGGCCCACGTCCACCACCGGCCCCAGCCCTGGGGTGCAGCGGCGCCAGTCGTGGCGTGCAGCGGGTGGCCGGTATGCGCTACACCGTGCGGATGCGCGCGGTCACCATCGCCGACGGGAGGATCTCGGTCGAGGACCGGCCGGACCCGGTCCCCGGCTCCGGTCAACTGCTGGTGAGAGTGTGTGCTGCGGGGCTCAATGCCGCCGACATGATGCAGTTGCGCGGGCTCTACCCGGCGCCGCCCGGCGTGCCCGCCGACATCCCGGGGATGGAGCTGGCGGGGGAGGTGGTCGGCCTCGGAGAGGGGTCGACCCGGTACCACCGGGGAGACCGCGTGATGTCCCTGGTCGGAGGCGGCGCCCAGGCCGAGCTCGCCATCGTCGACGAGAGCGTGGCGATGCCTGTGCCGGCGGCGCTCGACTGGCCCGCCGCCGGCGGGTTCCCGGAGGTCTTCACCACCGCCCATGACGCCCTCGCCTCGCAGTGCCAGCTTCAGAGTGGGGAGCGCCTGCTGGTGACCGGCGCGGCCGGCGGGGTGGGCACCGCGGCGGTGCAGATCGGGATCGCGATCGGCGCCCGGGTGGTGGCCAGCGTCCGCCAGCCCGCANNCGGAGGCCGGATGGCGGTGATCGGGGTCGGTGGAGGCCCCCGGGTCGAATTGGACCTGCTCACCCTCATGGGCCGGCGCGCGCGTGTCATGGGCTCGACTCTCCGCAGCCGTTCCCTCGAGGAGAAGGCACTCACCGCGCGGCGGGTCGAGGCCGAGCTGCTACCGCTGGTGGAGGCGGCCCGGCTCCGAGTGATCGTCGGCGAGGTCTTTGCCCTGGAGAGCGCCCGGGACGCCTACACACGCTTCCAAGCCGGTGGCAAGCTGGGCAAAATCGTGCTCGTCTTGTGCCCTCTGGCGACAGGAGCGTAACGCCCGGCTCCAAGGCTGAGGTCAGACTACGATATCTGCGATGAACGACGGCCACCCCGCCGCTGGCGAACCCAAGCCAGGGACCTTGGCTCGCGAAAGCGTCAAGGTGGAGCCGGGCTCCACGGCGGATAAGTTCGCCGGTTGGGCTCCGGGGGCCCACGACGTGATCCCGATCCTTCCCCGCGGTACCGCTCTCTTTGAGGGGATCCCGGCGCCAGCGATCGTGGTCGAGGCACTCGCGCCGGTGGTCGGCGATGGCGCTCTCGTGAGCCGGCGGTCCGGGTCGGTGGGGGTCATCCTGATCAAGGAGGCGGGCCTCTTCGAGGTGTACGCGTTCGAGGGTGGCAAGAGGCTCGAGGGCCAGAAGGCACTTCAGCTCATCTCGAGCTGGACCGACGCCACCATGAGCGCGTACCAGCTGGACCGCATCATCGTGGCGGTGGCGCCCTCCCTCTACCGGGGCACCCCCTGCTACGAGGACCTCCGGCTCGAGTGGACCGACTGGAACGGCCTGCTGGCCGACCTCTGCAGCCGTGACGGGCTGTTCGTCGTCGAGCTGGACACGCCGATCGGCCGGGGGGTCACCCTGATCCTCGACGGACGCCAGGTGGCCACCTACACCGAGGCTCACCCGGAGCTCGGTCCCGAGGGTTTGCTGGAGCCGCTCGCCGCGACCAGGCGGGGGACGATCTGGGTCCGCCGCGAACCGGCGACCGCGCCGGCTGTCGTGAAGCCGGTCCCCGTTCCGGCGGACAGCCCCGCTCCGAAAGCGCCCGAGCCGGCCCCGCCAGCCGAGGCGAAGGAGAAGCCGGCAGTTGCTCCGCCCATGCTCGCGCCGCCGATCAGCGTCGGCATCGACTGGTCGGCAACTCCTCTCTGGCGCGCTGAGACCGGGGGCGAGCCGCCCGCCGCGCCCGCCGCGGCGCCGTCCACACCCGCCAACGCTCGCACAGCGGCCGCTCAGGCCGAGCCGTTCAACCCCTTCGCGCTGTTCGAGGGCGGCGACGACGACGCGCATGCGACTCCGTCCCTCGCGTCGATGGCCGGATCGCTGAAGGAGGTGGCACGGCTTCGCCTCCAGCGCTCGTCTGGCCGCGTGGAGGGCATGGTCGACGACGCGGTCATCCAGCACGTGCCGCTGGGTATCCTTGTCGACGAAGTCCGCGGCCTCGTGATCCGCGGTGTGATGGCGACCACCCTCGACCGGCTTGCGGACGAGATGGCTGCGATGGTATCCACCGCGCCTCGCTGATCCCAGTGGCGCGCTGATGTGGCGTTTCCGGGGNNATCCAGCAGGCGGGCGTGCAGCAGGCGGTGGCCTCGCGCGGGCAGAACGACGTCAACGCCGTGAACAGCTGGCTGGCCGGGGCGGCATCGAACAGCGCCTCGCCGGCCGACACGCCGACCGCCGGGACGGCGACCGCCGGGACGGCGACCAACACCTGCGGCGGCGGGGGAAGTGATTCGGACGCCTATGCCCTCGTCGAGTTCACCGGCCTGCCTCAGTACGGATACGTCGGGGTCACGGTGAACGGCAACTGGACCGATCTCGACGACCGCTCGATGGTGCACTGGTCTGGCAGCCCGGCGCCGGGCGGAAAGGGCAACGTGATCATCGCCTTTCACCGTGAGCCCGATTACCAGAACATCGACCAGCTCGCGGTGGGCGAGACGGTGACCATCCAGGACCGCAGTTGCCAGACCTACGTGTACACGATCACGCAGCGCTGGGATCTGGCGCCCAGCGACGTCACCCAGCTGGTCCCCACCGGCGGCCAGGAGCTCACCCTGATCACCTGCACCCCCTGGTGGCAGGACTACGACCGCCTGGTCTGGCGGGCGGACCTCACGAGCGTCGACGGAGTTCCTATCTCGTAG
>PLXL01000151.1 GCA_003153215.1 Candidatus Dormiibacterota bacterium
GACGGGCGCGGGCCTCGCCTCGGCGATCTCGACCGGCTGGCCCAGATGGGCGCCGACCAGGCCGACCTCGAGGTCCCGCTCGACGTGCTCCTCTCCGCCTACCGGGTGGCCGCCAAGGTGGTCTGGGAGGAGGTCGTCGGCACCGTCGCCCGCGAGCACGAGATGCCCCAGACGACCCTCATCGCCCTCGCCGCCCAGGTCATCGACTACCTCGACGAGATCTCCGCGGCCGTCGGCGCCGCCTATCTGGAGCGGCGCGAGCGCCTGCTGCGGCGGCGCGACCAGGAGCGCGACCGCGTCCTCCACCGGCTCCTCGCCGGCGACGTCTCCCCCGAGCTGCGCCGCGCCGCCGCGGCCTGCGAGCTCGACCTCACCCCTCCGTACCGGGTCATCGCCTGCGTCTGGCCNNAGCGACGTCGGCGACGCGTCGCACCGAGCTCTGCGCGCCCTGGATGTCGGCCAGCGGCTGGTCCCGGAGCGGCGGATCCACGATGACGCCGAGCTGGGCGTCTTCGCCGTCCTCGACACCGACCCGGAGGCGATGCGGCGCTTCGTCGCGAGCGTCCTCGGACCGCTGAACGCGCCGGGGGTGGACCGGCATGGCGAGCTGCACGAGACCCTGGAGGCGGTGCTGTCGACCTCTGGTCTGGGCGAGGCGGCCGCCAAGCTCGGCCTTCACCGCCACACCGTGGTGTACCGCCTCCAGCGCATCCGCGAGCGCGGTCTGCCGATCGACGACCCGACCCGGCGTCACCTGCTCTGGCTGGCCCTCAGAGCGCGCAGGCTGCTGCCGGCCTAAGAGGAGGTAGCTCCTCCTCCGCGACCATCGTGGAGTCGGGCGCGAGCAGGCGGCACAGCCCCTGCATCCGGCGGATGTAGTGGCGGTCCTCCCGGGGCTGCGCCCGGGACGGGCCGCCCACCCCAGCAGCGGGTGAGGCCGCATCGTCCGCGCCGCGCATCGTCCAGAGGCCGAGGCGGAGGACACCGGGAAGGGCTGCCGGATTCCTCTCGACCGCCCGGCGCAGGTAGGTGGCGTAGGCGGCGGCATGGCGCGCCTCACCGGCGGCGAGGAGGGTGAAGATCCGGCCCAGCACCCGCTCGGGGGCGGTGGCGGCGAGCGCCGCGTAGCGCTGCGACAGGCGCTGCTCGCCGAAGAACCGCAGGGTCAGGGCGTCGATCGCGGGCGCGTCGTCGGCGCTCACCCGAAGCCGCGGCAGCTCGGTCTCCTCCACCGCCTCACCGAGATGCTCCAGGTACCGGCGCAGCACGAGGTGGTGCTCCATCTCCTCGTAGAACCAGACGGAGACGAAGCTGCAGAAGTCGATGTCGGCGCGGAAGCCGCCGAGGAACATCTCGGTGGCGCGGAGGGCCGCCAGCTGGGTGAGGCAGACCTCGCGAACGTCGAGGATCCATTGACGGGTGAGCTTGGCCGGCTCGATGGCCTCGAAGTCGATGTCCCGGCTCAGGTTCCAGCGCGCCCGCTCCATGCTGACGAAGAGTTGGTCATAGAGCATGGAACGATCATCGTGGTGCAGAGGGGCCACGGCATCCGCCCCCGGGGCGAGATCATCCCCGGGTAATTGTCTGNNGTCGCTCAGGCGGTTGAGATAGCGGAGTACCTCGGGATTCTCCAGCAGGCCGGCGCGCTGCAGGCTCACCGCGCGACGCTCGGCCCGCCGCACCAGGGTGCGGGCCAGGTCGATGGCGGCCGCGACCACCGTGCCGCCGGGCACGATGAAGCCCCGCGGGAGCGGCACCCTCTCCTCCAGCTCGGCCAGCTGGGCGTCGAGCCCCTCGACCATCGCGGCCGTCACGGTCGCGAAGTGCCGCTCGAGCTGGGCCCTCTCTCCGAGCCCCGTCGCCAGCTCGGCGCCGACGGTGAAGAGGTCGCGCTGGAGGGCAAGCAGCCGCTCCGCCCGCTCACGGTGGGTCTCCTGGGCACGGGCGACGCCGAGCGCGGAGACCGCCTCGTCGATCGCTCCGCATGCCTCCGCATGGGGATCNNTTGCGGGTGGCGATGCTGGCGACGCGACGAGACCGGCCCCGGGGCTCCGTCACCGGGCTTCGGCGCTCCCCGCCCTGAGCCGACGGGCGCGCTCCTCCACCCACTTGGTGGCGGCGATGGTGGCGGTGGTCCCGTCGCCCACCGCGGTCGTGACCTGGCGGGTCAGCTGGCTGCGGACGTCCCCGGCCGCGAAGATGCCCGGAACGCTCGTCTCCATGGTCATGGGGTCGGTCACGTAGTACCCGGCCGCGTCGTGATCGACGTGGGTGTCCACCAGCCCGGTGTTGGGCAGGAAGCCGACGAAGATGAAGACGCCGCCGACGTCCAGGCTGGAGAGCTCGCCGGTGACGACGTTGCGCAGCCGGACCCGGCTCACCTTGGGAGCGCCCTCGATCGCCTCGACCACCGTGTCGAGGATGAAGTCCACCTTGGGATTCTCCCGTGCCTCCTCCATCAGGATGGGCTGGGCACGGAACTCGCCGCGGCGGTGGATGATGGTGACCCGGCTCGCGTAGCGAGTCAGGAAGAGGCCCTCCTCCACTGCGGCATCCCCTCCTCCCACCACCGCCAGGTGGGCCCCCTGGAAGAAGGCGCCATCGCAGACGGCGCAGTAGGAGACGCCCACGCCGGCCAGCTCGGCCTCCCCGGGGACGCCCAGCTTGCGAGGGTTGCCGCCGGCGGTGATGATCACCGCGGGCGCGCGCAGCTCGCCCTGGTCGGTCTCCACCACCTTGGTCCCGTCCGGCTCCACCCNNGTGTTGAGCAGCTGCCCCCCGGCGCCCATCAACGCACCCTCGACGACGGCGCCCTTGGCCTCCAGGAGCACGGCCCGAACCTTGTTCCGTCCGGCGTAGAGGGCGGCGGTGAGGCCCGCCGGTCCACCGCCCACGATGATGATGTCGTACTCACGCTCGGCTTGGCGATCTGCCACGGTTCAGCTCTCCGAATGCACGAGCGCTCTGGGTCACTGGCGCCACGCTGATATGGATGGGATCGCTCGGAGCATACCCGCCCGCTCAATGGGCAACACGCTCAGCGCGCTTGGCTCACCCCGGCATGGGGTCGCGGTGGTCATCCTCAGCATCCAATTCGGCCAGCAGGGCGGCCAGGGCCCGGGCCCGGTGGCTGACCCCGTCCTTGGCCTCGGCGGTCGCCTCACCGAAGGTGCTGCCGAGGTCGTCACTCAGGAAGGCGGGGTCGTAGCCGAAGCCGCCGGACCCGCTGGGGGCGACCAGGACGCCGCTCGTCTACCCCCGTGCAGAGACAGCCTCAATCCCGGGGCGGGCGAGGGTGACCACGCAGACGTAGCGGGCGCGGCGGTCGTCCGGACAGCGCCGCTCCACCTCGCTGAGGCGGCCGTGC
>PLXL01000247.1 GCA_003153215.1 Candidatus Dormiibacterota bacterium
GGCGGACGCTCACCTCCCGCCGCGGTGTCCCCAGGGGGCCGCGGAAGTACTTGGAGACCACCACGTTGGTCGCCATCTGGGACCAGAAGGCGGGGACCTCGCAGTCCTTCTGCTCGAAGACCAGCTCCCCTTTCTCGTTGGCGATGCTGGCGGTGCGCCGCTCCCACCGCACCTCGTCGTAGGGGTGGATTCCGGCCTTGGTGAAGCGGCGTTCGATCCGCAGGCCGCTGGTGCTCACCTCCAGCTTTCCGTTGCCGTTGCGGCGGGAGCCGCGCCGGCTCTCACCGCCCATCGCGGCCGGAGCAGCGGATGGGTCCGACGGCGGTGGGGAAGCGGAAGTGCTCACTGCTTGGTCCTCTTTGCTGAGTTGTCTGGCGCGGCGATGGAACCCACGTCCACGAGGGACGGCTCCAGGCGGGCGGACCCGGCCACACCGAGTACTCTGTCCCCCACAGTATCCCACATGTTGGGGTCCGCCCGGGCTGGAGCCCCCACATCTTGGTACCGGCCGTCCGCGGTGTCAAGGGGTCTTCTGGCCGCTCGCCGCCATCTTGCGCCGTCGCCAAGGGTCCGATGTTCACCCACAGATCATGGCGCGATAGACCTCCGGGAGGTCGACCTGGATCATCCCCCTCCGGTCGCCGGACACCAGCAGGAACTCGCCGCGGGGGGCCCGCTCAAGCCGGCGCCGCTGGTCCTCGGTGAGGCCAAAGGCACGGTCCATGGCCGCGACCTCGACGGCGCGGTGGCCTCCGCAGAGCACCACCGAGCAGTTGCTGGCGACCACCGTCCCCTCCTCGCTGCTGAGCAGGTCCTGGATGTTCTGGGTCGCCACCACCAGGGAGCTGCCGTGCTTCCGGGAGCGCCGGGCGAGCTGGGAGAGGAGCAGGCGCAGGGCGGGGTGCGAGGTGAGCATCCCCACCTCGTCGAGGATGATGTGGCGCGGTCGGGGCGCCCGCCGGACCAGCTCCCAGAGCAGCCGCCCCAGCAGGAGCGTGGTGATCGGTACCAGTTCCTCGCGGACCTCGCGATGCCCCACGCCGACGAGCGGGCGGGTCCAGGCCGCCGCAGTGGGGCGATCGAGGAAGCCGGCCAGCCCGCCATCCAGGAAGCGCCGCAGCACGCGGGACACCCGGGGGGCAGTTCGACCCAATTCGTCGAGGCACTGCCGTAGCCGCGCGCGCTCGCCGGCCGCGCGGGCGCCCGCCTGCGCCGTCCGCGCGGCCGCCTCGACCGCAGCCCGTTCGAGCTCACTCATCCCCTCGCAGAGCACCGCGCAGACGTCGACCACCACCGCCGCGGCATCGGCATCCTCCCCCAGGTCAAAGGGGTTGATGGCCGCCTCGGTGACGAGGTCGAGCCACTCCCCACCGAGGCGCTCGACCAGCCCCCGGTACTCGCCCTCGGGGTCGACCACGATGGCCTCCACCCCGTGGCGGCGGGCCTCGATCACCAAACCGCCGATCAGGAAGCTCTTGCCCTGTCCGGAGGCGGCGAAGATCCCGATGTTGGCGTTGGCGTGGTGGGCCTCGTCGAACGGGGCGACGCTCACCGGCAGACCGCCTTCGGTCATCCGCCCGATTCGGTACCCGTCTGCGTCGTCGATGCAGGCCTGCAGCCAGGGGATGCAGCTCGCCGCGGCGCGGGAGTCGACCAGTTTGCCGGGGCCGGGGGGAGGCCCGAGGCCCGACGCCGCCAGGGCACTGCCGAGGTGTTCGAAGTGGCCGGGGCGGTACCCGCCGAGAGTGGCGCTGAAGGAGCTGCGGAGCTGCCTCCACCCCATCTCCAGGGCGTCGGGGTCGTCTCCGAAGGCGACCGCGGTCAGCCAGAGGCGGAGCGGTCGCCCGGCGTTGCGCGCGAGCCGATCCCGGAGGCGCCGAGCGGCCTCGAGACCGGTCGCGACGCCCGCGTCGGGTACGAGGCCGCGCTCGGCCTCGAGGAGCTGGTGCGCTCCCAGATGTCGCATCCGGCGGCTGAGCAGCCCGATCGCGAGGCGGCCGGAGGTGGGGGTGAGGTGGAGGGCGATGTCGCATTCGACCGGGCAGTGGATGAGCGTCGCCATCCAGCCGGCCTCGACCGAGCCGCCGGGAAGGCGGTCGAGGACCGCTGCTCGGGCCACGCGCTCTCCGATCCAGGCCTGCTGGGGCTGGTCGATCCAGGCGAGGCGGGTCAGGTCGAGACCTCCGTCGCTGAGGTGCCTGCGCAGATCGGCGCCGGCCAGCCGGTGCGCCGGGATCCCGGCGGCCGCCAGGCGGATGAGGACGGAGCCCAGCTCGCGTTCCAGATCGGCGACATCGTGGTGGCGCATCGACACCGCCACCCGGCGGTGGAGGGTCGGGGTGTCGGCCAGCCGCTCTCGCCAATGGAGGTCCAGGGCGGTGGTCAGCGCACCGGCCTCCCCGCCGGGCCTCTCCCCATCGAGGCGGTGGCGGCGCGCCCGGACGGTCAGGACCAGCTCGGTCGCGATGCCGCAGAGCAGGGTCTCCAGGGCGTCGACGGCCGCCTCCCGCCGCCACGGCTCCAGCGCGAGGAGGTCCACCTCCTCGCAGAGGAGGACGCCGAGCAGCAGGCCGTCCGGGGTGACCACGCGATCGCCCTCGATGCGGACGCGCAGCCCCGGAGCGAGGCCTCCAGGCCGTGGCAAGGGCGGCACTAACCCGCCCGACGCCGCAGCAACCTGCGAGCGGTGGGCGTCGGGGTGACGTGCCCGGAGGCCGCGAAGCGTGGGTCGACGATGGCCGCCAGTGCCCGAAGTGCCGCCGCCGTTGGTCCCGAACCCTCCAGGCCCAGCAGGCGATGATCCATCTCGGCGCGTCCGAGCTCGGGGTCGTCGGGGACCTCCGCGACCACGGTGCCACCCAGGTCGAGCAGCGCCTCGGCGAGAGCAGGGATGCCGCTGCCCCGGTTGA
>PLXL01000166.1:0-14731 GCA_003153215.1 Candidatus Dormiibacterota bacterium
GCGTAGTCGACGCGCCAGAGGGTGAAGAGGACGGTCGGCTCCGCGGCCCGGAGCACCGCCAGGTCGTCGAGCTCGACCCGCTCCACCCGGTGCTGCCTGCCCCCGAACCAGCGGGCCCTCAGCAGCCACGAGCGGATGTCGCCGGTGAGGCCGGCGATGCCGAAGGGCTCCAACTGCACCGCGCTGGGATCGGTGTTCAGAGCCACCGCTCGGGGGGCCTCACGGAACGCTCTCGATGCTGAACCAGTAGAACCCGTGGGGAGCCAGGGTGAGCAGGTAGGGCAGCTCACGGATCTTCGGGAAGTGCACCCTCCCCAGCATCTCCACAGGGGTCATCCCGGCGTAGCGGCGGAGGTCCAGCTCCACCGGCTGGGCGAACCTCGAAAGGTTGTTCACGCAAAGGACAGCATGCTCTTCGTGGGTGCGGAGGTACGCAAACACCGACGGATTGGTCGCGTTGAGCGATTCAAAGCTCCCCATGCCGAATACCGGCCAGCCCCGCCGGACCGCGACGAAGCGGCGCAGCCACTGCAGCATCGAGGTCTCGCTGCGCCGCTGGGCCTCGACGTTCACCGACTGGTACCCGTACACCGGGTCCATCAGCGGGGGGAGGTAGAGCTGGGCGAAGTCGGCGCGGCTGAAGCCGCCGTTGCGGTCGGCGCTCCACTGCATCGGGGTCCGGACTCCGTCCCGGTCGCCGAGGTAGATGTTGTCGCCCATGCCGATCTCGTCGCCGTAGTAGAGGATCGGGCTGCCCGGCAGGGAGAGGAGCATCCCGTAGAAGAGCTCCATCTGCCGCCGCCCATTGTTGACAAGGGGGGCGAGACGCCTCCGGATCCCCAGGTTGAGCTTCATCCGGGGGTCGCGGGCGTACTCCTGCCACATGTAGTCGCGGTCCTCGTCGGTGACCATCTCCAGGGTCAATTCGTCGTGGTTGCGCAGGAAGATTCCCCACTGGGAGCTGGCCGTCGGCAGCGCCGGCGTGCGCTCCAGGATCTCGGTGATCGGGTAGCGCTGCTCCCGGCGCAGTCCCATGAAGATCCGGGGCATGAGCGGGAAGTGAAAGCAGACGTGGCATTCGGGGCGCTCCGCGTTGCCGAAGTAGTCGACCACGTCCTCGGGCCACTGGTTGGCCTCCGCCAGGAGCACGCGGTCGCCGCCGTACTCGNNTGGCTGAAGAAGCGATGCCAGTAGTAGGCCTGAGCGTTGTCGTCCCAGGTCCAGTTCGACGTCTCCGTGTCGACGAAGATGATCCGGGCGTCCGTGTAGCGGTTCTTGGTGTCCGACCAGACGTAGTAGTCGCGATGCGGTGAGGCCGGCGAGGAGCGGGCGGATTGGAACCAGGGATGCTGGTCGGAGGTGTGATTGAGGACGAGGTCCATGACGACGCGCATCCCCAGGTCGTGAGCGCGGGACACCAGCTCGCGGACGTCGTCCACCGTGCCGTAGGCGGGCAGGACGGAGTAGTAGTCCTTGATGTCGTAGCCGCCGTCGCGCAGCGGAGAGTCGTTGAAGGGCAGCAGCCAGAGGCAGTCGACGCCGAGCCAGCGCAGGTAGTCGAGGCGCTGGATCAGCCCCGGGAAGTCGCCGACGCCGTCGTCGTTGCTGTCCGCGAACCCGCGGACCAGCACCTCGTAGAAGACCGCGCGCTTGAACCAGAGCGGGTCCCGGTCGCCTGCGACCGGCTGCGCGGAGGGATCTGCTCGTGGTGCCGGAGCTGTGGGGGTCACGCCGGCGGGCCGGGGCTCGGGCGCGGGGGCCGCCGTGCCGGAGGTGAGCGTCGAAACCGCCTTGCTCATCGGCGCCGGAGGTGGAGGACGTGAGCCGACTGCTGGGCAGGGTCGAGGCGGACGTAGCTCTCCGGTCCCTGCCAGACATAGCTGGTGCCGGTCAGCTCGTCGTGCGCCTCGAAGGGGATGTCGGCGGGGATCCCGAGCCCCTCCAGGTCGAGCCAGATGGTGCCCTCCTGGGTATGGTGGGGGTCGAGGTTGACCACCACCACGAGCACGTCGTCGCGCGCCTGGTTCATCCGGCTGACGCAGAGCATGCTGTCGTTCCTGATCTCCTGGATGCGCAGTGCCGGCAGCAGCGCGATCGCCCCACGGTGGCGATGCCGGATCTCGTTGAGCCGGGTGATGTACGGCGCCAGGCTGTCCGGGCGGGCCCAATCGCGCGGCCGGAGCTGGTACTTCTCGGAGTCGGCGTACTCCTCACTGCCCGGCTCGGCAGCCACCCGCTCACAGAGCTCGTAGCCGCTGTACATCCCCCAGGAGGGAGCCGTCATCGCCGCCAGCGTCGCGCGCACCCGGAAGGCCGCCGGTCCCCCCTGCTGGAGGTATGCGTGGAGGATGTCGGGCGTATTGACCCAGAAGTTGGGCCGGAACCAGTCGACCCTCTCGGTCTGCGACAGCTCGGTGAGGTACTCGCTCAGCTCCGCCTTGGACGTGCGCCAGGTGAAGTACGTGTAGGACTGGCTGAAGCCCAGCTTGGCCAGCCGCTGCATCACCGCCGGCCGGGTGAACGCCTCGGCCAGGAAGATGACGTCCGGGTGGTGGCGGCGGCTCTCGGCGATCAACCACTCCCAGAACGCGAACGGTTTGGTGTGCGGATTGTCGACGCGGAAGATCCGCACACCGCGCTCGATCCAGAAGAGCAGGACGTCGCGGAGCGCCTGCCAGAGTCCGGCGCGGTCGGCGGTGCCGAAGTCGAGGGGGTAGATGTCCTGGTAGCGCTTGGGCGGATTCTCGGCGTGGCGGATGCTGCCGTCGGCGCGATGGGAGAACCACTCCGGATGCTCGACAACCCAGGGGTGGTCGGGGCTGCAATTCAGTGCGTAATCGAGGGCGACCTCTACGCCATGGCGCTCGGCGTCGGCCATGAAGAGGGCGAAGTCGTCGAGGGTGCCGAGATCGGGGTGGACGGCGGTGTGGCCCCCCTCGGCCGCCCCGATGGCCCACGGGGAGCCGACGTCCTCGGGGGTCGCCTCCGGACTGTTGTTCCGACCCCTGCGAAAGCTCCCGCCAATGGGGTGGATGGGAGGCAGGTAGACCACCTCGAAACCCATCGCCGCGATGGCGGGAAGCCGGGCGGCGGCGCTTCGGAATGTGCCGCTCCTGGGCGGCTCCGCCCCCTCCGACCTCGGGAACATCTCGTACCAGGCGGAGAACCCGGCCAGCTCGCGCTCCACCGTGAGCCGCCACGGTCCGGAGCGGGCGGCGACCCCGCGGTCCGCGGTCCGCCACATCAGCGTCACCGCTGGCGGCCGGCCCGCCTCGTGGAGGCGATGCGCCTGCGTCGCGTCCGGGTCGCGCAGGCGGGCGGCCAGGGCGCGCAGCTCCTGGTGGTCGCCGTCATTGGTGACGGGGAGGGCCGCCGCCCGTTCCGCCATCCGTGCCCCCTCCTCCAGCTCGAGGGCGACGTCCTGGCCGGCATCGAGGCGGACCCGGAGGTCGCCGAGCCAGCTGCCGTAGAGGTCGGGCATGGCGACGATCTCGAAAGACCACGGCCCCACCCGTGTGGGGGTGAGGACGGCGCTGAAGCGGTCGTCGCCGAGCGCTCGCATCGGGAGCTCCTGCCAGCGGTCGTCGGTGTCCCCGCCGCGGCCGGGCCGGCCATGGCGGACCCAGCCCATGACCAGATCGTGGCCGTCCGCGAAGATGGAGGCGCTGATGGTGAGGGGTATCCCGACGGTCGCCTTGGCCGGCAGCGTTCCGCATTCCACGACGGGCCGCGGCTGCTCGATGGCGACGCGGGCCGTGGGCGTCGCGGCGGGCACCGGCGCCGTGATTGCGGCTCGCGGGCGGCGGGGGGGGACGGTGTTTCTGGACGTGGCCAACGGGCGCGGCTCCGGGGAGAGATGAGGTGCGGCCGGTGATGCGTCGGAGGGCTCCGCCGCCCGCACCGGCGCAGCCGCCGAGCGCCGGCGGCACGGTGTCGACATCGTACTCGTGCCCCCGGATTGGCGGGCACTGTGACATCTACATCGTGAGCCTGCGGCAGGGCCGCGTCCGGCCCTTTGACGCTCCGCCACCCGGCCGACTAAGCTGCAGCCGTGAGGCCCTGGTTCAACCCAAACCCCAATCTCTCCCCGAGCTCCGGCGTCGATCGGACCCTCGGCGCCCTGGTCGGGATGGGGTTGGCCGTCGTCGGTGCTGCCGCCGCGCTGGCCGCGGTCTGCGCCTGGGTCCTGCTCATGATCCTGGTCGCGACGGCGGGTGCGCACGGAGCGCTCGCCGTGCTGCTGATCTGCGCCCTGATCGCGATGGGTGGCTTTGGCCTCGCGGTTGCCGCGGGAGGTCTCTGGGCCCTGCTCCAGATCGGTTCCGTGCGCCGGGCCCTGGGTCTGCCGACCCAGAACCCATAATCTTCTGACGGTCCAGCGAGAGGAGAGACACAGACATGCCTGGCTTCTTCCCCGGAGCACGAGAAAACATCGCGGTCCCCGACGACCGCAAGGGCCAGATCGTGTTCAAGTGGCCTGACCACGAGATCCGGCGCTTCACCCACGCGATCGTCGCGCCGGACGAGCTCGCGGTGTTCATGTACCAGGGCCAGGTCAAGGGCACCCTGCCCCCCGGCAGGCACTCCATCGACGCCACCGAGCTGCCCTTTCTCGGCATCTTCGCCGACGCCCTCACCGGGGGCAACCTGTACCGCGCCGAGCTGTACTTCGTCGGCAACCGCGAGTTCACTCAGAATCGCTTCGGGGGCAAGATCGACTCGGTCCAGGACCCGGTCAGCACCCTGATCGTCTCGCTGCGGGTCTTCGGTGATTACAGCCTCAAGGTGGTCGAGCCCGCCAACCTGCTCGTCAACCTGGTGGGCACCGTGGACGTCACCGACAACTCCGCGGTCACCAACTGGGTGGCTGAGCAGCTGCTCAAGGTGCTCCGCACCGACGTCACCAAGCAGATCGTGCGCAACGGCTGGCCGATCCTGGGGCTCGCCGCCTACACCGAGGACATCGAGAAGGCGATCATCGAGCTGGCCAACCAGCAGCTCGCCACCTACGGCCTGACCGTCGCCCGGATGGGGAACTTCACGATCAGCCTCGACGACGAGTCCCAGAAGCGGCTGGAGCAGTTCAGCAAGGACACCGCCTACTCGCGGCTCGCCGGTTCCTTCCAGGGATACGCGGCGGGCGAGATGGCGCTGGGCGCCGGCCAGGGGATGGCTCAGGGCGGTGGGGCGGTCTCGCCCGCGTTCATGGCCGCCGGCTTCGGCCTGGGTGGGCAGATGGCGCAGCCGGTCCAGGCCGCTCCCGCTCCGGCTGCCGGCGGCGGCTATGCGCCGCCCGCCCCGGCACCCGCGGCGGCGACGGTCCAGTGCCCAAAGTGCCAGGCGACCAGCCCCTCCGGGGGCCGCTTCTGTCCCAGTTGCGGTGGCCCACTGGGTGCGGCCCACTGCACCGGGTGCGGCGCCGAACTGGCAGCAGGGGCCCGCTTCTGCGCCGGGTGCGGCCAGCCGGTTGGCGCCGCGCCGGCTCCCGCCGCGCCGCCGGCCCCTCCGGCCGCCCCACCCGCTCNNTGACCGGCGGCCGGGTGGTTACGATTTCGCCGTCCGCAACAGGGAGAATTGCCATGGAAGCCGTCGGCCAGCGCGTCGAGTGCCAGTGGTGCCATGGCCAGAGCCCGGCCGGCGCCCAGAGCTGTGTCACCTGCGGGGCGCCTCTCGACGTCCGCAACCTGGTGTCCGACTCGGGGTGGCGGGAGGCCCCCCGGCTGCGCGACATGACCGAGTTCCACTTCGGTTCCTCGGCCTGCCAGGTGGAGGGGGAGCTGGTACCGGTCGCGGAGATCACCCTCTCGCCCCAGGACGGCGTCTTCTTCGAGCACCACGTGATGCTCTGGAAGGACCAGACCGTACCGGTCGGCGTCATGCCCCTCCAGGGGATGATGAAGCGGTCGTTCGCCGGGATGCCCCACATCGTCACCACCGCCCGCGGGCCCGGCCGGATCGCCTTCTCCCGCGATGCCACCGGTGAGCTGGTGGTCCTGCCGCTCCATCCGTCCATGGAGCTGGACGCCCGGGAGCACGCCTTCCTGCTCGCCTCCCACACTGTCCAGTACTCGTACACCCGGATCCAGGGAATGCGCACCGCCCTCTTCGGAGGGCAGGGGATGTTCATGGACCGCTTCATCGCCGCGGGGCAGCCGGGGCTCCTCATCCTCCACGGCTACGGCAACGTCTTCGAGCGGCAGCTCGCGGCCGGGCAGTCGATCCTTCTCGAGCCCGGGGCCTACCTCTACAAGGACTCCTCGGTGCAGATGACGGTCGAGACCCAGAAGCTCTCCACGGGGCTCTTCGGGGGGGCCGGGCTGCACATGGTGCGGATGACCGGCCCAGGGCGGCTCGGCATCCAGTCGATGTACGTCCACCACGCGACCGAATAGCGGCGAGATGACCTCCTCCCCGCCGCCGCCGCCTCCCGGTCAGGGTTCTCCCAACTGGGGCTCCCCCGCCAATCCCACGCCGCCCCCCGGGCAGGGTTCCCCGAACTGGGGCACTCCCGCCACTCCGACGCCGCCCGGGCAGGTCCAACAGGGCTGGAGCCCGCCGCCCGGCTCGCAGCCGCCCCCGCCGGCCGGCCCGCCGCCCGGCATGCCATTCGCTCCGCCCGGCGTGCCGTTCGCGCCTCCGCAGCCGCCACCCTCCATGGCGCAGCCGCCCGCTCAAGCCCCGGCTCCCCCCGGCTCCTACAGCTGCCCCTGGTGCGGCTCGTCGAGCCAGAACCCCGGCACCAGCTGCCCCTCCTGCGGTGCCCCCGTCGACGTCCGCGCGATCCAGGACACCTCAGGCTGGACCCAGCTGCCCGCGGTCAAGGACATGGCCCGNNTTCGCCGGCATGCCCCTCGTGATGGTCCAGGCGACCGGCAAGGGCCACGTCGCCTTCAGTCACGACGCGGCCGGCGAGATCGTGGCTCTGCCCATCCAGGTCGGCAGCGGGGTCGAGGTCCGCGAGCACACCATGCTGATCGCCAGCGGGACCACCGCCTACGACTGGGTGATGAGCGGGATCTACTTCGTCACCCTCAAGGGCCAGAACGAGCAGGAGACCCACTACCCGATGGGCCAGTTCCTGGACCGGTTCACGGCACCGCGGGCTCCCGGGCTGGTGCTGCTCCACGCCAAGGGCAACGCCTTCGTCCGGCGCCTCGGGCCCGGGGAGACGATCCTCATCAAGCCCACGGCACTGCTCTACAAGGACCTCTCCGTCTCCATGCACCTCCACTTCGAGCATCCGGCGGGCGCCTATCGCTCCTGGCGGTCGTGGGGGAACCGCTATCTCTGGCTGCGCTGCATCGGCCCGGGCCGGGTGGCTGTGGAGTCCGCCTTCGTCCCGGTGGAGGACCCCGGTTTCGACCTGATGGGCAGTTCGCCGGCGACCCGCCAGCAGTGGTGAGCGATCGGCTGACCGCGTAGGGTTCCCCGGTCTTCTTCGCCGCGATCGGGGATGCCCGCATATACTCGATCGATGCCCAGGTCGATGTGGCGGGGTGCCATCAGCTTCGGGATGGTCGCCATCCCGGTGCGGATGTACCTCGCCAACGAGTCCAAGGGGGTCTCCTTCCGCCTCCTCTGCCCGCGGGACGGCGCGCCGCTCCGGAACAAGCGGTGGTGCCCGGTCGAGGAGTGCGAGGTCGGCTGGAACGACGCCGTCCGCGGCTTCGAGGTTGGCAAGGACGAGTACGTTCGGATCGAGGACGAGGAGCTGGACAACCTGCCCCTGGCCTCCACCCGCACCATCGAGATCCTGGAGTTCTGCGACGACTCCGAGATCGACGCGGGCGTCTACGTCAAGGGTGCCTACTACCTCGAGCCCGAGGCTGTCGGGGTCAAGCCCTACCAGCTTCTGAGGAAGGCGCTGGAGACGACGGGCAAGGTGGCGGTCGGCAAGGTTGCCCTGCGCGACCGTGAGCATCTCTGCCGCCTGGCCCTCCACGAGCGGGCGATCCTGCTCAACACCCTCCACTGGCCGGACGAGATCCGCGACGCGGGGCAGCTCGCCCTCCCCGAGGCCGAGGTCGAGGTCCACGCCCGGGAGCTGGAGATGGCGGTGATGCTGGTCGAGAATCTCGCCGCCCGCTTCGACCCCGCGCGCCATCGGGATGGATATCGGGACGCCGTCGCGAGCCTGGTCGAGGCGAAGCTCAACGACCGGCCGCTCGAGCGCATCCCGTCGCCGCCGCTCGCCCAGATCACCGACCTGATGGCCGTCCTCAAGGCCTCGGTCGAGGCCTCGTCCCGGCNNCGAGGACGCCGCTCTTCCCCTCCGCCTCCCGGTACCTCCGGCGCTGCCGGGACGGGTCCTCCCCGAGTTCTCGGTCCCCTGCGTCGGAGCCTTCGACGATCCCGATTTCCGCTTCTCGATCGACTGGGACGGTGCCCGGACCCTCCTCTTCGCCTCCCCCGGGGTGGTCCGCCTGCAGAGCGAGACGCTCGCCGACGTCAGCGACCGCTACCCGGAGATCCTGGTGGCGGCCGAGCCGCTGGCACCCCTCTCCGCCGTCCTCGATGGGGTCGTGGCCGTCCTCGACCCGTCCGGCTGCCCCGATCTGGTCGCCCTGGGGGAGAGGATGGCCCTGGGAGCGGCGACCGAGCAGCGGCTTCCCGCCGTCTACCTGGCCATCGACCTCCTCCACCTCGGCGGCAGGGCGACCATGGGGCTGGCCCTGGACCGGAGACTCGACCTGCTCCGGGGGCTCGCCCTTCCCGACCCGCGGATCCAGGTGCCCGATTGGGTCGCCGGTGAGGGGGAGGCACTCGCGGAGGCCGCCGCCACGCGCCGCCTGCCCGCCCTCCTCGCCCGGCGCGGAAGCTCCCATTACCACCCGGGAGTGGCCTCGCCGGACCGCCTCCGCATCCCCCTACGCCACCGGGCCCACTGTCTCGTGGTCGGCGCCGACAGGGTGCTGGGGTCCACCCGCCGCCGCCGCCTCCAGCTGGCCGAGTACCAGGGTTCGCGGCTCACGGAGGCGGGGACGGCGGAGATCGCCGAGACGTCTACGCTCTGGCGGTGGGCCGCGCCGGGCGGCCGGATGCGGGCCGCGCTCATCGCCACCGTCGAATATCGAAGTCGCGGCGTGGATGGCCGGCTGCGGGGTGCCGAGGTCGTCACCCTGCGCGACGACATCGACCCGGCCTGGTGCATCCGCCGGGACCCGGTCCCTCCGCCACCCAGCCGGCCGGTTCCGGCTCGGGGCTTCCGCCCCACCGTCCTGACCGGCCTCCCCATTGAGGTGTCACCGACCGCGATCCGGTGAGGTGAACGCCGGGCCTGTGCGATGATCGGGGCATCGGTTGACGGGAGCTCCCCGCCCTGGCGCGATCGGCCCGTCCCGACGAGGCATCGACGATGCCGATTCTCATGTGCCCACCCACCCACTTCGGGGTGGTCTACGAGATCAATCCCTGGATGCATGTCGCGAGCCCCGTCGACCCCCGTCGGGCCGCGGACCAATGGGCGGCGCTGCGCGCCACCTATCGAGACCTCGGCGTCGAGGTCGTGATCGCCGACCCCGTGCCCGGGCTCCCCGACATGGTCTTCACGGCCAACGCCGGGGTGACCTGGGGCGCCCGCATGGTGCTCAGCCGATTCCGCCATGCTGAGAGGCAGGGAGAGGAGGTGCACTGGCGGGGGCTCTTCGCGGCCCGGGGGATGCCGGTCCTCGACACCGAAGGCATCCCCTTCGAGGGAGCAGGCGACGCCCTCTTCGTCGGGGACACCCTGGTCTGCGGCCACGGCTTCCGCACCGACCGGTCCGCCATCCCCCTGGTCGCCAGCGCCCTAGGCGTCGACGTGGTGGAGCTGGAGCTGGTCGACCCGCGCTACTACCACCTCGACACCTGCTTCTGCCCCCTCGACGCCGGCACCATCCTCTTTGCCCCGTCGGCCTTCTCACCCGATTCGCGGGAGAGGGTGCGGCGTCTCGCCAGGCGGGTCATCGAGGTCCCCGACCACATCGCCGCCGGCTTCGCCTGCAACGCCATGCCGGTCGGCGACGTGGTCGTCTCCTCCGAGGCCGTGGAGGGGCTGAGCGGCCAGCTCCGGGAGGCGGGCTACCGGGCCCTGGGGCTCCCCATGGGCGAGTTCATGAAGTCGGGGGGCGGCGTGCGCTGCCTCTCCCTCCCCGTCCCCCAGATCCGAGGGGGTGCGGGTTCGACAGAGCCGGCCGGCTGACGGCGCGTAGCCGGACGGAGCTGTGCAGAAACCTGTGCAGAAACCTGGGCGAAAGCTGCCCGGCGAGAGGCTCTGACCGGTCCGGCTAGTCCGACGCCACCAGGTCGAGGACCGCGCGCTGGTACTGCTGGGTGTCGAGGAAGAGCCCGTGCTCGGCGATGCTGGCGTCGCCCTGGTAATAGGCGGCGAGCGCCTGGGCGGTGTCGCCCCCATGCATCCAGATGAGGTGGCCCAGCAGGAGGGTGCCGGCGGTCACGTTGTCCTCGGCGGTGCGCAGGTTCAGGGCCCGGTGGGCCAGGAACTGGGAGACCCACTCGCCGGTGTACGGCTCGACCTGCATCAGACCCACGGCTCCGGTGGGTGACGCCAGATCCTGCCGCCATCCGGACTCCATCCACGCCACCGCCTTGACCAGTCCCGGCTCCACCTCGGCCTGCTGGGCGACGTGGGTGAGCAGGGCGTTGACCCGGACCAGGCGTCCTGGCACCTGGATCTGAGCGCCCGCCGGGAGCATGGCGTTGACGTTCAGCCCGTTGGCGCGGGCCAGTGCCGTCGGGTCGACGCCGTAGCGCCGGGAGATGGTCCAGAGGGTCTCGCCCGCGGTCACCGCGCAGGTGTCGAGGTCCTGGCTGCCCGCGACATAAGAGGGCAGGCTGCGCGAGGGGTCTGGGATCTCGAGCAGCTGCCCGACGCGGAGCGGGCCGGGAGCGCCCAGCTGGTTGGCGTCGACGATGGCCTGGACCGAGGAGCCATGGCGCAGGGCGATCCCAGTCAGGGTGTCGCCGGGCCGCACCACATACGTCGAGGCCATCACGGCGGTGGGGGCGGCAGCGATGGCTGTCGCACCGAGCGCTGCCAGGGCGAACCGAGAGCGTGGGGGCATCAGGATTTCCTGCTAGGACGTTGGGTAGGACCGATGGGGGACTGCACCCCGCTCTTCGCGGTGCGATCTGAGAGTATGCGCCTGCAACGATCCGGTCAACCGACGTTCCAGGTTTGTTGCACATTGTCACGAAACAACCCCCGATGTGACGGGCGCTCGCCCCTCCCGGCCGCTGACGGGGGTTGCCTGTCCGATCGGTACCTGGTGGTACGCTGGGTGGCGTCATGCCGGTGCCGCGCGAGCCGCGCCTCAGCCTTGCGAGCCCTCTCCGCGGGGCCATCGTCGGCGCGCTCCTCGGTCTCGGGACCTTTGTCGTGGTGGCGCTGATGTGGCGTGCCGGCGCGACCCACGCGGCCGCCACCACGGCCGACTACGCGCTCTTCGTCTCCCTCTTCTGTCTCGCGCTCACCGTCGTCTTCGGCCAACCGCCGCGCCGTCGCCGGGCGCGCGTGCCGATCAACCGGGCCGTCCCGCATGAGTGGTGGCCGCGGGAGACCGAGTCGGTGCAGATGTTTGCGGCCTGCGTCGGAGCTCCGCTGATCGTCGGCGTCGGCGCCGCGATGCTGCTCTTCCACTGACGGCACCGCCGCAGGCGGCGTGGCCGCGGCCCCGCCCTCGATGGGCCGGCCAGAGAGGTCAGTGCAGCTGTGCGACCGTTTCGCCATCTCTCCCTCCGCGCCGGCGGTGATAGTCTCGCTCTCCGGGGACGACCCGGAGCCTCACACCATGGCCGCCCACCCCACCTCACCCCGCCCCCATCAGCTCGCCGTCGACGCCGTCGTCTTCGACTTCGACGGCACCCTCGTGGCCAGCCGGTTCGTCGACCAGGCCGCGGTCGCCGAGTTGATCGCCTCGGACCCCGCCGCCGCCGCCGGGGTCGAGACCTTCTGGCGCCATGAGGGCGAGCCACTCGTGAGCCGCATCGAGCTTGCCTGGCCGGGCCGGACCTCGGAGATCCTGCCACTCTTTGAGCGCCCGGAGGCGCCCCGCCGCTTCCCGGGGATCACCACGCTCCTCAGGAAGCTGGACCGGGAGGGACTGCTCATGGCGGTGGTCTCCTCGCGCCGCCTCACCGCCCTCGAACAGGGTCTGGGTGCCACCGACCTCCGTCGCCACTTCCCGGTCGTGATCGGGTTGGAGGATGTCACCCAGCCCAAGCCCAGCCCCGAAGGGCTGCTCCTGGCACTCGGGCGGCTCGGCGTCGCCCCGACACAGGCCGTCTTCGTGGGCGACAGCGACCACGACGTTGAGGCGGGCCGGCGAGCCGGCGTCACCGTCTGGAGGGCGGTCTGGGGCCTGCCCGCCGCCTCTCCGGCTCCGGTCCACCCCAACGGGACCCTCCTCCTCCGCCGGCCGGCGGAGGTCGGCGAGCGCCTGGAGACGCTGACACGCGCGGGCCAGGGTCGCCGCCACGCCGCCGCTCAGCCACCCGATCGCCGAGGCTGACCGGGACGGGCTGCTGATCCGTCTCAGCCGCGGGCGAGGATCTCGCCGCCGACGACGATGAAGACGGCGTCGGGGAGCGCTCCCCAGGCCCGCCAGCCGGCGGCGACCTCCTCCAGCTCCGCGGCGGTCGCGATCCCGTACTCGACCGCCTGCTGGCCGAATGCCGACGAGGTCGTCCGCTCGGCCCACAGCTCCGACCACCAGCCCCGATCTTTCGGGGTGGCGAATGTCCAGTTGGAGGTGGAGAAGGCGATCTCCTGGAAGCCTGCCTCCCGGGCCCAGCGCAGCAGCCGGCGGCCGGCGTCCGCCTCGGCGCCGTTGCGTCGCGTCACCGCCAGGTAGAGCTCGCGCCAGCGATCGAGCAGGGAGTCCGGCGGCGACCACACCATGGCCGAGTAGTCGCCGTCCCGCGCCGCCACCACGCCCCCTGGGCGCACCAGCCGGCGCATCTCGGTCAGCGCGCCCACCGGGTCGCGCAGGTGCTGGAGCACCTGGTGCGCGTGGACCACGTCGAAGGACCCGGCGGCGAGCCCAGCGGAGCGGAAGTCGCCCACGGTGAAGCTGACGTTTGTGGCCCCCACCTTGCGGGCGTGCGCCTCCGCCTCGGCGACCACCTCCGCGGAGACGTCGACGGCCAGCACCTCACCGGGAGCGACCCGCGCCGCCAGGTCGGCGGTCAGAGTTCCCGGCCCGCATCCGACGTCGAGGAGGCTCATCCCGGCCCGGAGGTGGGGGAGCAGGTACGCCGCCGAGTTCTCCGCCGTCCGCCACCGGTGGGAACGCAGAACCGCGTCCTGGTGGCCGTGGGTGTAGCTGTCTGCGTTGGAGCCCATCGCCGCGTGATCGTGCCATATGGCCGGCGCGACCCAGCTAGGCGACGGAGCGCGCCTGCACCGCGTTAGCCGCTCTGGAGCACTCCGATGACCGCCTCCCCGTAGCGCGAGGACTTCGCCGGACCGACCCCGCGCACCCGGAGGAGATCGGCCACCGAACGCGGGTCCCGCTCCGCGATCTCGCGGAGAGTCCTGTCGTCGAAGATCGTGAAGGCGGCGCGTGCCTCCGCGCGTGCCAGTCCCAGCCGCCAGCTCCTGAGCCGCTCAAAGCGGACCTGTCCGAATGTGTCCAGTTCGCCACCTGAAGCTCCGCTGGCCGCCGCTCGCGTCCCCGCCGAGCGGGATTCTCCGGCGTGGTGTGGCGAGGTCGGTCGCTGGGACGGGGCCCCTCGTGGCGGGCCGGAGATGGACACNNTCCCAGCCGGCCAGGGCACCGAAGAAGTCCAGCTCACGCACCCAGGGCCGGTCCCTGTTCCAGGACGAATCGGCGCCGCGGAGCATGGCGGCGAGCCGGGTGCCCCCGAGATGGCCGTCGAACCGCGCGACGGCTCGGAGCGCCGCCCGGACCGCGGGCTCGGGGACGGGCCGTTCGGCGGAGTGGGGGGAGAGGCAGTTGTCGCAGGCGGAGCAGCTGCGCGCCACCCCCTGCTCGCCGAAGTAGTCGGCGATGCGAGCGTGGCGGCACTCCCTCGAGGTGGCGTACGCCATCATCTGGTCGAGCCGGGCCAGGGCCGCCTCCTTGAGGCGCCGGCGTTCCTCGAAGTCGACCGGCGCTCCGGCGAGACGGCGGACCCCCCCACCCGGGAGCAGCGCGCCCGCGTTCTCGAGCAGTCGCACCGACGCCTCCACGGCCCGGCGATCGAGGCTCGGGACGAGTCCCGCCGCCTCCTGCAGATCCCAGCGGCCGGCCCGGAGCAACGCCCGGTAGACCTCCCGCACGACCTCTCTCTCCGGGTACGACTGCTCGATGAACAGCTCCTGGAGGCCGCGGTCGGCGGGGTTGTAGAGGAGCAGGCAGCGGGCGGGCAGGCCGTCGCGCCCGGCGCGTCCTGCCGCCTGGTGGTAGTCCTCCAAGCAGGCGGGGAAGTCACGGTGGATGACCTGCCGGATGTCGGGGATGTCGACCCCCATGCCGAAGGCGGAGGTGGCGACCACCACCCGGAGCCTCCCCTCGGTGAACGCCGCCTGGACCTGGCCCCGTACCGGGCCGTCCAGCCCGCCGTGGTAGGCGGCGGCGGCGACCCCATCCGCTCGGAGTGCCTCCGCCGTCTCCTCGCAGTCGCGGATCCGGCCGCAGTAGACGAGGGCCCTGCCCGGCACCTCGGCGAGTGCCCGCGTGACCGCCCGCAGTTTCTCGGCACCCTGACGGCAGCGCTGGACCTCGAGGGT
>PLXL01000166.1:14738-19337 GCA_003153215.1 Candidatus Dormiibacterota bacterium
TGGGCCTCGTCGACGACGAAGCGGGCGACCGCCAGCTCGGCGAGGCGCTCCTCGAAGCTCGGGGTGGCCAGGCGCTCGGGGGCGACGTAGAGGAACCGCAGCCGGCCGTCGAGCGCTGCGACCAGCGCCTCACGCTGCTCCCCGGGGTCCAGCTGGGAATGGATCGCGGCCGCCGCCACCCCGGCCCGCCGGAGGCGGACGACCTGGTCGGTCATCAGTGCGATGAGGGGGGAGACCACCAGGGTGAGCCCCGGTGACACGAGTGCCGGAACCCAGTACGCGACGCTCTTGCCGGAGCCGGTGGGGGCGACGAAGAGGACGTCCCGCCCGGCCTCGGCGGCGGCGATGACCTCCGCCTGACCGGGGCGCAGCGCGGGGAGCCCGAAGACGTCGCGGGCCACCCCGAGGGCCGCNNCCGCGGCGGAGCAGGCCGAGCAGGTAGAGGCCGGTCGCGAAGGCGCAGGCGGCGCTCAGCAGTCCGGCGCTGCCCAGCTGCCAGGTGGTGAAGCTGATACCGATGAAGCCGAGGATGCAGGCCTGGAAGGCCGACGCCCCGGCCACGTTGCCGATGGCTAGGCCGTCGTCGCCGCTCCGGATCCAGAGCACGCTGTTGAGGCACTCGGGAAGCTCGGTGGCGAAGGGGACGGCGATGATCGCCACCAGCAGTGCGCTGAGCCCCAGGCTGGTGGCCGCCGTGTGGATGGCGTCGACGAAGAGTCCCGACCCCACGGCGAGCAGGATCGCCCCGATCAGGAGCTGGGCCGCCACCACCGACCAGGGTGGCGGGNNAGGAGCACCCCGATCACCACCCGTTCGGGCCGTGCGAGCAGGGTCGCGGCCACCGCACAGCCGAAGGCGCTCAGGAACACCCCGAGGTCGCGCCGGATCTGGGCCGGCTCGGCCTGGAGATGGCGGGCGCCGGGCCGGGTCAGAACGGCCACCCCGGTGATCGCCCCTCCGAGGGTGAGCAGCAGGAACGAGGAGCCGAGCACGGCCCCGGTGGCGATCTGACCCGAGTCCGAGGAGCCGCCGACCAGGGCCACCACCACGACCATGGTCTCGGGGAGCGCGGTCCCCAGAGCCGCGAGAAGGCTGCCGGTCGCCCCGGATCCGAGGTGGAGGAGGTGGCCGGCCCATTCGACCGCATTGGTGAACAGCTCCGAGGCGGCGGCGATCAGCGCCAGGGCGCCCAGGAAGAGGAGGGCGGTCACGGCCGCCGCCGTCGGGTCAGGGCATCCACCGGGGTCTGGAGCCAGCTGGTCCCGAAAGTCATCACGTTGCGCATCGTCACCGGCTGGACGCGATGGACGGGTGCCGCCCCCTGGCTGCACGCCACCGCGTCGCGGATCCGCTCCCGGCACCAGGGGAAGATCGTTCTCGGCAGCTCGTCGGAGGCGAAGAGGCGGACCGACCAGGCCTCGATGCTGCGCCGGGCTCTGCCGCCCGTGATCTCGCCCAGGAAGACGGCGTCGCCCGCGCTCCGCAGTCCCTCCCAGGTGTAGACGCCGACCAGGTCGAGCACTCGCACGGAGTGGCCCGTCTCCTCCTCGGCCTCGCGCGCCGCGGTGACGCCCGGGTCCTCGCCTGGTTCGCAGTGCCCGCCGGGCAGCTCCCACCCGGGCGGCCAGGGGCGGAACTGCAGGAGCACCCGACCCCGTTCGAGGATGGCCAGCTGGGCTCCGCCCACCGGTCGGGCCTGGCCGTCGACCACGAGCGTCGCGAGCGGATGGAGCGGGGGCCGNNTGCGGGTGCCCCGCGGGCCTCAATCGACGATGACGCGGCGGGGTCGTCTGGACCGGACCTGGGTCGTGGGGACACGGCGTCCCCGGGAGCTGGTGCTGGCGGGCGGGTTGCCGTGCTCGAGCAGCGCTGTGATGCCGAGCACCACCTCGCGCTGGGCGTTGAGGAAGTGCGACACCGCCTCCGGTGGCACCAGCTTGCCCAGCCGGCGCCCGGCCTCCTCGAGGAGCCAGAGCGGGATCGCGTTGGGGTTGGGGCTGTCAGTCATCTTCTCGATTCCTCCGAAGGCACGTCGCTCATTTCTGGCTGTCCGTGAACGTGACGCGCAGCAGGCCGTCGTCCAGCCTCGCCCTGCTCACCTGCTTGCCGTTGAGGATGCGGGGCAGGGAGATCTCCCGCTTGTAGGCGCCCACGGTCACGTACAGCTCTCCCTCGTTGTGGCGGACGTCCACCTCCTCCTTGGAGATGAAGGGGAGCTGGAGCTGCAGCTCGTAGCGCCCGTTCACCCGCCGCAGCCGCTGAGGCACGGAGTGGTAGTAGACACGGGCCGGGTCCTCGTCGCCGAAGAGCGCGCCGGCCAGCTCCCCCAGGCCCTCGAGCCCGACGATCTCGTGGTCAAAGAGCTTGGACCGGCGGATCGGGATGGGGTCGAAGAGCGACTCCACGGACTCGTTGTACCGGCCCTGGATCTCCCGCCAGGAGGCGAAGTAGCTGTCGGTCACCTCCGGCGGCAGCACCCGGTTCACCACCACCAGGTCGGTGAGGTAGTCGTACAGGCTGAGGTAGGTGAAGGCGCGCTGGGCCTCCTTGAGGACCATCTTCTCGAGGTTGAGGACCAGGCGCACCGTGCAGGTCTTGGGGTCGCCCAGGATGCTCTTCATCCCCTCCAGGTCGAGCAGCAGCCTCTTGATGTGAACGAATATCTCGTCCGGGGGGAGCGGGATGGAGATGAAGGGCTGCACCACCGGGCGGGCCACCCTCATCACCGCCCTCGAGGCGGGGAAGAGCCTCTGCAGGTACCAGCGGGCCACGTCCGGGAAGGCGAGCAGCTGGAGCGTCTCGCCGGTGGGGGCGCAGTCGACGATCAGGGTGTCGAACTTGCCCTCGGCCTTGTGCTGGCGGATCTGCATCAGGGAGGCGATCTCCTCCATCCCCGGCGGCGACGCCAGCTCCTCGGCCACGATGTCGTCGACGCCCTGGGACGAGAAGAGCGAGCTGAGGTAGATGCGGATCCGGTCCCAGTGGCTCTCCAGCTGGTGGAGCGCGTTGACCTCCTGGCCCCAGAGGTTGGTCGCGACCTGCTTGGGGTCCTCGCCGAGCGGGAAGTCCAGCGAGTCGCCGAGGCTGTGCGCGGCGTCGGTGCTGATCACCAGCGTCCGCTGACCGAGCTGGGCGCAGCGCACTGCGGTTGCGGCTGCCACGGTCGTCTTGCCGACCCCACCCTTCCCCGTATAGAGGATCACACGCATTCGCGTAGCCCCCCGACCTCAGTGGACGAAGCGGCTGACGATGGCCCAGGCGATCAGGATCAGGGCCACCATCAGGCTGGCGATCACCGCAACCCGGCGGAGGTCGGAAGGGACGTAGGGGACGCGGTCGAAGGGGATCGCCGGATCGTCGCTGTCCAGGGGCTCGACCATCGCCGCCGCGGTCCCGAAGCGGGCGCTCTTGGCGGTGGCGCGCTGCTGCCGGCCCGCGGCGATGCTCGAGGCGGACGCCGGTGTGACCCGCTCAACGCGGCGCCGGGTGGTCTCCGCCGGCCTTCCGACGGCTGCCGCGACCGGGGTCGCTGCGGCCGGAACCTCGTTGTCGACGGCGTCCGCGAACGTCCGGACAGCCCCGCTCGCGAGCGGCGTTCCGACGGGACCAGCGACCGGACGCGCCGGCCCCACACCCACTGGACGGCGGGCGGCGGTGCGCTGCTTCTGCTTCCGGGTCTTCTTGGCCATGTTTCAGCCGCGAAGCGTACCAGGGGCGACGGAGCGAGGGCGCGAAGCCAAGGCTTCAGCGCCCGAACGGAGGACCCCCTGGTACGTGGAACGAATACCAGGGGCGCCGGACCCCCTGGCATGTGCGAGTACGGGGCTGCCGCCCCGGCCGAAGCGGGCGCCCCTGGTACTCTCGAAGCGAGATGACCACCCAGGCGCCTCCGGCGGAGCGGACGGGGCTGATCGACCGCTATTCGGCCCTCTTCATCACCCTGGCGGCGGCGCTCTGGGCGGTGGACGCCTACTTCCGGCCCGATCTCCTCAACCATTGGAAGCTGTCCGCGAGCGAGATCGTCCTGATCGAGGACCTGCTCATCAGCCTCTGCTTCATTCCCGTCATGCGCCGGGTGGCCCGCGAGCTGCGAGCCGCCTCCTGGCGGACCTGGCTGGCCCTGGCCGTCATCGCCGCCGGTCCCCAGGCCGTCGCCACCGTCCTCTTCACCCGCTCCCTCACCTACGCCTTCGCTCCCTCCCTCAGCCATGCCGCGAGCCTCGGCGTGCTGTCCGAGGTCTACCTTCTCTACCTGCTCCAGCCGGTGTTCGGGGCGACCCTCGCGTGGATCGTCCTCCGCGAGCGCCGGAGGCCCGCCTTCTGGCCGATNNCCCCAGGCGCAGCTCCAGGCTGCCCTCTTCGTGGTCGGTGCCGTGGCCCTCTGGGCGGCGGGCACCGTGCTCGGCCGCTACGCCCTCTCGGGGATCTCCTTCACCAGCACCTCGGCGATGCGCTTCGTCCTGGCACTCCCCGTGCTGCTCGTCCTGATGCTCACCGATCGGGGCGCGGCCGGCTTCAGCCAGTACTCGATCGGCCAGCTCCCGAGCTTCCTCGGCATCGCCCTGATCCCCGGTCTCCTCGCCATGGTCCTCTACTACC
>PLXL01000200.1:0-228 GCA_003153215.1 Candidatus Dormiibacterota bacterium
GCCGCCTGACGGAGCGGGCCACCGAATCGGCGGACAGTCTGGAGCTGCGCTGGGAGAATGCGCGCACGGAGCTGGCAGACCAGGGCTGGTACGACTACCGTGTGGTCAACGACGACGTGGCGCGCGCCGCTCGCGAGATCCTCGAGATCATCGAGCGGGACCGGCCGCGGGCGGGCCACCAATGAGCGGAGGTGAGCAGGTGGAGGAGCTCCAGGGACGCCGGGTCCT
>PLXL01000200.1:249-2583 GCA_003153215.1 Candidatus Dormiibacterota bacterium
CCGGCGGGCGCCCCGGCGCCGGCGGCGACGAGCCCGAGTCCGGCCACGGTATGGAGCACCTCAACCTCTCGGGGTGGGCCGAGCTCCAGCTGGCCGCCGGCGCCTCCGCCGGCCTGATCGCGCGCCTCGCCCTCGGCCTCGCCGACGACGCGGTGACCGCCACCGCGCTCGCCTGCCGGGCCCCGTTCGTCATCGCTCCGGCGATGGAGACGGCGATGTGGGAGCACCCGGCGACGGTGGAGCACGTGGAGACGCTCCGTGGGCGCGGCGCCGTGCTGGTGGGCCCGGTCTCCGGGCGGCTCGCCAGCGGGCGCGAGGCGATGGGGCGGATGGCCGACCCGGCCGAGATCGTCCGGATCGCGGCGGAGCTGCTGGGCGGCCTCGGCCAGCTCCCTTCGGGGCTGCTCGGCACACCCGACGCCGGCGGCCGGTAGCCGGGCTCGACGGCCGTGGACACCGCCGGCTCCCGCCCATCCCCCCTCCGGGGGATACGTGTGGTGGTCACCGCCGGCGGCACCCGCGAGCCCATCGACCCGGTGCGCTTCCTCGGCAACCGTTCCAGCGGCAAGATGGGCAACGCCCTCGCCGCGGCCTGCGTCGAGGCGGGTGCCGAGGTCGAGCTGATCACCGCCGCACCGCCCCCGCCGGCCACGGCGGGAGTGTCCGTCACCCAGGTGGAAACCGCCGCCGAGATGCAGCGCGCGGTCTGGCGCGCGCTCGATCACGCCGACATCCTGTTGATGGCCGCCGCGGTCGCCGACTATCGCCCCCGCAGGGTGGCCGAGCACAAGCTCAAGAAGTCCGCTGACGAGCTGACCCTGGAGTTGGTGCCGACCGTCGACATCCTGGAGTCGCTCCGCGTGCACCCGCGGCGCACCCGCGTGCTCCTGGTGGGCTTCGCGGCCGAGACCGACGACCTGCTGGCCAACGCCGCCGAGAAGCTGCGCCGCAAGGGCCTCGACCTCATCGTCCTCAACGACGTCGGCGCGCCGGGGATTGGGATGGGAGCAGACGACAACGCGGTCACCGTCCTCGACCGTGACGGCGTCGTCCTCACCGTGGGGCGATCTCCGAAACTGGAGGTGGGCCGCCGTCTGGTTGCCCTGGCCGCGGCCCGGTTGCCCGCCGCGAGGCGAGCCGACCGGGCCTAGGCTGTCGCCTCCGCGCGTGGTGCCGGAGTACGGCGCCGCCGGAGTCGCCACACGAACCCACCGATCGCCAGCAGCACCAGGGCCGGGACCGCCGACACCAGCACCTCGAGCGCGACGGTCACGATGAGGAGCGCGTTGTTCCAGCCCTTGGACACGCCGCTCCCCACCGACGCCCCGGTGGAGACATGGACGGCCACGGTGACTGCGCCGCGCTCCTTGAGCTGGACGGTGACGGTCGCGTAGGNNGCCTGCGCCGAGGTGAGGCGCGCGTTGAGGTCGACGATGGAGTTGGTGTCGTCGACGCTCGAGAAGTTGATCGAGGATGCGGTGAAGTCGGACGGCAGGCTGTTCAGCAGGCTGGCCATGCTTGCCGTCGGGATGGCGAGGGTCACCTGCCCGCTCACGATCTGCCCCTTGGCGTTGGGCGCCGTCTGCGAGCTGATCACGTAGCCGTTGAGCGCAACACCCGTGGCGATGACGGTGTCAAACGACGCCAGGAAGCTGCCGGTTGGAACGGTGTAGGCCGCGGTCACCGAACGGGCGACGTCCGCCCCCGGAGAGCCCACCACGATGTCCCCCGTGGAGGTGTCGGCGCTGAGCGATGCCGAGGACCCGCTTGCGCCGCTGGAGCTCCCGCTGGCCGGGGCTCCCATGGTCAACGAACCGGCACTGGACGACCCCACGCTGGAACCCGCCGGTGCCGCGGCCGGAGCCGCCACCGCAGGACCGAATTCGGCCCCACCGCTATCCGTGGAGGCACTCCGCACTGCCGCCGAGCCGCAGGCGGCCGCGGTCGCCAGGGTCACGATGCTCATCGTGCTGAGCAGGATCAGTCGCGCTTTCATGGGGCACCTCACTCGCTTGTCGTGCACGCCTTAGACGCGCGATGACCCCGAGCGGTTCCCGGCGGAGCGGCCGGCCCGGTTCCCCGCCCCACCCGGCGCGCGCATCATGCTGGCTGTGATCGCACCGGTGTTCGTCTCGGTCGTGCCCGACACCCGGGGGATGCTCCCCCAGGAGCGGTACACGTACAGCGTCCCCGACGACCTCTCAGAACGAATTCGACCGGGGGTGCGGGTCCAGGTCCCCTTCGGTGCCCGCTCCCTGCCCGGCCTCGTGGTCGCCATCCTGGATCAATCCGACCACGCCGACGCCCGTCCCATCTCCGCGGTGCTGGACGAGG
>PLXL01000139.1:0-1979 GCA_003153215.1 Candidatus Dormiibacterota bacterium
CGGGGAGGAGCCGAGCATGCAGCTGGGGATGGTCGGTCTGGGGCGGATGGGCGCCAATCTCGTCCGCCGTCTGATGCGGGACGGGCACGACTGCGTCGTTTATGACGTCAACGCGCAGGCCGCCGCCGCGCTCAGGGCCGAGGGCGCCGTGACCACCGGTTCGCTCGACGAGTTCGTGGCGGCTCTGACCCCGCCCCGGACGGCGTGGGTGATGGTGCCCGCCGCCCTCACCGGTGACACCGTCGACGCCCTCGCCTCGCGGATGAGCGAGGGGGACGTCATCATCGACGGGGGCAACAGCTACTACCGTGACGACATCGAGCGTGCCGAGAGGCTCTCGGCCCTCGGCCTCCACCACGTCGACATCGGGACGAGCGGCGGGGTGCACGGGCTGGAGCGGGGATTCTGCCTCATGATCGGCGGCGAGCCTCAGGTCGTCGAACGGCTCGATCCCATCTTCCGCAGCATTGCTCCGGGAGTCGACGCCGCCGCTCGCACCCCCGGCCGGGAGGGGGAGCCGTCGCCGGCCGAGCAGGGCTATCTCCACTGCGGGCCTCACGGGGCCGGACATTTTGTCAAGATGGTCCACAACGGGATCGAGTACGGGCTGATGGCCGCCTACGCCGAGGGGCTCAACATCCTGCACAAGGCGAATGTCGGGCTGACCGAGCAGCAGGCGAGCGCCGAGAGCACGCCGCTCCGCGATCCCCGCTACTACCAGTACGACCTGCCCATCCCCGAGGTCGCCGAGGTGTGGCGGCGGGGCAGCGTGGTCGCCTCCTGGCTCCTCGACCTCACCGCGGGAGCGCTGCTCCGCTCGCCGGAGCTGGCCGACCTGGCGGGCCGGGTGTCCGACTCCGGGGAGGGTCGCTGGACGGCGATCGCCGCCGTCGACGAGGGTGTCCCCGCCCAGGTGCTCACCGCCGCCCTCTACGAGCGCTTCAGCTCGCGTGGCGAGGCCGACTTCGCCGACCGGCTGCTCTCGGCGATGCGCCGCGAGTTCGGCGGCCACGCGGAGCTTCCCTCCGGGGGGTAGAGGTANNACCGGCGCGTCGGCCCACGCGTGGCGCAGGCGGGCGCGCAGCGGGCGCCCCCCTGCCGCGCCACGGCTGTCAGCGAGGCGGGCCGGAGGCCAGGGTGATCGAGCCGGTGTGCTGCTGGCCCGAGCTGTCGAGCCAGCCGAGCTGGACGGTCGCTCCGGCGTGGAGCGTCTCCAGCGCGGTGCTGAGGTCACCGCTCGAGGTGATCTGGGTGTTGTTGAGCGAGACGATCACGTCGCCATTCTGCAGGCCCGCGCTCGCAGCCGGGGTGTTGGCCTCCACCTGCGAAACGACGGCGCCGGAGACGGAGTTGGTGGTCTCGACCTCGACGCCGATGTACGGCCCAGGTCCGACATTGATGCTCCCGCTGGACTGCCCGCTCTCGATCTGCTGAGCGACCTGAAGTGCGGTGTTGATCGGGATCGCGAATCCCTGGGTGGTGCTCGACTGCCCGCTGAAGCTCGCACCGGTCGAGGTGCCGGCGGTGTCCATGCCGATCACCTTGCCGGCAGCGCTGACCAGCGGACCGCCGGAGTCACCGGAGACGATGTCGGCGCTCATCTGGATCATGCCGGTGAGGTTCTCGGAGCTGCCACCATCACTCGCGGTGATGGACTGGTCGAGGTCGGCGACCGTCCCCGATACCACCGCCGGGGTGCCGCCCTTGCCGTACGCGTTGCCGATGGCGACCACGGCGGCGCCGATGGTCAGGTTGTCGGAGTTGCCGAGTGGCGCCACCTTGAGGCTGAGCCCAGAGATGTCATTGATCTTGATCAGAGCGACATCGTCGATGGGGTCGTAGCCGAGCACGGTGGCCGCGAGCTGTGGTCCTGCGCCGTCGATCTGGACGGTGACGGACTGGGCGCCGTCGATGACGTGGTTGTTGGTCAGGATGTCGCCCGAGGAGTTGATGATGAACCCCGTCCCCTCGGCGAGGCC
>PLXL01000139.1:1987-4712 GCA_003153215.1 Candidatus Dormiibacterota bacterium
CCGGTGACCCCGGAGACCAGGGCGATGACGATGGCCACGGCGATCACCACCGGGGCCATGCGAGACGGCCTGGAGGGCGCGACCGACGGGTAGTCGGCCGGCGCTCTCGGAGCCGGCGGGTAGGCGGCGGGCGAACCGTAGGGGGGGTAGCCGCCCCAGGGATCATTCGACCACCCGTAGGCCGGGCCGAACCCTCCCGAGGGGTGACTCCATGGCTGGCCCCAGCCGGGAGCACCGGCGCTGCCGGGGACCCACTGGTGGCCGTTCCAGGCCCAGCCTGCAGCGGCCCCGGCATCCAGAGGCGGCCGGCCGCCTTCGGTCGAGGGGTCAGTGCTGGGAGATGGACTCTCCGGGTCTGTCTGGTTGTCGTCAGGGGGTGGGGTCGTGTCGTCGTTCATCACGGTGATGCTCACTCTACCCCCTGTGTCTTTCCAATCGATGACACCTTCGTGGTGGTCGAAAGCGGCCTCGCAACAGCCGCGGCGGCCTCACCCGAGCTCAAAGATCGCCTCGATCTCGATGGCCGCGCCCAGCGGCAGCTCGCTCACCCCGACCGCGCTGCGGGCATGGCGGCCGGGTTCGCCGAAGATCTCGACGAGCAGGTCGGAGGCTCCGTTGATGACCGCGGGCTGCTGGTCGAAACCGGGGGCGCTCCGCACCAATCCGACCAGCTTGATCACACCGGCCAGCGCGTCCACGCCACCGGCGGCCTCCGCCGCAGTGGCCACGAGGTCGAGTGCGACCTGGCGGGCGAGCAGCCGGGCGGTCTCCACGTCGACCTCGGCGCCGACCCGGCCGGTGACCACCCGGCCGTCCCGCTTGGCCAGGTGCCCGGAGAGGTGGAGCAGGTGGCCCGCCCGCCGTGCCGGCACGTAGCTGCCGAGCGGCGCTGTCGCCCGCGGCAGGGAGATCCCCAGCTCGGTGAGACGCCGGCTGACGGTCACCGGCCCCGCCGCCGCAGGTAGCCGACCCGGTCGGCAAAGCGCTGGGGCTCGAACCCGAAGACCGCCGCCACCGCCCCGGGGATGGTGATGTTGTGGTGCCCGAGCAGGTCGAGCTGCGCCGGCGTCACCAGCGGGTCGCGCATCACCGCCGCCATCAGCGCGGCCACCGGCCGGATGGCCGGCACGGGAACATGCACCTTGATCCGCGGGAGGGACACCACCTCGCGCCGGATGATATCGACGATCTGCTCGTAGCTCAGGTGGTCCGGACCTCCGACCGCGAAGACCCGCGGGCCCGGGCCCCGCTCCAGCGCGAGGCCGATGCAGCGCGCGATGTCCTCGGCGGCGATGGGCTGGAAGAGGGTGCGACCGTCACCGGCGATGGGGAGGGGGAAGAGCGGCGGGGTGCGCCGGATCAGCCGGGCCAGCTTGACGAAGAAACCGTCGCCGGGACCGAACACCAGGCTGGATCGGATGATGGTGTGGGGGATGCCGCTGATCCTGATCGCCTGCTCCCCGGACCACTTGCTGGCGAGGTATCCGAAGCGGGGATCGGGGTCGGCGCCGATGGCGCTCAGGTGGACCAGGTGCCCGACCCCGGCCTCGACCGCGGCGCGGGCGACGTTGGCGGCGCCCTGGCGGTTGACGGCGTCGAAGGTCTGTCCCCGCTTCTCGACGATGACCGCGACCAGGTTGACCACGGCGTCGCAGCCGGCGAACGCCTCCACCAGGCCGGACCCGCTCACCACGTCGGCGGCGACCCGGGTGACCGCGGGCCCGGCGGGGTCGCTCGGGCGCTTGCCCCGCGCGACCAGGACCAGCTCGTGACCCTGCTCGGCGAGATGCGATGCGAGGTGCGAGCCGACGAAGCCGGTGCCCCCGGTGATGGCGATCCGCATGGCGGCCACAGAGTATTCGACGGGGAGGGAATCGCGCCCGCGCGCGGTGATCCCCCAGTCAGCTCCCGCCGTGCGGAGGCGGGCCGGACGCGCCCGAGCCCACCGGCGGCTCCGGTTGCGTGACGATCTCCAGGGGCGTGCCGTCGGGGTCGAGGACCACCTCTCCGCCGGGGCTGGCGGCGTCCGCAGTGCCACCGGCCGAGAGGGCGATCCGGAGCAGGCCGGCCGGCGTTCGGTGGGGCTGCCAGGGGTTGGGCAGCACCGGGACGTCGAAGCTGAAGATTTCCAGGATCGCCGGCCCGGTTCCGAGCCGCACGTACGTGATCAGGAAGCCGCGCGGGTCGTCGCCGGCCCGCAGTTGCCCGATGACCTCGGCCCCGATCCCGCGGCGGTAGAAGGCGAGGGTCCGCTCCAGGTCGGCAACCGAGACGGCGACGTGGTCGACCCGGGGCGAGGCCGGGGCAGGCGTTGCCCGTTCGGCGGCGATCAGCTCTTCCGACCACGGGTGGCTGTAGCGCACGTTGCCCTGGACCAGCTCGAGGTGTGAGCCGTCCGGGTCGAGGAAGAAGGCGATGCGCACCTTACCCATGGCGTCGCGCGGCTCCAGGGTGAAGGGAGCTCCGGCGTCCTTCACGCGCGCCGCCCAGCGGTCGATGTCGTCCACCTTGAAGGCCACGTGACGGATGCCGCTCTGGAGGTCGTCATTGAGCCACGCGCTCGGTTCAGGGCGCGCGACCAGCTCGAGCATCAATGGGCGGCCCTCGGTGGTGAGGAGGGCGCGTCGCCCGCCGCCGCCATGCGGCGCCTCCCCGCCGGCCACGCGGCAACCGAGCACTCCGCAGTAGAAGTCCAGGGAGCGCTCCAGAGAGGTGACCCCGAGGA
>PLXL01000281.1 GCA_003153215.1 Candidatus Dormiibacterota bacterium
ATGCGAGGCTGCTTCAATCTACCCAGAAGGCCCATGAGTGGCACCTCTGGGGCGAGAAGATGCCGGGACCCTGAGGACGTCCACTAGGGGACGAAGACAGTCACCCATTCCGCCGTGAGGACGCGGTAGCGAAGTGGTCCCATCAAGAATTGGACGACCGCAGGCATGTGACCAGCGCCCCACAAGATCGCAACGGTCTTCATGGACGGTGCAACGATGGTGGCTTCTCGCGTAATCGCCGCGCAGAGGAGCTTGTCGCGGTCGTGGATGATGGCGTCTTGCACTTTAGCGAACGAGTCAGGAATGAAGGCGTCGTCGGGATCGGGAAGGTCATTGACCTCCATGTTCTGAGCAATGAGCGAACGAGACCCCGAGACGATCAGCCAGAGTCTAAACAGAGGTGCCAGGACGAGTAGCAAGACCCGGATGTACTGCGGCACCTTCCGCCAGCTGCGACCAAACTGCGATGCCGTCGCATCGACATTCTCCACCGGAACTCCAAGGCCTCCCAGGTGCAGTCCAGGGCGTTGCTCGATCAACCCGAAACGACGAATCTTCCCGGCCAGACGGTACGAAAGAGTAATGAGGGACGTCCGGCGTCCCGCTACGCCTTCCGCGAGGATCAGATCGCAGTGGCCGAGCCGCTGGGCCACCTCGGCATAGAAGGTCGGGGCGCCGAGATGCACCATCGGGAACAGCTGGAACCGGACGTTCGTATCGGGACGTCCAAGGGTCACGATCGATGATCGGACGCCAAAAGGAGTGGACTCCACGATCTGCACCGAACGTGATCCTAATCTCTAGGGTCTCAAGGGCGGTCGGCGCCGCCGGGAGGCGAGTTCGTTGGCTAAGGCGAAGTCTCCGCCCCGATGGGATGGCTCCAGCTTCAGTCGGGACCCGCTGGTGCTGCCCAGAGGCGCGGTGTGGCCCCAGCAGGAGATCAGGCTCGCCCACGCCAGCATCCGCAAATGTACCCAGAGACTGCTGCCGACTATCCTTCGAACTGGTCGACAGATGCACTGGGCACACCAGCATCCGCCAGGGCACCTAGGCGGTTGGAGGCTGGCGGGTTGAGGGGACTGGCCCATCGTTGGGCCGAACAGGGTTCCGTCAGAGGCCGAAGGGCACGCCTGTCGAGGTACCCGTTGCCAGGGTGGCTGTGGTGAGGGTATTGTCGCGAGCGGGCGCCGGCCCGTTTGACGACTAGTTGGAAGTGCCAGTGCTAGCTAGCTCACAGGGGGGGTGCGATGCATAGGGAGCTCAGGCGACTCCTGCATGCGGCGACCGGTCGCTCGGAGTTTGTAGTTGCCCTGTTTCTCGACGTTCGGGGATTCTCGGGTTTCGCTAGACTCGCTGAGTCCATAGAGACGGCAGCGTACCTGAGGAGCTTGTATACGCGGATTCTTGATAACCATTTTCAAGAAGCCGCTTTCTTCAAACCAACCGGTGACGGACTCCTGATCGTACTTAGGTACGACGAGGGCATCCTCTCCGAGACGGTTAATGCGGCTGTGAGAGGGGCGCTCGCGGTTGTGGCGAACTTCCCGACCATCTGCGCTGACGATCCCATGATCAACTTCGAGGTACCAAAGGAACTTGGGGTCGGCATATCGAGGGGAGCGGCAACTGCGTTGGTGTCGGGCCGCAAGACGCTTGATTATTCGGGACGCCNNGGTAAAGCCTCTGATTCTTTGGGACATTGACAGTACGTTAATTAGGACTAGCTTGTCGGCCGCCGATGTTTACACAGAAGCCATGGCGCAGTTGGGGGTAGGGCCAGTTTCCTTCAAGGGAGTTACAATTGGAGGGCAAACTGACTGTTCGCTATTGGCTTTAGCCTACGCTCAGGTTTTCCCCGCAGAAGACTTCTCTTCAGTGCGTGGTCGGGCTATTGACGCTCTCGATGGAGTGACTAGGGCTAGGCTCCAAGGGAGTGCCAGCACCGTCGAGGTATTACCGGGCGTGAAGAATTGCCTTGCAGCATTTGCAATGCTCTCGTATGAGCAAGCATTGCTGACGGGGAATAGCCGAGAGCGAGCCCGCCTTAAGTTGGAGAGTTTTGGCCTGTTTCCCTATTTCAACTTAGGCCTATCCCAGTTTGGCGATTACAGCGTGAATAGGCCAGAGCTTGCCCAAAATGCCTTGCGTGCTTGGCAACGAGTAGGCGGCAGGCGAGAGCAGGTGGTGGTAATTGGGGACACTCCCCGGGATGTTGCCTGCGCTCGTGGCATCGGTGCGTTGGTGGTTGCCGTTGCCAGCGGTTCTTCAAGCTTAGAGGAATTGAATGACGGTGGTGAGGGTATTCTGGCTATTCCTTCGTTGCAAGATCACAAGATGATGGTTAATTGGGTACAACAACAAATGGCTATTCTGGGAGAGTGACTCGCTGTAGAGCAAAGTGATAGCGAACAAGAAAGGGTCAGAGAGGACAGAGCAGCTGAGGCGTAGGAAGGCACCGACCGCCGGGGCGCACGCTCAGGCAGGGAGCTTCATGGTCGGCGACAGCGGCAGACTGCAGGAGCCATGCGGCCTATACCTGCAGCACGAGGTGGGAGCCCGCGGCTCGGGAGCCTGAGATCGGTCCCGCGCAGCTCAGGGCCCTGCCAGTGCAGCACGGCGCCCGCTCAGCCCCGGGGTTGAGGTCCGGGGAATCGTTCCCTGAGGAAGGAATCTGACCGAAGGGGCTGGGGATAGACGGATCCGGCCCTCGTGTAGGCTCCCGGGTGGACAGGCACGGCGGCGAGGCGGCGGTCGATGCGCCGCTTCAGGGTCAGGCTCACCGCGGTGTAGACGTAGCCCGAGGCCTCCCAGGCCACCAGCAGGGCCTTCTGGAACTCCGGGCCGTAGCGCCGGGCCGCGCCACCCGTTGACGCACCGCTACCCGCCGTCGCCCTCGAAGTACCTCGATGACGTAGTTGCGGTGGTAGCCGGTGGCCAGGCAGAAGGCGTCCAGGATCGCC
>PLXL01000175.1 GCA_003153215.1 Candidatus Dormiibacterota bacterium
TGGGTGTACGAGGCGACCAGCAGCACCAGCAGGGCGACGATGGCGAGCGTGATCCAGGGGGCGAGCCCGAGGGCCGCGAGACCACCGGCCCCCAGCGCGACCAGGAGCGCCTGGGGGCCGTATGCCACCGAGGTGAGCGCGTCCAGGGAGAGCGCCGAGAGCCCCTCGACGGGGTTGATCTGCTCTTTGGCCGCTTCGCTCGGCCGGAGGGGGCGGCCGAAGAGGGCGCGGGTCAGCGGCATCCGGTCACATGGGCCTGAGCTTGGATGGTCAACGGTGTCGAGTCTGCCCCCTCTCCCAGGGTGGGTGGCTCACCGGGACGCGCGGATCTCGGCCGTTTCAGCGTGCCCCGTGACGACCGGTCGGTACTGTAACGCGCCGACGCCGGCCGCGAGCCGGTGCTAGCGTCGCTGCTCACGCCGATCAAACCGGCGGGAACGGGGCGGTCTCACCGTGGTGTCCGCGATGGTCAAGGTTCGGAGCCCCTTTTGGCGATCGATCGGATGCGGTCGACCCCACCACCTGTGCCGGGAGCGAAACCCGGCCAGTGCGTTTCGGGGGCCATCTGTGCGCCCTGGTCGCCCAGGCTGACGACGAGGAGTGCCGGCTCCTGGAGAGCGCTCTCCAGGGCGGCGGCTTCGACGTCAGCCCTGCCGAGGACGGTGTGGCTGCGCTGGAAGATGATCTGCGCGGTCGGGCCCGACGTGATTATCGCCGACCTGGATGGACGCGACCTCGACGGGCTCGTCCTGTGCCGCGTGCTGCGGAGTCTGGCCGCCCACGCCATGCTGCCGGTCCTGGTGCTCACCAACGCAGCCTCCGAGGACGCCCGCGCTCGGGCAATGGCCGCGCTCGGCAACGTTCGGGTGATGCGGAAGCCGGCGATTCCTGTCCTCGTGCTGGCCGCGGTGGCGGAGATGCTCAACATCGTGCCGGTGGTGTCGCGAAGGGTTTCTCTGACTGGTCGGGTGGCGCCTTCGATCGCGAGCATGCCGCGAGCGGCGGTCACGGGCGGGTAACCGGGGTACCGGGCTCGGCCGGGGCGAGGGTAACCATCCTTCAGTGGGTCCGGTTTCACACGGTGTGATGTCCGTACAGCGTCTCGGACTCCTGGTGCGAAGCCAGCCACTGCCAGAGGCCAACCGCCGCCGCGCCACCACACTCACGCAGCGACACTCCTCGCGCTGCCATTGAGCATCGCGGTCCACCGGGCGCGCCGTCGCTGCACATGGGTGTGGGCCATCACGACCACGCCGGTTGGGACATCTCGGTGGAGACGCCGTTCGTCGTAACGCGGCGACATGGTTACATCCTCATGCGGCGGCTGGGCGGGGGTAGCAGATGCACGATGCTCGAGGCGTACTCGGTCATGAATGACCTGTAAAGGACGGGCCGCCGAACCCGTCAGGATGGCGCTGGGGTAGAGCGGTTTCCGGGGCCTTCCGGACGCTCGCGGGCTTGCGCGCGGCGAGCGGTTAGATTTCAGACGCCGCGACAGCTGGGTGTATGCCGCAGGAGGATGCCGCGTGGCCGCGCGTCGAACGCCACCGCGGGTGGGTCGACCATCGCCACCAAACCAGGCTCATCCGATCTAAGCTTCACCCGTCAGCTCTGGAGCCTGAGNNTTCAGGTCGTGTTCAACCGCGGACCATCCGGCTCTCCTCTCCTGCCGACGGTGTTGTTTGCCCTGGTTGGCCTCGTGCTGTTCGCGGCCGGCTTGGGACTGATGCGAGGGGCAAGGCACCTGCTGCGGCCCTGAGCGGCGTCGTAACCGTCTGGCAGACCCACGAGCAACCGGCCCTTTCGGCATCGTGAAGCTGCCAGTGTCGCTCACGGACGGCACCGTGCTGACCGACGGCGTCCTGCNNACCCCGCGATCCGCCCAGGCGTTGACCTTGACCGCGACCTGGGGGTGGCGCGGCGTGCCGCTTCTGCTACGAGCGGGTGGTTCGGCGTGGGCCATAGCCGGGGGTCACCGAAACTGACCCACTACCTTTTCAGCAGGATGAGGAACTCCTGCGCGCCCATGACGCGATGCGCCCCGCTGACCCGATCGTGCCGATGAGCGGCGGCCTCGACCACGACGGGCTGCTAGCTCTTGCCACCGAGCTCGCGGCGGTGCCTCCCGCGCCGGGCCATACCGCCGCTCTCGCCCATCTGTCAGTGTATTGCGCGAATCTCCTTTAGATGAAGGGGCATGGAAGGGGCACGGATCGTCGTTGCCCGTTTGGGATGATGGGGAGGTTCAATGGATTGGCGATGGTATGGCCAGCGCAACCCTGCCGCTCGCCTGCCGTGGGGACTGTGGGTCTGGTCGGAGGTGCGCGGTGCACGCTCGTGGAGCTGATCGGCGTCGCGTCAGCCGCAGGGACTGGCGAGCCGGCGCCGCCGTGACGGCCGCGATCAGGGCTCGGACCCTGTCGTGCCAGTCCCAACCGACTTCCGATTGAGTCCCAACGGGGCCCCCCACTCATGCCCCAAGTCGCTTGCCTGGGACGCCCGGCGAATCCAAAATGCCTCTGCTCGCCCCCCTCTGCCACTTCTCCGGGGGACTTGACCATGAACCGGCGCGGTCCATATGATGCTGGCATCCGGTCATTCTTAGCGGCTCCTGAGATTCCGCACGTTTCTCGTGCTCACGGTCGACCTGACCGGACGCTTGGCATAACCCTCGATCTGGCCGGCCTGGGCTCACCCCCCGCGTCATGCTCCACTTCAAGCGTCGAAGGAGGTTGCCGTGCCAAGCACCCTCAAGCGCTTGATCAATGCAGTCAACCATGCCCAGTTGCTCGACGAGTTCGAGGACGACATGGTTGCGGGTAGGCGGATCCTCCATGTCAGTGACTCGCTGCAGATGGGGGGCGCCGAGCGCGTGCTTATCGAACTCGCCGCTGGGCTCGTCGATCGGGGTGCCCGAGTGACGGTGGCGTGTTCGGTCGGCGGGTTGCTCGAGGTGGAGTTGCAGCGAACCGGTGTCGATGTCCGGGTGCTGGGGAACACTTTGGTCAAGCGGCGCCTCGACACCGCGTTCGCCAGCGCCCTCGCCGGGCTGATCGTGAACGACCCTCCCGACTTGGTGCACACACACATGCACGCGAGCAGTGTCGCTGCGGCGCTCGCCCTAAAGCAGTCCCGTATCCCACTGATCGCACATGAACACAGCGAGGCAGGTTGGCGCGATTCTGAAGCGCGGTACAGCGCCGCCGATGCCTATCGGCGCAGCGCCGCCGTGATCGCGGTATCGACGGCGATCCGACGCCGGCTTGTCGATGTCGATGGAGTTCCCTCCGAGAAGGTCCACGTGATCCGCAATGGGTTGCCCCGGCTACCGGGCCGTGCGGCCGCCATCGGCGGCCTAGCTCGACTGGAACGTCCGCTGGTCGGCGTCGTCGCCCGGCTGCAACCAGAGAAGGGCGTTGCGGTATTCCTCCGAGCCGCGGCGCGACTCACGCAGAGCCTGCCCGCTGTGGGCTTTGTCGTAATTGGCGATGGTCCGCAGCGTGGCATGTTGGAAAGGCTCGCTGCCGACCTCGGGGTGACAGTGACGTTCCTGGGATTCCGCCCGGACGGCCCCGCCTTGATCGGCGAACTGGACCTACTGGTCATCCCGTCTCTCACCGAGGGCACTCCGCTGGTCCTGCTCGAGGGGGCGGCCGCTGGCGTTCCGGTAGTCGCCAGCAATGTCGGGGGTATCCCTGAGCAGGTCAGTGACGGGATCGAGGGCCTGTTGGTGCCGCCCGGCGACGACACGGCGTTGGCGAATGCCTGCCAACGCATCTTGGCTGACCGGGCGTTCGGGGCCCGGCTTGCCGCCGCCGCCGGCCATCGGCTACGCCAGGCCGATCCCGAGGCCGCGGTCAACGCCGTAGCGGCCCTCTATGCTCACGTGCTTCAGGCACAGCCGGCGCCGGCGGAGACACTATGAGCACCTCCGTCGGGGAGAGTTCAGCAGCCAGCGACCCTGATCGGCTCGTCATCCGCGCGGCGCGGGCAGACGATATCGACCGGGTGCTGGACCTGCTGACGCACTATGAGCAGCCGCGGGCGACCTTTGAGCCTTGGTATGAGCACGACCCGGCCTACCAACCGGAGCAGTCGTGGCTGGCGGAGGTGAACGGCCAGCTGGTAGCGCACCTGCGGATTTACCCACGCCGACTGCGGCTCGGGGGCGGCGGCAGCATGAGGGTTGCCGGCATCGGCAACGTCATCACGGCCCGGGAGGCTCGGAGACAAGGACACGCGGACCGGCTGCTGCGGGCAGCGGTGAATGCAGCGACCGGCGCCGGGTACGCGTACTCGCTGCTGTGGACGCACCTGCCGCAGCTGTACTCGAGGCATGGATACGGAGAGGCGCCCGGGGAGATCCTGCACGCGGTCACCGGGGTGCCCTCCGCCGGCGCATGCGTCCGACCAGCCGACGACGCCGACCTTCCGCTTATAGCAGGGCTACAGAACCAGTTTGACGCCAATCGCTNNCTCGGTGTTGCCACCGACGACCTGCATCTCGGCCGTGTCCTGCTCGCCGCGGCTGCCGAACCCCGACAGGGTCGGCTTCGCGTCACTCTGCCGCCCTCGCTTCGGCGGGTGCTCGACCCGTGGCAGCCGGCAGTCCGGGATTCGCCGGGTCTGATGGGCCGCCCCTTGTCGATACCGGCACTTGCTAGCGCGCTCAGTTCAAACTGGTCGTCCCACCTACGTGTGGCCCAGGATACCCAAGATGTGATCGTGCCAATTGCCCTGCCCGGCGCCCTCGCTGGCTTGCGCGTCAGCACGGAGGGCGTGGTGCAGGCCATGCCCGGGCCTGCTGCTGCTGCGCCACTGGACCCCGGTGAGCTGACCGCACTCGTGCTGCGGGGCTGCGATGCCCGCACCGTCCTCCTTCTCGGCGATCGTGCCGACCTCGATGACCTGTCCGCTATCGCACCCGCCCAGGACTTCGTGCTCTGGCCGACTGACGCGTTCTGAAGTGTGGTGGCTCGCAGGGCAGCCGGCAGGCGAACGCCGCCGAACGTGAAGCGACCGCGGGTCGCGAGCACAGACCGTCTCGCCCTCGATGAAGCTCAGCATCTCCCGACCTTGATCCGCTGCGCGCAAGGCTGGTGGCGAGAGAACAAGACCGATGTCGTCAGGTATCGGAGCAACGCGTGGATTCCTCGCCTCTCCATGCCAGGCGACCGACGCACCGTGTTCGCAACTCGGACCACCTGGCGAACGTTGCCACCCGGCAGTGACTGATCGATACAAACACCCCTCATCGTGTCCGGACCCCTCGCGGCAGTTGGGATATCGTCCGCACTCGGAATCCCAGCGGGCACTTCCGCGACGTCCAGGCCTTCACATCGATTGGGTGGGCTGATTCGACCCGGCTCCCGGGGCCCTGAAAGACTGGCAACGGTGGGACCGGCGCGGCCGAGCATGGGGAGTGGAGGGTGCGGTCGTCAAGCGCTGAAGTCGCTGCGGTTTGCCCCTGGTGGCAGCCTCCCAGTGCTCAACGGCGTTGTCGTAGAACACGTTGCGGCGCAGAGCGATACGGTCGGCGGTGCCTGATTCTGGAGTGTGACGAGCCAGGGTGGCAGCAGTCTCGAAGTTTGCGAGCTGAGGGTAGATGAACTGTTCGAGGTATCGCCCGGGATCGCAGGGCCAGAAGACATCCGACGCGTACATCAGCATGTCTGCCGGCAGCATGTCGAGCGCTTTGCGGACCGAGTCGATCTGCCAGTCGGCCGGGCAGCCGAACGACAGATCCGCCTTGAGCTGCCATCGGTCCTTCCCGTTCTCACCGGCGTGGAAGGTCTCCATGGCCAAAGTGGCAATGCATTCGTCCACCCACGGCCAGGACAGGTGAGCGAGGTGGCCATGAAAACCCGGAACCCGGTGAAGACCCTCATAGCTGGCAGGCCTGCAAAACCGACTCGACCGCTCGTCGAGGAAGATGCCGGAATGAAACGCGACGTACATCCCGAGATCAGCCAGAGTCGACCACAGCGGGAGCAGTCGCTCATCGTCGGGCGACCAGCGGTCGGGCACCATCTTGATGCCGCGAATTCCCAGCTCGTCGTAACACCGGCGACCCTCTTCTTCCATCAGGCTCACTGCTTGTTCTGCGTCGCCGCCGGCCAGCGCCGGGTTCGGATTGAGGACGGCGAAAGCGAGCAGACGCTCGGGTGACGCAGCACAGAAGTGGGCAATGTAGTCGTTGTGACGACGAATGTCATCCATGTGCTCGTCAGTAAGTCCGAGACTATGGACAGACAGCATCGGCGCGAAGCAAAACGCTTGTTCCACGCCGCACTCATCCATCGTGTGCACGACATCGTTGGCATCGCCGTCATCATCGGGGCCGGATGTATGCGTGTGCACGTCGATGATCGGTAGCCGGTCATAGAAGACCCCTAAACGTTCAGTGCGGGGCACATTGATTCTCCTGACAGTAGGTTTGCTCTCGAGGGGTCGAGATCCAAGTCGGATTGTGCCACGAGTTGCGTCCCTCACCGTGGTGGGCATTGAGGGTCTATCGGCATAGATGTGGGTGGAGTTCGCAAAGTTGCCGGGTGCCGGGTAGGGTACGGGCCATGATCACCTGTCCCACCTGTGAGCGACCTCCCACCAAGCGCGATGGTCGCGACCACCGCGACCGCCAAAGCTATGCCTGCGGTCCCTGCCGCCGTGACTTCACCGCCGGCTCCTCCTCGATCTTCGCCGGCTGCCGGTGGCCCGCCGAGGTCATCCTGGCCGCCGTCCGCTGGTAGCTGAGCTACTCGCTCTCGATCCGGCAGGTGACCGAGCTCCTGGCCGAGCGCGGCATCGACGTCTCTCCCCGCACGGTGCTGACCTGGGCCCACAGCTTCGGACCGCAGCTCTGTTGGCGGCCAGGTGATGGGGTACCCAAGGGCAAGGGATTAGGTGCACCGGCGGCCACGTGAAAGGGCCGTCCGGTGCCTTGTTGGCGATGGGGGAGATGTCGCCCAACCTCCAGAATTGGCCAGCAGCATCGACTCCGCGGACGCACCTTCATGCAGGCCGCCCGCTACAGTCCCCCCTCCTCGAGCGCTCGCCGGGCTTCGCCCCGTCTCCTCTCGGTGATCTGGGTGTAGCCCGAGACCGAGGTCAGTCCGCTGTGGTCGAGGGTCTCGGCGGTGACGGCGCTGGGCGAAACTGATCAGACCAGTTGGGCAAAAGTGACCAGGGTCGGAGCCTCCCGGGGGGCAGTTGT
>PLXL01000117.1:0-2888 GCA_003153215.1 Candidatus Dormiibacterota bacterium
GCTCGACGGCCCGGTGCTGGTGCTGCGCGGGCTCGACCCAGCGGTCGACCGGTTCGTCGCCGAGCCCGACGACCCGTCGGAGGAGCTCCGGCTGGCGCAGGAGTTGAGCCAGCTGCGCTTGGTCAAGGACGACCACGAGATCCGGATGCTGGAGCGGGCGGTCGAGGCGACGGTCCGCGGCTTTGAGGACGTGGTCCGGGCCCTCCCCGAGGCGATGGAGCAGGGGGAGCGAGTGGTGGAGGGGGTCTTTAACCTCCGCGCGCGGGTCGAGGGCAACGACGTCGGCTATGAGACCATCGCGGCGAGCGGGGCCCACGCGACCATCCTGCATTGGAGCAGGAACGATGGGGAGGTGCGGAGCGGCGACCTCCTCCTCCTCGACGCCGGAGTCGAGAGCGACGAGCTGTACACCGCCGACGTCACCCGGACGCTGCCGGTCTCGGGTCGCTTCACGCCGGATCAGCGCCGCTTGTACGATCTGGTCCACCGCGCCCAGCAGGCGGCGATCGCCGAGGTCAGGCCGGGAGCGGCCTTTCTGGCTCCCCACCGTGCCGCGATGCGGGTGCTCGCCGAGGGGCTGGAGGAGCTCGGCATCCTGACCGTCTCCGCCGGCGCGGCGCTTGCCGAGGACGTGCAGGCCCACCGCCGCTACACCCTCCACGGGACCTCCCACATGCTCGGCCTCGATGTCCACGACTGCGCCCATGCCCGGGACGAGGAGTACCGCGGGGGTGCGCTTCGCCCGGGACACGTGCTCACCGTGGAGCCCGGTCTCTACTTCCAGCCCGACGACCTCACCGTCCCGGAGGGGCTGCGGGGCATCGGCATCCGGATCGAGGACGACGTCCTGGTGACCGAGGACGGCTGCCGGGTGCTGAGCGGGACGCTTCCCAGCGACCCCGACGAGGTGGAGCGCTGGATGGCGGGGNNCTGACCGGCCTGGGCGCCCCCCGCGATCGGCCGCTCCGAGCCTGGTACACTCACGCCTCCGCAGCTTTCCTGCGTCCGGCGTCACCGCCTTGGCCACCTCGGCGGCGAACCGAAACCTCGCCGGGCGCCGTTCAGCCCATAGGAAAGGAGGTGCGCGCGTGGTGCGCGACTACGAGCTCATGTACATCGTCCGGCCCGAACTCGACGACGAGGCGCTCCGGACTGCCACCGAGTCGGTGGACACCCTGATCCGCGGCCTGGGGGGCACGGTCGGCAAGACGACCATGTGGGGCAAGCGGCGGCTCGCCTACGAGGTCGATCGCCTCCGCGACGGCCACTACGTGATCACCCTGCTCCAGCTCGACGGGACCAAGGTGGCCGATCTGGAGCGCGCGCTCCAGATCCACGACACCGTCTTTCGCCATCTTCTGGTCCGCGGCGACGAGACCGTGCCGGCGGCCGAGGACGGCGCCGTGCCGGCGGCCGAGGACGGCGCCGTGCCGGAGCCCGGCGATGGAGACCCCGTCACCGAGGCGGCACTGCCGAGTGGCGAGGACGACGCGGCTGACGACGCAGCCGACGAGGAGGACAACACACCCCCGGCGGAGATCGCCGAGGGGGATGAGGAGTAGCCATGGCCGGTTCCCTCAACAGGGTCATGCTGATCGGAAGGCTCACCCGCGACCCGGAGCTGCGCTACACGCCGAGCGGCACCGCGGTCTGCAACCTGGCCCTCGCCACCAATCGCTACGGGACCGACCCGAGCGGTGAGCGGAAGGAGTACACCGACTACCACGACGTCGTGGTGTGGAACCAGGGCAACCGCAAGCTCGCCGAGCTCTGCAGCCAGTACCTCCAGAAGGGCCGCCTGGTCTACGTGGAGGGCCGCATGCAGACGCGCTCCTGGGACGACGCCCAGTCCGGTCAGAAGCGCTATAAGACAGAGGTCAACGCCAACGACGTCCAGTTCCTCGACAGCCGCCAGGATGGAGGCGCCCCCGCAGAGAGCGCCCCGAGCGCGGCCCCTGCCAGCGCCACCGCTGAGGTGGCCGGCGACATCGACCCCGACGACATCCCCTTCTGAGGTCTGACAGATTCCCATGCCTGATTTCGACCGCCGCCGCCGCAAGGTGTGCAGCTTCTGCCTGGAGCACCAGGACGTCATCGACTACAAGGAGGTCGCCCGCCTGCGGCGCTACCTCTCCGATCGGGGCAAGATCCTCCCCCGCCGGATGACGGGGGTCTGCTCCCGCCATCAGCGCCGGCTCACGGTCGCCCTGAAGCGGGCCCGGCACATAGCGCTCCTGCCCTACACCGCGGATCTCCGCTGACCCAGCGCCGGCCCGGCGAGCCGTAGCGGCGAGGCCGGCACCGGATCCCCCCACCGCGGAAGGCGTGACCTATACTCCGGCCAAGGTCACGTACCCATGCGCCGGGCTCGTCTTCTCCACGTCCTTGCCAGCGCCCCGGTCGCCGTCCTCCTGACGGTCGCTCCAGCGCTGTCGGCGGCTGCCGTCGGCGCCGCCAGCATCCCGCCCCCGTACGTCGTCGCCATCGACCCCGGCCACGGGGGCAACGACCCGGGGGCGCTCGGGCTGGACGGCCTGGTCGAGAAGGACCTCACCCTTGACGTCTCGAACCTGCTGGCTGCGCTGCTGCGCGCCGACGGGGTCACGGTGGTGATGACCAGGACGACCGATGCCAGCGTGAGCATGCAGCAGCGGTCGGACATCGCCAACGCGGCCGGCGCCGATGTCTTCCTCCCCATCTACTTCAACTCCTGGACCACGCCCATCCCAGACGGTTCCGTCGTCCTCTATCCCTACGCCCGGGACATCCCGTTCGCCACCGACATCAGCCAGGCCGTGACGAACTACATCAGCCCCGACGGCGACAATGACGGCGGGATCGTGCTGCGCAACGACTGGTGGCTGCAGCCGACCATGCCCACGGCGACG
>PLXL01000117.1:2939-3609 GCA_003153215.1 Candidatus Dormiibacterota bacterium
GGCACCCCCGCGGTGCTACGGGTCTTCGAGGTGCTGGTGCTCATGGCGGCGGTCCTGCTCGCCATCCGCCACCGGCGCCGCCTGATCGGCCTGGCCGGCTCCGGCTTCGCCCGCGTCTCGACGTGGGCCCGCGACAGCGGCCTCCACCACCGGACCCTGCAGCGGCGACGGCGGCTGACCCGCGAGCGCGGCCTCACCGCGGCGGGCGGCGGCACACGCGGCCGCACCGCGTACGACGATCTCTTCTCGGAGAGCCGGGGCGTCTGGGATCGGGCCCTGCCGACCGGGCATGGTGCGGTGCCGGAGGATCTGCTCTCAGCGTCCTTCGAGGTGCGCGGTCGGCCCGTGAAGCCCGCCCGCCACCCGTCCCTGGACGAGCTCCCGCTCTGAGTTCGGGGCTGCGCCCCTGCTCTCCGGCTCGGTCTCTCTGAGGGCCTCCGGCCCTTCGGCTGGTCAAAGGGCGATTGATACACTCAGGGTCAGCGCCCGCCCGNNTGATCAATCATCGGGGCCCTGAGTTCGCGGCGCTGATGGCGGACGTCTGCGGAGGCATCCAGGAGGTCCTGCGCACCCGCAACGACGTGCTCCTCTTCCCCTCCAGCGGAACGGGCGGCCTCGAGGCCGCCGTCGCCAACCTGCTGAGCCCCGGTGAGAAGGCGCTCTTCTGCTC
>PLXL01000117.1:3693-4342 GCA_003153215.1 Candidatus Dormiibacterota bacterium
CTGGACGTGGTCGTCACCGGCTCGCAGAAGGGCTGGATGGCACCTCCGGGCCTCGCCATGATCGCGGTCTCGAAGGACGCCTACGCCGCCGCGGAGCGCGCCAAGCTGCCCCGTTGGTACTTCGACTTCGCCCGCGAGAAGAAGTTCCAGGAGCGCAACCAGACATACACCACCCCCCCGATCAGCGTCATGTACGCGGTCCAGGAGGGGCTCCGGATGATCCTCGAGGAGGGCGTCGAGAACGTCTGGGCGCGCCACACCCTGGTCGGCTCGATGATCCGCGACGGAGTGGAGGCCGCGGGGCTGCGCCTCTTTGCCGCCGAGCCGTATCGCAGCAACACCGTGACCCCGATCCACAACCCGGCGGGAACCGCGGAGGAGCTCTCGAAGCTGCTCACCCTTCTGCGCACCAAGCACGGGCTGGTGCTCGCCGGTGGGCAGGGCGATCTCAAGGGCAAGATCTTCCGGATCGGCCACCTCGGCGCCATCCACGTCGGTGACGTCTACATGATCCTCGCCTCCCTGGAGCTGGCCCTCAGCGAGCTGGGGCTGCTCAGCCGGGTAGGCCTGATGGTGCCCGCCGCCCAGGTGATTGCCCGCGAGGGGGTCGCGACCGCCGAGCCGGCGGGAGTGCACTGATGTCCGTCGC
>PLXL01000143.1 GCA_003153215.1 Candidatus Dormiibacterota bacterium
TGAGCCAGTCAGCGGTCGCTGCGGAGCGCCGCCTCCAACAGGGCGTGCTCGACGCCTACACGGCCACCCGGCGGTTCCTGATCCGGGGCAAGCGCCAGCCCGACGTGATCTTCGGCACCCTGCTCATGCCGGTCATGTTCGTGGTGCTCTTCGGCTACGTCTTCGGCAGCTCGATCGTCGTCCCCGGCGGCAACTACCGCTCCTACCTCATGCCCGGCCTGTTCGCCATGTCGGTGCTGTTCAGCGCCGCCAACGTCGCCGTGGCGGTGGCCACCGACATGAGCGAGGGCGTCGTCGACCGCTTCCGGACCCTGCCCATCGCACGCTCCGCGATCATCATCGGTCGGTCACTGTCGACCCTGCTGCTGGGCATCCCGGTCCTGGTGGTGATGATCGCCTGCGGCCTCGCGGTGGGGTGGCGTCCCGTGGACGGCCTCGGCAACGCCATCCTCGCCTTCCTGCTCTTTGAGCTGTTCGGCGTCGCGATCGGCTGGCTGGGAATCCTGGTCGGGCTGCTGGCGGGTTCCGCCCAGGCGGCGGACGTCATCATCAACATCCCGATCTTCCTGATGGGCTTCATCTCCAGCGTCTTCGTCGACCCCGCCAACATGCCCGTCTGGCTGCGTGTCATCGCCTACTGGAACCCGATGTCGGCGCTGGTCACAGCGGGTCGCCAGCTCTTCGGCAACACCATCGGACCACCGCCCTCCGGGGTCTGGTCGCTGGAGCATCCGATCGCGACCACCTTCGGGCTGGCGATGGTGATCATCATCGTCGTGGCACCGATCTGCGTCCGCCGCTACAGCCGTATCACCCGCTGAGGCGGGGCTCACCGGGCCGCCGTCGACGGCCCTCGGTCAGAAACCGGGGAAGACGCTCCGCAGGTCGTCCAGGGTGACGGTGGGGGAGGAGAGCTGCAGCGCGGGCGTGTGGGCCGGGTCGAGCCGCCCGTACACCAACCGCAAGAGCGCTTCCGCCGGCAGGCGGAGCGAGCCGCCCCACGCCGGGTCGGTCCGCGCTTCGAGGCCGACACCGCCTGTGGAGAGGGTGAAGTGACGCTTGGGATCCGTGGTCGACACCGAGAGCGTCGCCGGCTGGGCAGCGGGCTTGCCGACGCGGGCCGCCATCTCCGGAAGGTAGTCGACGAGAAGCGCCGCGGCGTCGGCGGCGAGGACGGCCGTGGGATCGAGGGCCACGGCGACATCCCAGGTGTGGACCGCGTGCTCGGAGAGGCGCGCGCGCAGCAGACCGACGAAGTCGAGCTCTCTGCCGAATGCGGAGACGCGGAAGGCGCTCGCGAGGGTGGCATCGAGCATCTCCAGACGCCGCACCAGCCGTTCGTTGGCGTCGACGCTCGTGGTGACCTGGGCCTCGGGCGGGAGGGCATCCCACCTCTGCCAGATCGGCAGCATCGTCGCCTGTCCCGGCGCCGAGCCCCCGGTGAGGCCGGCATCGAGGAGCAGGCAGAAGAGCTCGGCCTGGCTGCCGAGGTGCGAGAGCACCTGGGCCAGGGTCCACTCCTTGGCGTACGACCGCGCCGTGACCTCGTCCGGCGCCAGGTCGGCCACGAGTGCCTTCAGCCGGTCGTGCGAGCTGCGCGCCGCCGCGAGCCAGGCTTGGGATTCCGGCATGTCAGCTTCCCCCGTTCATGGGTTGGTACCGCCTCGTCCGTTCCGATCCCCCGCGGGCACCGGGCCGAGCGATGCGCCCTCGGTGCCGGTCGCCGTGTCCGCCGGCATCTCCGTGTAGCCGAAGCTCTCGTCGACCCCCTCCAGCACCGGCGCGACCCGCGTGCGCAGCGGGACCTCCTTGATGAAGCAGACCAGCACGAAGGCGATGACCGCAAACGGCACGCCGGCCAGGAAGACCGAACCGAGCGACTGGGAGAACGCGTGCACGACGCCGCTGTGGATCGCGGCCGGCAGCTTGTCCAGGACCTGCGGGCTGGCGTTGCCGATGCCCCCCGACAGCCCGCCGAGGTGGACTCCCTTGGGGAGATCGGTGACCAGCCTGGCGATCAGCACGTTGCTGAAGATGGCGCCGAAGATCGGCACTCCGATGGAGCCGCCCATGGAGCGGAAGAAGGTCGCCGTCGAGGTGGCGACGCCCAAGTCCTTCTGAGCGACGCTGTTCTGCACCACCACCACCAGGACCTGCATGACCCCGCCGAGGCCGAGGCCCAGCACCACCATGTAGGCGGCGGTCACGATCTGGGGGGTGGCCGCGCCCATGGTGGAGAGGAGGAAGAGGCCGACCACCGTGATCGCCGTGCCCAGGATCGGCCAGACCTTGTACCGCCCGGTCCGGCTGATCAGCTGGCCGCTCACGATGGAGGTGATGAGCAGGCCGACCATCATCGGGACGAGGAGCAGGCCCGAGTTGGTGGCCCCGTCGCCCTTGACGATCTGCAGGTACTGGGGCAGGAAGACGATGGATCCGAAGAGGGCGAGGCCGATGATGAAGCCGGCCGCGTTGGTCACCGCGAAGACGGAGTTGCGGAAGAGCTGGAGCGGCAGGATGGGCTCGGCCGCCCGTCGCTCGACCTGGATGAATGCTCCGAGCAGCACCAGTGCGGCGAGGCCCAGACCGAGGGTCTGAGCGGATGCCCACGGATATTCGGTGCCTCCCCAGGTGGTGAGCAGCACGATGCAGGTGACCCCGGCCCCCAGCAGGCTGGCGCCCAGGTAGTCGATGCGGTGCGCGCGGCGCTGCCGGGGCAGGTGGAGGACCAGGCCGGTCGCGATCAGGGCGGCGATGCCGATGGGGACGTTGATGTAGAAGACCCAGCGCCAGGTGGCGTGGTCGACGAGGAAGCCGCCGAGGAGGGGCCCGGCCACCGTGGCCAGCCCAAAGACGGCGCCGAAGTACCCCATGTAGCGGCCCCGCTCGCGGGGGGAGACGATGTCGCCGATGATCGCCTGGGAGCCGACGAAGAGGCCCCCGGCACCGACGCCCTGGAGGGCGCGGAACCCGATCAGCTCGGCCATGTTCTGGGAGAGCCCGCAGAGCATGGATCCGACCAGGAAGATGACGATCGCGCCCTGGAAGATGCGCTTGCGCCCGTACAGGTCGCCGAGCTTCCCGTACAGCGGCGTCGAGATCGTCGAGGTGAGGATGTACGCCGTCACCACCCACGCGAGCTGGGTGAGGCCGCCCAGATCGCCCACGATGGTGGGCAGGGCGGTGGAGACGATGGTCTGGTCGAGCGCGGCGATCAGCATCGCCAGCATCAGGGCGCCGAACACCACCATGAGCCGCCGCCGCTCGGCGTCACTCCGGCGCTCGACCTTGAGCGAGGAGATCTGGGAGCTCATGCGGCGGTCTCCTCGGCGGTGACGAGCTGGGAGTGCCGCCGGTAGAGGCGCGAGGGCCACCAGGTCCAGCGACCGACCAGCACGACGAACGCGGGCACCATGATGGTGCGGACGAAGAAGGTGTCCATCAGGATGCCGGCAGCGATGCCGAATCCGACCTGCTGGATCTCCCCGGCCTGCGACGACCCTCCGGCGGCGACGCCGAGCACGGCGAAGGTGCCGCCGAGCACTAGCCCGGCCGTGGTGACGGTCGTTCCCGTCACTCCTATGGCCTTTTTCACCGCCTCTCGCAGGGGGAGCGCATGAGACTCCTCGCGGATCCTGGTCATCACCAGCACGTTGTAGTCCGAGCCCAGCGCCATCAGGAAGACGAACATCAGGAAGGGCATGATGAATTGCACTCCGCTCTGGCCCCCGAGGTGCACAAAGACCAGACCCACCAGGCCCAGGGCGGCGAGGTAGGAGAGGACGACGCTCGGGACCAGGAAGAGGGACGCGATGCCGCTGCGCAGGACGATGGCGAGGAGCAGGGCGATGATGATGGCCACCGTCGGGATGATGTGAATGAGGTCGTTCTGGGAGATGTTCTCGACGTCATAGGCGAAGGCGTCGAGGCTGAAGATGCCGCTGTCGGCCGCCCCCGCGGCATGGGCCGCAGCGGTGGTGTCCGCGCGGAGCGTCGGGATGTTGGCGCTCGCCGCCGGGCTTCCCGCCGGCCCGACCGTGGGCACCACGGCGAACACCACCGTCCGCGCGTCGGTGCTGACGAAGCTCGCCAGGGCGCCGTCGACCTGCGCCACCGCCGGGGGAAGGGCGGCGAGCGCGGTGGGGTTCAGCGGCCAGCCCAGCGTCTGGTGCAGGGCCGCAATCTCCGTCGCCGTCAGGGTCACCCCGGTGGGCCCGTTGGGGTCGAGGGGTCCGATGACGCTCCGGAAGCCCGGCGCCGCCTGCAGGCTGTGCTGCGCCGTCACCAGCTCGGCGGGATCGTCAAAGACGGGGTTGGAGAAGTGCATGACCACCTCGGTCGAGGTGATCGTCCCGGCGGAGGGGAAGTGCTTGTTGAGGACCGCCTGGCCGGCGCCGGAGTCGCTGCCCGTCGGCCCCGAGGCCTCGTCGCCGAATCCGGCGGTGGTCGTCCCCACCGAACCCACGGCGAGAGCCGCGAAGATCCCGATCCCCGCGATCGCCGTCACCATCGGGCGCCGGACAAAGGTGGCGGCCACCCGACCCCAGAAGCCCACCTGCGGGGTGGAGCGGACCGTGAGGTTGCTCGGCCAGAAGACGGCGCGACCGAGGATCGCGAGCAGCGCCGGGAGCAGGGTGAGGCCGGCGAGGAGCATCAGGGCGATGCCGATGGCGAGCGCTGGGCCGAGCCCCTGGTAGAAGCCGAACTGCGCGATCACCAGGCTGAGCAGGGCGCCGATCACGATCAGCGCGGAGAAGGTGATCGATTCCCCCACGGTCTCGACGGCGCGCACCACCGCGTCACGGGGGACGAGGCCGCGCCGGATCTCCTCGCGGACTCGAAAGACGAGGAAGAGGCCGTAATCGGTGCCGGCCCCCAGGATGAGGACGACGAGGATAAGTTCCGTGATCACCGAGACCTGGACACCGATGTGGGAGGCGGCCGCGATCACCGGCCCGGCGAGCGCCAGGACCAGGCCCGCCGGAAGCAGCGTCACGAGTGGAGCGAGCAGGGCGCGGAAGGCGAAGAGCAGCAGGATGATGATGAACACGACCGAGAGCAGCTGGGTGGCGTTCTGGGAGTGGGCGGAGGCGGCGTCGGCGTCCGTGGCGGTCGCCAGCTGCCCGGTCAGGTTGAACTGGAGCCCGCCGGGGGCTCCCACCTTCGAGAAGTCGCTCCGGATCGAGTCGACGAGCGTCGTTCCGGGACCACCGCCGTACGGGGGGACGTTGGCCTGGATCAGAGCCTGGGTGGCCTCGCCGTCGCTCGATGTCCCGAGGGCGTGCGCGGTGACGACGTTGGGCAGTCCCTTGATCTTGGCGAGGAGGGAGGTGACCGCGAGCTTGTCGGTGGCGGTCAGCGGGCTGCCGCTGCGCGAGGCCACCAGGGTGGCGGTGGCGAGATTGGAGTTCTCAAAGGGGTCGAGCAGCTGAGCCGCGTGCATGCTCGGGGAGTTCGCCGGAAGGAAGCCGCTCTCGGTATCCTTCGCCACCGAGCCGAGCCCGGGCAGGGTGCTCACGCAGACCACCGTGATGACCACCCAGGCGACGACGATGAGGTACCGGAAGCGGACGTCGAACTTGCCGAGGCGTGAGTAGAGCCGCCTCACGCCCGGATCTCCGCGTTCGCCGGCTGAGCCAGTCTGGCGAGCAGATCAACGAGGGTTCGGAGCTCGTCGTCGCTCAGCTGTTCGGTCACCGCGGCGAGGCTGCGCAGGTGCAGCCGCATCATCTCCTCGAACTTCTGGCGGGCCGCCTCGGAGAGCTGCACGCGGACCAGCCGTCGGTCCTCGTCCTCGCGCAGGCGCTCCACCAGCCCCATCCTCACCAGCCGGTCGACGAGCTGGGTGGCCGAGCTGGGGGTGATCGACTGGGCTTCGGCGAGCTGGTGCATGGAGACCGCGGAGCCCGCCTGGTGGAGGAGCATGAGCGCCTCCAGCTGGGCGGCGGTCACGTCCTCCATGGCCTCCTGCATGGTGGCCCGGGCGTCCGCCGGGATGGTGGCCCGGAAGCGGTGCCGGAGCGCCGGTTGCAGGCAGGTGAGGCGGTGGAGAAGGTCCTCCCGCTTGGAGAGGGGGGTGGGCTCGTTGGCCAATTGTTAACTCCTCGGATACTCAGGTGCCTAAAGTATGTGGCACACCAAGCTCAGCGTGTCAATGGACATTCCCATGACCGAGGTGACGGGCCTGCCACGGCTGGGGCGCGTTCCACTGGCGCTCCGCTCCGCGCCGCTCGCCCGGCCGGCCCCCCGCCGTCGACCTCTGGCGGGGTAAGGTAGGGCCTCCGTTCGGCGGCAGCGGCGTTTGACGCCGACCGGGCCTGTG
>PLXL01000157.1 GCA_003153215.1 Candidatus Dormiibacterota bacterium
GGCAGGTCTTCGTGATCTGCCCCCTCATCGAGGAATCTGACAAATTGGGTGTGAAGTCGGTCACCGCCGAGTATCGGAAGCTGGAGCAGGAGGTGTTTCCCGACCTGCGCCTCGAGATGCTCCACGGGCGGATGCCGTCGCGTGAGAAGGCGGAGCGGATGGCGCGCTTCGCGGCCGGCGAGGCGGACCTCCTGGTGGCCACCTCGGTGGTCGAGGTGGGGGTGGACGTCCCCAACGCCACGGTCATGATCGTCGAGGGGGCGGAGCGGTTTGGCCTGGCCCAGCTCCACCAGTTGCGCGGCCGGGTCGGGCGCGACCGGTACCACGCCTACTGCCTGCTCTTCGAGGAGGCAGTCGACGAGGAGGGCTCGCAGCGCCTCCAGGCGGTGGCGGCCACCCAGAGCGGCTTTGACCTCGCCGAGCTCGACCTCCGCCTCCGCGGCCCGGGCGATGTGGCCGGGTTGCGCCAGCACGGCCTCCCCGAGATGCGCGCCGCCGACCTCCTGGACGTCGCCCTCGCGATGCGGGCGCGCACCGCCGCGGTCGCCTGGCTGGAGCACGACCCGGAGGTCACCGAGTACGCGCCCCTCCGGGAGGCGATGCACGGCTACGGCGCCGTCTTCGACCTGGACTGAGCCCCGGTGGCCGCTAGTCGCATCACCGGTGGGGAGTGGCGGGGCCGGCTGCTCACCACCCCGCGCGGGATGGTGGTGCGGCCGACCCGTGGCATGGTGCGTCAGGCGCTCTTCAACATCCTCGGTGCGCGGGTGACGGGGGCTCGGGTGGTCGATCTCTACGCCGGAGCCGGATCGCTGGGATTCGAGGCCCTGAGCCGGGGAGCGGAGCACGCCACCTTTGTGGACAAGCGCCCCGAGAGCCTGCGGCTGATCGCCGCCACCGGCCGGCGCTTCGGCTGCGAGGAGCGGATCGACCTGGTCAGGGCGGACGCGATCACCTGGCTGCGCCGGGGCCCCGCGGAGGTCAGGGACGCCGGCATCTGCTTCATGGACGCCCCCTACCGCGACGAGCGGCTGGACGGCGCGCTGGCGTTGGTCGGGGGTCTCGCACCCGCGCTGCTCGTGTGCGAACATCACCGCGCCCGGGCGATGCCCGCGGAGCTGGGAGGCCTCACCGCCGTGCGCACCGCTCATTACGGGCTCACCGACCTGACCATGTACGAGCGCCGAGCGCAGGAGGAGCCGTCCCGATGAAGGAACGCGTCGCGCTCTATCCGGGAAGCTTCGACCCCATCACCCTGGGGCACATCGACATCCTGGAGCGGGCGACCGCGATCTTTGACCGGGTGGTCGTCTCGGTGCTCCGCAACCCGGCCAAGCAGCCGCTCTTCAGCATCGACGAGAGGCTGGAGCTGATCCGCGCGGTCACGGAGTCGCTCGACGGCGAGGTCACGGTGGATTCCTTCGACGGGCTGACCGTGGAGCACGCCCGGCAGGTCGGGGCGATCGCGATCGTCCGCGGCCTGCGAGCCCTCAGCGATTTCGAGACCGAGTTCCAGATGGCGCTGATGAACCGGCGCCTCGAGCCTGACGTGCACACCGTCTTCCTGATGACCTCGGCTCCCAACGTCTTCATGTCGTCCAACCTGGTCAAGGAGGTCTGCCGCCTCGGCGGCGACATCAGCGAGTTCGTGCCGCCGGCGATCGCCGATGCCCTCCACCGGCGCCTCGGGAAACCGGGATGAGCGGCCGACCGCCGGACGAGCTTCCCCCGTCCACGCTGGACCTGCTCGACGCCCTGGATGCCCTGCTGGCGGAGGCGCGGCGTGTCCCCTTCAGTGGCAGCGTGGTGGTCAACGACGAGCAGCTGATGCAGCTGGTGGATCGGATCCGGCTCTCCCTGCCCGAGGAGGTGGTCCGGGCCCAGCAGCTCCTCGACGAGCGCGAGCGCCTGCTTCGCGACAGCCAGGAGCATGCCGAGGGGGTGGTGGAGCGAGCGGAGACTGCCGCTCGGGAGCTGGGCGAGCGGGTGGAGGCGCACGTCCGCGAGCTAACCCGGCGGGCCCAGGAGGAGGCAGCCCAGCTCGGGGAGCGGGCCGGGGCCGAGGCGCGGCGCCAGGTGGAGGAGGCGCAGGCGCTGGCCGAGCAGCTCATCTCCGACCACGCCGTCCTGCGCGCCGCCCAGGAGCGGGCCGCGTCGCTGCTCCGGGACGCGGGCGAGCGTGCCGCCACGATCACCGCCGATGCGGAGGGCTACGCCCACGATGCGGACGAATACGTCCGGTCGGTGATGGCGGATCTCGAGGAGCGCCTGACCACCGCCGCCGATACCGTTCGCAAGGGGCTGACCACGCTGGCCACCCCCGCCTCTCCGCGCAAGAGGCGGCGCGGCGGCCCGGCAGCGTAGCCGCCTCACCGGCCGGTCGCGTCGGCCGGCCGAGCAGTGGCGGCTCCGCTGCGGCCTAGGTGCCCAGGGAGCTGCTGACGTTGGAGAAGACGTTGTTGACCTGGCTGCCGATGACGCTGAGGATGACGATGACGACGATGGCGATGAGGACGAGGATCAGGGCGTACTCGACCATGCCCTGGCCCGACTGGTCATCCAAGCTGTCCGGCACAGGCGCCTTCTTCGCCCGCCGATGAAAAAGGGTTGGGGGGATGAGATGCATTGCGTCACAGTAGACTGGCGCGTGTGGTGCGTTGGTGGCAGCCGTGTGCCGCGAGTGTGTCAGGAGCCTTGCATTAACGAACCCCATGGTGGCTAATCCGATGAGTGTTTTGGCACCCGCCACAGCTGAAAGGACCGGCTGGCGGCCGGGAGCCGCTCGCCAGGCTGGCGGAGGCAGCAGGTATACTCGCGGCTCAGGTTCTGCGCGGCCGTGGGCTGCGCGCCCTCACTCCCTGCCCGGAGACGTCATGCCCCTCCCCAAACAACACACTTCGCAGCGCCGCCGCGACATGCGGCGGTCGCATCACGCCATCAGCCTGCCCACCCTCAACCCGTGCCCCCAGTGCAAGCAGCCGCGCCTGCCCCACCGGGTCTGCCCCAACTGCGGCCATTACGACAAGCGCGAGGTGATCGCGACCGAGTGAGCGCGCCGGCGCTCCGTGTCGCCCTCTGCTTTCCGGGTCAGGGCAGCCAGACGGCCTCGATGGCCGCCGGCCTGGAGGAGACCGACCTCGGCCGGCGCCTGCTGGAGGTGGCCGCCACCCTCGGCGCCGATCTCAGTCCGGCCTTCGGTGATGACGAGGAGCTGATCCGTCCCACCGAGGTGGCTCAGCCGGCGCTGGTCTTCACCGAGGTGGTGCTCGCCGCCGCCCTGCCCCGCGACCTCTCCGTCGTCGCCGTCGCCGGGCATTCCGTGGGTGAGCTCGCCGCGTACGCCGTCGCCGGCGCCGTCCTGCCCGAGGCGGCGCTCCGTCTCGCCGTCCTGCGCGGTCGCCTGATGGCCGCGATGCGCGAGGGGACGATGGCCGCCGTGCTGGGGCTGGACGCGGCGACCGCGACCCGGCTCTGCGCGCAGTCCGCTGGGACGGTGGTGGTCGCCAATCTCAACGCTCCCGGCCAGGTGGTGGTGAGCGGCGAGGTCGACGCCGTCACCGCGTTCTCCGCCACCGCCCGCGCGGCCGGCGCGCGGCGGGTGCTGCCTCTCAAGGTGAGTGGGGCGTTCCACTCACCGCTCATGGCCGGCGCGGCGTCCGAGTTTGTCCGGGTGCTCGACGCTGTCGAGTTCCGGCCGCCATCCGTGCCGGTCGTCACCAACGTCGACGCCGCACCCGTGTCCGATGCTGCCGGGCTGCGCGAGCGGCTGGGGCGGCAGATGGTCTCGGCGGTGCGCTGGGCCGAGTCGGTGGAGAGGCTGGTGGCGCTCGGGGCCGAGGTGCTGGTCGAGGTGGGCCCCGGGGAGGTGCTCACCGGGCTCGCGCGGCGGATCGCCCCCGGCGTCCGCGCCGTCAGCGTGGCCAGCCTGAGCGCGGCCGCCGGGCTCTCCGAGCGGCTGGCGGCGGACCCTCCCGGATGAGCGGTTCCCGGCGCGCCGGATGAGCCGTCTCGGGCGCGCGGAATGACCAGACCCAGGCACCCCTCGTCTAGTACCCTACGGTTCATGTTCGAGAAGCCCTCCATTTCCGCCCTCCGGCGCGTGGCCGCCAGCCGTGTTTGAGGCCGCCCTCAAGGGCCAGGTCGCTCTCGTCACCGGGGGGTCGCGCGGGATCGGACGGGCCACCGTCCTGGCCCTCGCCCAGGCCGGCGCCGACGTGGTGCTCAGCTACTCGAGCCAGGCCGACGCCCGCGCGGGCCACCCGGGCATCGCGGACACGACCGCGGACGAGGCACGTGCGCTCGGGGTGCGAGCCCTCACCCTCGAGGCCGACGTCGCCGACCCGGCTTCGGCACAGGTGATGATCGACGCCACCATCGAGGGTCTGGGGCGGCTCGACATCGTGGTCAACAACGCCGGGATCGCCCGCGACAACCTCGCCATCCGGATGACCAACGCCGAGTGGGACCTGGTGATCGCCATCGACCTCTCGGCGGCCTTCCACGTCTGCCGTGCCGCCCTCAAGCCGATGCTCCGCCAGCGGTCGGGCCGTCTCATCAACGTCAGCAGCATCGCCGGCATCATGGGCAACCCGGGCCAGGCCAACTACTCGGCCGCCAAGGCCGGGCTCATCGGGCTGACCAAGACCCTGGCCCGCGAGGTGGGCTCCCGGGGGATCACGGTCAACGCGGTGGCTCCCGGGTTCATCGAGACCGACATGACCGCGGCTCTCGGCGACAAGGTGCTCAACTCGGCGCTCGGCGCCATCCCCCTGGGACGGGCGGGGAAGGCCGAGGACGTGGCTGCGGCGATCCGGTTCCTCGCCCTTCCCGAGGCCGGGTACATCACCGGCTGCGTCCTGCAGATCGATGGTGGCATGGGGGCATGACGGTCAGGGGAGATCGCTCCCCGGTTCGAATCAGAGGAGATCGTGCCCGATAACCCGGCGGATCACGCCGCAACGTCCGAGTTGCCAGGACCGCACCGCCGGCGCCGCTCGACCAGCTCGGCCAAGCCTGCGGAGCCGGCCGCCGTGGTCCCGGGAGCTGCGCCGCACCACGACCCGGTCGCCGCGGTCGACGGGGGGCCCCGGCTCGCGCCGCAACCTGCTCCGGACGGGTTCGTCGACGGGGCGTCGGGACGCTACGCGTTCCGCCCACCCGACGCTCCCGGGGGCGCCCCCGGCGGCGTCGCCGAGAACCCCATCTCATCGATCCATGCGAAGGAGCCCCCGCCACGCGGTATTGTTTCCCCCCAACCCGAAGCTGCCCACGTTGACAACAAAGAAGGACTGACGACTGATGCCAGACGTGACGTTCGACCGGTTCAAGACGATAGTCGCCGAGCAACTCGGCGTGGAGCCGGACCAGGTGACGCCGGAGGCGTCCTTCGTAGAGGATCTCAACGCGGACTCGCTCGACCTCGTGGAGCTGATCATGGCCTTCGAGGAGGAGTACCAGATGGAGATCAGCGACGAGGACGCGGAGAGGATCGGGACGGTGGGGCAGGCCTGGGAGTACATCAAGGAGAAGAGCGGAGCGGAGAGCTAGCGGCTCCCGTTCCCGAGCTCTCCTCGGGCACCGGCGGCGGGGCGGGCCCCAAGCCGGTGGTGGTCGTCGACCCCGCCCCCGGCAGCGTCGTGGATGCGGGCGGGGGGGGGTCGGACGTCCCGGTCCCCTCCGGAAGCGAGCCGGCGTCGCCGCGCCGCCGCCGCCCCCGCTCCCGCAGGCCGTCCGGAGCCGCGAAGGCGGCCGGCACCGACTCTCCGGATGCAGCTCGCTCGGAGCCGGCGCGACCGCCTGCCGAGAGTCCGGCCCCCGTCGCGGTGATCGTCACCAGCGAGCTTCCGGCAGCGCCCGCCGAGCTGCCGCTCGGCCTGGAGCGCCCCGCTGAGCCATCCCTCACCGCGCCCCAGCTCGCACAGCCCGACGGCCCCCTCCCCGACAACACCTCCCGCCTCGAGCTGAGCCATGAGGAGCAGAAGGGTCTCGACGACCTGGCGGCGCGCCTGCAGATCAACTTCCGGCGGCCGTCACTGCTGCGCGAGGCGATGACCCACGCCTCCTGGAACAACGAGCGGGGCGAGCCGAGCGGTCCCGGCCACGACAACGAGAGGCTCGAGTACCTGGGCGACGCGGT
>PLXL01000036.1:0-2381 GCA_003153215.1 Candidatus Dormiibacterota bacterium
CTAGACCGCCGCCCGGCGGCGCAACAGCCGGCGGCGCAGCAGCCGGGTGAGCGCGGGGGCGAGCGACGCCCACGTGTCCCGCCAGAGGCGGTGATCGGGGTCGGAGAGGCCGTCCGGGGAGAACTCCGCCTTGCCGCTCACCGCGGCGACCGTCCCCAGCTCGGCTCCGAGCAGGGGCGGCCCGCCCCCACCCAGGGCGCGCGACAACCGTCCCGCAAAGGCGCTGCGGGTCTCCGCCGCGTCGTGCCGGACCCCGGTCATCCGCGCGGCCAGGGCGAGGCGGCGCCAGACGCCGGCCAGGGAGCGGGGCCTCCGCCACCATCGGAGAGCCAGAACGCCGATCAGCAGCAGGCCCGCGGGGAAGCCGAGGAGCCAGGCCGGGGGAGGACCGCCTGGGGACGTGGTCGCGGTGGACCCGGTCACCGGCGGCGGGGTGGGCCGGGAGGCGCGCGGGGTCGCGCGCGGGATGACCGCCGCGCTCGGGGTGGCGGTCGGGCCGCCGCGGGGAAAGGCGAGGTAGTCGCCGTACAGGGACGGGGGGGTGGGTTCGAAGGCGACCCAGCCGTAGCCGGGGAAGTACGCTTGCACCCACGCGTGGGCGTCGCTGCTGCTCACCCGGAAGATGGGTTGGTGCGCCGCGGTGAAGTGCCCGGTCGCGGTTCCCGGTCCGTAGCCGGTCACCAGCTCGACCGGGATCTTGAGGCTGCGCAGCATCGCGCCCATCGCGCTCGCGAAGTACTGGCAGTAGCCCGCGTGGGTGGTGTCGAGGAAGTAGACGATCGGCCACTCCCCCGCCGGGGTCTTGGGCGGGGTTAGCGTGTAGGTGAAGGCGGAGCTGCGGAGGTGGCTATCGATGGCCGTCGCCTGGTCATACGGGTCGGTGATGCCCTGTGTCCACTGCTGGGCCAGCGTGGCGATGGCCGTCGCCTGGTGCGTGGCCGCACCCGAGGCTCCCTCGGCGACCAGGGGAGCGGCGTCGCTCAGCAGCCAGGCGGGGTAGTCGGTCCCGGCAGCCTCGAGCTGACTGACCGTGGCGCCGCTCATCGAGCCGGTGGTCACGAGGCTGGTGATCGTTGCGGACCCAAGGTCAACCTCGTCGACGGTGAGGAAGGCGGTGCTGGAGGTGCCGGCCGGGCAGCGGTCCCCGACGCAGTAACCGGAGGATGCCGCGGGAGGGGTGGGGGCGGGGCGGGGCGTGGGGGTGCTGGTGGCCGCCGGCATGCTGACCCTCGGGCTGGGGCTGGCCGAGCTCGAGTCGACCTGGCCGACGGCGGTACCGGCGTGGCTGATGGAGGAAGCATCGCCGGGGAAGAGCCCCAGGCTCCCCCCGGAGGCCCCGGTGGCGGCAGCCGCGTTGACCGCGTAGGTGATGTCCGCCGTCACGGTGGTCCGCGAGCCGCCCAGGGCGCTCGAGTCGCGGGGAATGGGCCCGGCAAACACGGGTTGGGCGACGTCGGCGGGGAGCTGGCCGGACTGGAGGGCGGGAATCCAGCTCCCGTCGATGAAGACGGTGTCGTTGACCGCCATGAGATATGCGCCCTGTCCCTGTTCGGTGTGGTAGGTGAGGACGGGGACGGGGTCGTTGACCAGGGAGGCGCCCGGTGCGACCACCGGGTTGAAACCCACCTTGACGGCCCGCCCCCCGGGACCGTTCCCACCGCCACTACCGGCCCCATTGAAGAGGTCGGAAGCGATGTCGGTGGAGGTGAGCGGCGGGATCAGCAGGCTGGCCGCCACCACCCCGATCGCGGCGACGGCCAGCGAGGTGATGAAGCGGCTCCGCAACCCCCGCAGCGNNGGTGCGTTGAGCACGTTCACGGCGAGGACCACGATCGCGGGCAGGACGGCAAGGACCCCGCGCCGCTCCCGGAATGCCACCCAGCCCAGCCAGTACCCGCAAGCCCAGATGATCGTCGAGAGCCCGACCATGAAAGCCCACTGGATGAAGTAGTCCGGGCCGGTGGCCAGCAGCCCGCCGAAGGCCTGGACGATGTATTCGCCGACGGTGTGCTGGAACCCGAGGTGGCTCACCGAGGCCGGCAGCAGGCCGATCGTCGTAGGGACGACCACAGCCGCGCAGAGAGGGATCGCGAGCCCCAGTGCGGCAAGCCGGCCGATGCCCGAGCGTCCCAGCAGGACGGCCTCAAGAACGGCCACGACAGCGACCAGCAGGGTTGCCTGGGCACCCCCGATCCAGCCGCCGGCGAGCACCGCCGCGGTGGTCGCGAGGATGAGACCGATAGCGATCAGGTAGGCACCGATCCCGGCCGGAGCCACCGGCTCGGTCGTCGCCGCCACAAACGCCTCCGGCCGGCTCTGGGACCGGTCCCTCGCCGCCCTCCGATCCCGGGCAAGATCGGGCCGCGACCCGGCGGGCGGCG
>PLXL01000036.1:2392-3137 GCA_003153215.1 Candidatus Dormiibacterota bacterium
AAGCTGGTCGGATCGACCATGACGGCGAGGTGCCGCTGCCCGCGGGCTCCGACCTCGACCAGGGCCTCCACCCAGTCGGGCTCCCGATCGCTGGTCACCACGATGAGCCCGCCCCGGCCCTGCCAGCCGCGCCCGTGCGCGGCGATCGTGGCCGCGATCCCGCGACGCCCCTGGTCCTGAGCGGTGGCGAGGAACTCGAGGATGCGCAGCCGCTGGGTCGCGCCCCGACCGGGCCCGATGGCGGTGCCCACCCGGTCGTTGGTGACCAATCCGACCGCCTGGCCCCGGGCGAGAGCCGCGTGGCAGATCGATGCGGTCAGCGACACGGCGTATTCGAGGGTGGACTCGGGGGCCTCCCCGAAATGGATGCCGCGACCAAGGTCGAGGATGACCATCACGTCGGAGCTCTGCTGCGATTCGTAGAGGCGGCTGATCAGCCGCCCAGCCCGCGCCGTGGACGGCCAGTGGATGCGGCTCAGGCCGTCGTCCGGCGAGTGGTCACGGACCGAGGAGATGTCCGGAGGGATGTCGAGCCCGCGGCCGTGGGGGACGTCGCCGAAGGAGCCCCCCGTCCAGATGGGGCGGAGCACCGCGTCGACCGGGTGGATCGCAGGGTAGACCGTCACCGTGCCGGTCTCCGCGAGCCGCACCGTCTTGTGGAAGAGGCCAAAGGGGTCGCCGAGGCGGACCTCCAGGGGCCCGAAGGCCAGCTTGCCCCGTTGGGTAAAGACGCCTCGCGCCGTCC
>PLXL01000096.1:0-560 GCA_003153215.1 Candidatus Dormiibacterota bacterium
CGCAGACCCGCGGAGGTGATCAGGCCGCCCAGCACCGCCGCGTGGTTGGGCGTGGGCTGGGGGATCCAGGCGTTGTCGCAGGTCAGCCACTCCTCGACGTAGGCCCAGGCCTGCGCGGCGGTGAGAGGCCGGTCCAGGGCCTTCGGATGGGTCACGATCCGGAGGAAGGCGATGATGCCGGGCCACGCGAAGCCCACCCGCCGGGGCCCGTTCAACACACCCTCCAACCAGGTCGCCACCCGCTCATGGAAGGGGCTCGCCGAGTCGGCGGCGTAGAGGAGCACGCTGGCGTCGATCAGCATCAGCGGCCGCCGGCCCCATCCAGGATCTCGAGGGCCTCGGCGACGTTGGAGACATCGATCCTGAGCCCAAGGGGGGCGGAGCGCTGCCGGAAGCGGTGGGCCCTGGGGGCCTGGAGCAGCCCGGCACGGATCAGCTGATTGACGGCCTCGCTGAGACCTACCGAACCACCGCGGCGCAGCTGGTCGATCGCGGCGGCCACATCGTCATCGAGGTCCACCGTGGTCCGCATGCCCCCAGCATACATCATGATGCGCAAC
>PLXL01000096.1:627-4234 GCA_003153215.1 Candidatus Dormiibacterota bacterium
GATCTCCGCGCGGCCGACCGCCCCCGGCGGGCCGTGAAACCCGCAACGGCCGACGACGGCGCCGGAAACTCGGCGGGCAGATCCAGGCCCTGGAGCCTCGACGCGGCCGCATGGTCCCGTTCGGAGAGTGCGGTCAGCGTCGACTCGTGCAGCGGCACCAGCGAGAGCCGTTGCGTCCGGATGGGGCTCGTGGGGATGCGGTTCTCCACCAGCTCAGCACGGCACTGGTGCCCGCAGGCCGGTCGCAGACCGATTGACCCGCTTGCGACCCATAATCGGCGCGCCCGCCCCACCGTAACGGCTGTCGCCGCAGGACATTGACCATCTCCTCCTGAGGGCGCCCTGGGGCGTCGCCGCTGAGCCGCTCCCTCGACCAGACCCGCCGGCGCTCGACGGGACCCCACGTGCCACCATCCCGGGGTGCCGCCCCCGAGCCCGCTGCAGCTACCGCCGTGCGTCGTCCCGGACCGAGACCTGGACGCCGCTTCCAACCCCACCACCGCACCGGACGAACTGGCCCGCCTCGCCGCCGACCCGAGCGGCGGCATCCGGAGCCGCGTGGCGGCCAACCCAGCCTGCCCTCTCCCACTACTCACCCGGCTCGCCACCGACCACGCCGCCCTGGCGCGCCGCCGGGTCGCCGCCAACCCGTCGACCCCCCTTGCCGCCCTGAGGGCTCTCGCCCGCGACCGGGACGCCAGCGTGCGTGGGCAGGTCGGTGCCCACCCCGCCACCCCGGCCGACGCCCTCCGCCGGCTCGGCCACGACCGGGCCCACGAGGTCCGTCGCCGGGTCGCCACCAACCCCAACACCCCTCAGGAGACCCTGGCCCGGCTCGACGCCGGCCAGGACTCCCCCCAAGCGCGTGCCGGGGTCGCCGCCACCAACCGGGAGGCCGCACCCGACACCCAGGCGCCGATCGCCTCCGACCCGAAGCGGGAGATCCGCGTGCGCGCAGTCCGAGGCGCGACCGGACCCCCGGAGGTACTGGTCCGGCTGGCGGGCGACCCCGCGCGCGAGGTCCGCGCCGCCGTCGCGGCGAACCGGGCGGCGCCCCCGGAGGTCGCGGCCCGGCTCGCCGGCGATCCCTATGCCCGGGTGAGAGAGGAGGTCGCGCTCAATCCGGTCACGCCCCCGGAGCTGCTTGAGCGCCTGGCCCGCGACTGGCGGACCCGGGTGCGCCGCGGCGTGGCGGCCAACGACACCGCCTCCCCGCACCTCCTCGCCCGGCTCGCGCGAGACTGGTCGCACACGGTCCGAGCGCAGGTGGCAGCCAACACGGCGACGCCTGCCGAGCTTCTCATCCGGCTGGCCCGCGATCGCAACCAGCACGTGCTCCTCGCCCTGATCCGCAATGCGGACACGCCGGACGGCGCTCTCGACGAGATGGCNNCGCTGACCTCGGCCGCCACGTCCCCCCGGCGCTGCGGCATCCGCCGCCATGCGCGGCCGGCAAAGGTCATGTGGACGTCGCTGATGCGGCGTTCCAGGAAGCCCGCCTCGCAGTACGCGAAGTAGAAGCGCCACATGCGCAGGAAGCGCTCGTCGAAGCCCAGCATGACGGCGCGGTCGTGCGCCGCGTCGAGCGCCTCGCGCCAGTGGCGGAGCGTGACCGGATAGTTGGCGCCGATGTCGTCGAGCTCCACCAGCCGGAGCCCGCTGGCCCGGTTGGCGGCATCGGCCAGCGACCTGACCGAGGGCAGGAATCCCCCCGGGAAGATGTACCGTTTGATGAAGTCCTCGCGCCAGCGCGCGGCCGACCAGGCGCGGTCCTCGATCACGATGGCCTGCAGCACGGCCAGCCCATCCGGTGCGAGCAGCCTCTCGCAGCAGCGGAAGAATTCGTCGTACAGCCGCCAGTCGACGGCCTCGATCATCTCGACCGAGACGAGCTTCGAGTACGTGCCCTTCAGGTCGCGGTAGTTCTGGTCGAGCACGGTGATGAGGTCGGAGAGGCCGGCCGCGGCGACGCGTGCCCGCGAATACTCGCACTGCTCCTGCGAGATCGTGGTGGTGGTGACGTGGCAGCCGCTGCGCCGGGCGGCGTGAATGGCGAGACCGCCCCAGCCGGTCCCGATCTCCAGCAGGTGGTCGTCGGCCGTCAGGCGCAGCCGGTCGCAGATGCGGTCGAACTTGCGCAGCGACGCGGCCTCCAGGTCGTCTCCGGGCTCGAAGATGGCGCACGAGTAGGCCATCGTCGGATCCAGGAAGAGCTCAAAGAAGCTGTTCCCGAGGTCGTAGTGGGCGTGGATGTTGCGGCGGTCCGCGACGCGCGTCGGCCGGTGCGAGCGAATCCGTCCCGCAACCTGCCGGGCGGCGGCGAGGGGCGCGGTCAGGCGGTTGATCCCGCCGACGTTGTGGGCCAGCAGGCAGAGCAGCCCGGTGAGGTCCGGGGTGTCCCAGTACCCGCGCATGTAGGCAGCCCCCAGACCGTTCCCTCCCGCGGTCGCCGTCATGCCCCACGCCCGCGGGTCGTGGACGGTCATGTGAGCGCATCTCCCGCCGTGGCCCAGGACGGTTGTCCCGGAGTCCTCGCGGATGACCAGGCTACCCCCGCGCAGGGCCGAGCCGAGGGCCAGGATGGAGCGCCGCGCCAGGCGATCTCGGCTCCGGGCAGTCACAGCGCGCTGCTCCTGCGACATCGGCAGATGGGGGTCCTCATGGGCGGGGCCTGAGCGGCGCCGTGGCGATCCGCCGGCCCAGCCGTGAATGGTGGCGAGGGTGCCGGGCGTCCCCGCGAACGTTGCAAAAGGTAGCGCATTGGAGACGCGCGGAGGGCGTCATGAACCGCGCCGTTCGGGAGGGAGGCGATGGAGGCGTCGATCGGCGCCGGGCGGTCAGAATCGAGGGTGATGACCACCGCCGCCCCCATCCTCGACGTGACCGACACCACCTTCGACGCCGCCGTCATCGCCGCATCGTCCGTCCGCCCGGTCGTCGTCGATTTCTGGGCCGGCTGGTGTGCCCCCTGCCGCACCCTCGGCCCCATCCTCGAGCAGGCTGTCGCGCTCCACGGCGCAGTCACCCTGGCCAAGCTCGACGTCGATGCCAACCCGGAGGTCACCGCTCGTTTCGGCATCCAGGGCATCCCCGCGGTGAAGGGGTTCCGGGACGGACAGCTGGTCGCCGAGTTCGTCGGACTCCAGCCGAGAGCTCAGGTGGAGCGCTTCCTCGACCATCTGGCGCCTGCTCCCGCTCCCCCCCCGCCCCCCTCCGACGAGGCGGGCTTGCGGGCGGCCGTCCTGGCTCAGCCGGACGACGTGACGGTCCGCCGCGCGCTCGGGGCCCTCCTGCTGGAGGCGGGGCGGCTGGACGAGGCTGACGAGGTGCTGGCGGCCGTCCGCGACGATCAGGTGTGCGACGGGCTGCGAGCCCGGATCGAGATCCGCCGGGGCGGCGACCCCGCGCTGGCCGCTCTGGCCGGGGCGGATCCCGACGCCGCGGTGCTGCACCAGCTGATCGCCGCCATCCGCGACTCCGGTCCGCCGCAGCGGGCGCAGCTGCGGCGGGTCGTACTCGGCGCCCTGGCAGCGGAGCGCCTTGGCGACCCAGCGGTCGAGGCGGTGCGCGGGGAGCTGGCCTCCGCGCTCTTCTGAGATCCAGGCGC
>PLXL01000001.1 GCA_003153215.1 Candidatus Dormiibacterota bacterium
CGTGGCCACGCCGCGTGTGCGCCGCGTGCACCCAGTACCCGATCTCCAGCCCGTCTGGACCGATGCGGCGGTGGAGCCCGAAGGCGCCCAGGGCGACCGGACCGAGGAAGAGGCCATAGCAGAGGTCTCCACCCCCATCCCATTCCTGATCCCATCTGGCGAGGGTGGCGCGCTGCTCCTCGAGGTTCGCCCCCATTGCCCAGGGCATCCACGGCCGCAGGTGCTCGATGCTCTCGGCGATCGCCAGCGTCAGCGCCTCGGCATCGGCCGGGCACCACCGGCGGAGGACCAGGCCGCCTCCGAGGTCGAGCCGCTCGGGCGCCGCCATCAACCCTGCCCGACGAAGTCCGCCACGGCGTCAACGAAATGCTGCCGCTCCCGGATCATGAAGAAGAGGTGGCCGCCCGTGAAGGTGAGCAGCTGCGACCCGGGGATGCCGCGATGCAGCTCCTCCGCCATGCCGAGCGGGGCCGCCCGGTCGCTGCGCCCGTGCAGCACCACCGTGGGCATGGTGAGCTGGTGCAGGCGCGGGCGGGCGTCGTACCCGGTCGAGGCCTCCATCTGGCGGACGAATGCGTAACGCGGCTGCGGGTACCGGCTCCGGAAGAGCGGCAATCCCGCAAGGATGGGGTAGAGGCGCCTGCGCCGCCGGCTCCGGACGACCCGGGCCGAGGTGGAGACCAGGATCAGCTTCTCGACGCGCTCGGGGTGACCGAGGGCGAGCTCCAGGGCGATGCGGCCCCCCAGGGAGATCCCCAGCGCGTCGGCGCGGCTGATGCCGAGAGCGTCCAGGACGCCCAGAGCGTCGGCTGCCATCAGCTCGATGGAATACGGCGCATCGGGCTTGTCGGTGCGCCCCGCGCCGCGATTGTCGAAGGCGATGACCCGCGATCGAGCGGCCAGCTGATCGATGAGGGCGGTGTACTCCGAGACATCGGCTCCGAGCCCGAGGATGAAGAGGAGCGGCCTGCCCTCCCCGTGCACCTCGTAGTGGATGCGGATCCCGTTGACGTCGGCGGTCGGCATCGGCGGCGATCCGCCCTACGCCGGAGGGGGCGGGGCCGAGGGAGCGGGAGGCGGCGGGCCCGCCCGCATCAGGTCGCGCACCGCGACCCGCAGGACACTGGCGAGCTCCGCCGGATCCACGGTCCTGGCGCCCGGCTGCATCGCGAGCGCCGCACCCGCGACGATGACGGCCAGCGAGCCGGCCATCCGGACGCGGTCGTCGAGGCTGAGCGCCGGGTCGCGGAGCTTGCTCAGGAAGAGCTGCTCCGGTTCCAGCTCTGGGCCGCGGTGGTCCTTCCGGTGCACCTCACCAAGGGCGGTGGCGTTGCGCTGGTACATCAGGAGCAGTCGGCTGTGAGCGGCCACCTGGTCGATGAGCCAGTCCAGGAAGGTCATCCACATCCCCCCGCCCGACGCGGGGTCCTCGAGCCGGGCCATGGCGTTTCGCATCAGCTCGTGCACCGGCTCATGCAGCGTGAGGAGGATCTCGTCCTTGGAGCGGAAGTGGTAGTAGAGGGCGGCCTTGGTCACCCCCACCAGCTCGGCGATCTGGCGGAGCGAGGTCTCCTCGTACCCCTGCTCGACGAAGAGGTCGAGGGCGACCGCCAGGATGCGCTCCCGGGTCCCGGATCCATCGACCCTGCCGCCGCCTGACGGGTGCGGTCCGTGGACGAGCACGCGGTGACCGCGCCGTCCTCGCGCCGGCGCTTCCGCTTCCGGCGCTGGAGGGCCAGGAGGGACGCCGAACCCCATCGGCCCGCCGGCCGTCATGATTTGTTTACTTGACGGCCGGTAAGCAAATCACTTACCATGCGGTTAGTAAGTATAGCCGTCCCACCGCTGATCGGCTGACCCCCCAGCCGGGATTCCCCGGCCTGATGCTTGTATGTAGAGCTATCACGATATATCGTTGCCATATCGCCCACCAACCTCAGTGAAGGTACCCCACGTGTACGAAACCACAATCGCGGCCGCCCCCACCGGGCCCCGACGGGCGCCGGAGGACTGACGTGCCGAACAGAGCCATGATCGAGGCGGAGGGATTGGTCAAGCACTACGGCGCGACCGTCGCCCTGGCCGGCGTCGACCTCTCCGTCCCCGAGGGTGCGATCCTCGGCGTGCTGGGGCCCAACGGCGCCGGCAAGACCACCGCCATCCGCATCCTCACCACCCTCAGCCATCCCGACGAGGGACGGGCGTCGGTCGCCGGCTTCGACGTCACCGCCCAGCCAGCTGAGGTGCGGCGGCGGATCGGGGTGGCAGCCCAGGCGACCACCCTCGATGAGCTGCTCACCGGAAGGCAGAACCTGGAGATGGTCGGCCAGCTGAGCGGGCTCCGGCGCTCCGCGACGCGGCAGCGGGCCACCGACCTGCTGGAGAGGCTGGAGCTGAGCGACGCCGCCGGCCGTCAGACCAAGGGGTATTCCGGCGGTATGCGCCGGCGCCTTGACCTGGCGGCCAGCATGATCATGACGCCGCCCGTCCTCTTCCTTGACGAGCCGACCACCGGGCTCGACCCGGCCAGCCGGCTCGGGGTCTGGGAGGTGATCCGCGGGATGGTCGGGGACGGTTGCACCGTGCTGCTCACCACCCAGTACCTCGACGAGGCCGACCACCTCGCCGACTCGATCGCGGTCTTCGACCGCGGACGGGTGATCGCCAGCGGGACGCCCCAGCAGCTGAAGTCGGAGACCGGGTCGGCGCGGCTGGAGGTGACCCTGAGCACCCCCCGCCCGGAGGCCGTCCTCGCGCTCCAGCCCCTGCTCGAGGGTGAGGCCCACGTCAGCCATGACGGGCGGCGGCTGCGCGCCGCCGTCCTCAATCGCGCCGGCATCGCCACCGCGGCCGTTCGCGCCCTCGACCGCGCCGGCATCCTCGTGGACGACGTGCAGGTCCACCAGCCCTCCCTGGACGACGTCTTCCTCGCCCTCACCGGTCGCGAGACGGCCGAGGAGGAGACCGCCATCGAACGGGAGGTCGCAACGGCATGAGCGTCCGCACCCTCACCATCGGAGACGCACCGCCCGCCTGGTTCGGGCAGCGGCTGCGAGAGATCCTGGTTCTGATCCGGCGCAATCTGATCCACATCCTCCGAGAGCCGATGCAGCTCTCCGACGTGACCCTGCAGCCGATCCTCTTCACCTTCCTCTTCATCTTCGTCTTCGGCTCCGGAATCCCCATCCCGGGAGGCAGCTACACAGACTTCGCACTGGCGGGGTTGCTCGCCATGAACCTCATCACCTCCTCCAACGGGACGGCGGTGGGTCTCAGCACCGACCTCAACACCGGGCTGATCGACCGTTTCCGAGCCCTGCCCATGTGGCGGCCCTCGATCCTCATCGCTCGGTCGGTGACCGATCTGCTGTCGGCGCTGATCTGCACGACGATCGTCGTCGTCGCGGGGCTGGTGATCGGATGGCGGCCAACCACCGGGATCCTCTCGGTTGCCGCCGGCCTAGGGATCGCGCTGCTCTTCACCTACGCGATCTGCTGGACCTTCGGCTGCGTCGGCCTGGTCGCGAGAAACGTCGAGGCGGCGATGTCGATCGGCTTCATCGTCCTCTTCCCCATGGCCTTCGTCTCCAACGCCATGGTCCCGACCCAGGGGATGCCGGCCTGGCTGCGCGTCATCGCCGACTGGAACCCGGTCAGCTCCGTCACCGCAGCCTGCCGGCAGCTCTTCGGCAACCCCAACCCCTCGGCGCTCATCCAGGACTGGCCGATGCAGCACCCGGTGGCGGCCGCGCTGCTGTGGTCAGCGGCGCTGCTCGCGATCTGCGTCCCGCTGGCGGTCTTCCTCTTCCGCCGCCGCACGTCCGACTGAGTCTCCGACGTAACAGCGCCAAGGTAGGCACCGGGCTCGGCTCACGATCCCGAGCCACAGCCCGTTCAGCTGGAGGTCGGGCGCCCGGAGACGGCCAGCGCCACGCCCAGCCCGATCATGACAGCCCCACTGCCCGCCCGAACCCGGCTGAGGCGCGCTCTCGAGCCGGTCAGCCAGCCGCGGGCGGTGCCGGCGACGAGCGCCCAGGCGGTGTCGGAGACCAGAGCAATGCCCGCCCACAGCAGACCGAGCACCAGCAGCTGGAGTGGAATGTGACCGAGCCGCGGATCGGCAAACTGGGGCAGGACGGCAGCGAAGAAAACCGTCGTCTTGGGGTTGCTGATGCCGACCACGAAGGCCTGCCAGAAGACCCGCCGCCGGCGCGTGCCGGTGGGGGCGGCTGCGGTGTCAGCGGCCGCGTGCCGGGTGCGGATTGTCTGGGCGCCCAGATACACGAGGTAGGCCGCGCCGATGAGCTTGATAACGGTGAAGGCGGTGGCCGAGGCCGCGACCACGGCACCGATGCCCAGGGCGACCGCGCACACCTGGGCAAACTCGCCGAGCTGGTTGCCCGCGACGCTGATCAGGGCCGGACGCCGTCCGAGCGACAGTGACCGGCTGACTATGAAGAGCACGCTCGGACCCGGGAAGAGGATGACGAGAAGGGCGACCCCGGCGAAGGCCAGCATCCGGCTCGGGTCCATCGGGCAAGGATAGCGGTGGGCGCTTCCGGTCGACCCGGCACCGGGGCGGCGCCTGCCGGCGGCGAGCGGGAGGACCGCGGGCGGCGCCGACCTGGCAAAGTCCCGACCATGAGCGACACCGCCACCGCACCCGCGATCCGGGCCGCGGTCCTCGACATGGACGGGCTCCTCATCGACACCGAGCCGGCCTGGCGGGCTGCCGAGACCGCGGTCTTCGGCGAGCTGGGCATCCGGCTCAGCGAGGACGACATGCTCGCCACCATGGGTCGGCGGATCGTCGAGGTGGTGGCCCACTGGCGCCGGGTGCGCCCCTGGCCGGGTGCCGAGGCGGGCGAGCCCAGCGATGCCGCCATCGCGGATCGGGTCATCGACCGGATGGTGGCCCACATCCGGGCCCGCGGCGAGGCGATGGAGGGGGCGGACCCGGCGGTGGCGCTGCTGCGCCGGCTAGGCCTGGGGGTCGCCATCGCCTCCT
>PLXL01000155.1 GCA_003153215.1 Candidatus Dormiibacterota bacterium
CCCCAGGTGAAGGCGCGCAGGAAGGTGCCGATGGTGGACGGTGCTGCGACCCACTGGCCGATCACCTGCTCGGTGGCGCCGGAGCGAAGCAGGTCGACGTCGTCGATGCAGTCCGCCCCGGCCAGGAGGGCCGAGATCAAGGTCATCGCCTTGAGGTCGGCATGGGCGGCGCCGGGGACGCCGTGTCCGAGGTGGAGGCGCTCTCGGATGAGCTTCCGCACCTCGAGCCGAGCCGCCAGCTCAGAGGTCAGGGCCAGACCGGCGTGGGCCACCAGGTTGCGGTCATCGAANNTGTCAGGGGACCGACCTGATCGGTGGATCTGGGGTAAACGTTGAAGCTGGTAATGACCGAACCGCCGTCGGAGAACGGGGCCGCCCACACCAGGCCCACCTCGCCGCTGCCAGCGGTGGCCGTCAGCGTGGTCGGAGCGCCCGGAGCCGTGGGAGCCGTGGACTCCGCGAAATACCCGAAGGCATCGACGATCACGTCTGCGCTCCCGGCATGGTTGTAGATACTGATCGAGCCCATGCTGGTCAGAGTCGCCACCGTGAGGTTCGGAACGACCTGTCCGGTACCCCAGTTGACGTCCGATGCGGTCGGCATCGTGCCACCCGGGTAGACGGTGAAGAAGCTGGCCGCCGTCGTGTTGGCGGCGGTAACGTTGAGCACGGCCGCAGTCGCAGAGGCAGGAATCCCGCCCTCGCCGATCACGTCAACGGGAAGAGTGCTGTTCGCTCCCAGCGTGTCGCCCGCGTTCGGGTAGCCGCTGCCAGCCCGGGTGTCGATGATGCGGGCAGGGGTGGTCGGGGTGTAGAAGCTGGCGCTGCTGGGCGGGGTGGCCGTGCCGTTGGTGAAGTAGCCATCCACGTCGACCACCACGTCAGCGCTGCCGGTGTGGTTGTAGACGGTGATCGAACCGGTGCTGCTCAGAGGAGCCAGGACCCGGTTGGCCACGATCTCGCCTGCAGTCCAGTTGAGGTTCGAGGCTGTCGGCATCGTGCCGCCCGGGTAGACGGTGAGAAAGCTGGCGCCCATGGTGTCAGTCACGGTCACGTTCAGGATGGCACCGGTGGCTCCGGCGGGAACCCCGCCCTCGCCGGTAACCTGCACGTTGAGGCTACTGCCCGCTCCAAGCGTGTCGCCGGCGTTCGGGTCGCCGCTGCCAGCCCTAGTGTCGGTGATGCGGGCAGGGGTGAGGGGAACGTAAGCACCAGCCGTGCTTGCGCCGGACTCAGGGGCGAAGTAGCCCTCCAAGTCCACCACCACGTCGGTGCTGCCAGTGTGGTTGTAGATGGTCACCTGGCCACCCGTTCCAATTGGCACGATGACCGAGTTGGGCACCGTCTCGCCTCGTACCCAGTTGAGATTGGAGACGACTGGCTGGGCGCCTCCCGCAGGATAAACAGCGAGGTAGCTGGCAGCGGTAGTGTCCGTTACGGTTACGTTCAACGCCACTGCGGCGGCTGTCGTCGGAACCCCATCGACCCCCGTCACCGTGAGATTGAGGCTACTATTGCGACCGAGCGTCTGCTGGCTAGTTCTGGTATCCAGCAGCCGAGAGGGTGTCGAGCTCCGCGGCTGGGTGACCGAGAAGCCGGGATCGTGCAGCCATCCGCTGACGCCGCCGTCGAAGCCCCCGAGCACCCAGTCGCTGACCGGCACGGTGTCCCACCCGGTGGCCGACGCGTTCTCCTCCATCACGCTGATGTTGCCGTTACCGTTGGCGTCGACGTCGACACCGGTGACGACGGAGGTGTGCCCGAAGGTGCTGGTCGTGCCGTAGCTGAGGACGTCACCGGGCTGGGGCAGCGCTCCCGATCCATTGTTGGCGGTCGCGACCAGCGTCGGACCGGAGGGGTTGTACGTTCCCTCGAAGGTCGCGTAGTTCCAGACCACGCCTTTACCGTTGGCCGGGTAAGGCTCGACATCCCAGGCGAGGTACATCCAGCGCATGCTCANNCTGCCCGGCTTTGGCCTGGTAGTTGTTGGTGTCGCAGTCGCCGCTCCACCAGGACGGGAACGGCACCGCCGCGGTGTCTATCGGGCTCGCGACGGCCGCGGGGGCCTCCACCGTGCCGGTGCCCGAGCTCCCACCGCCGGATTGCTCCGTTCCCACGGTGGTCGGTGCCGATGGGTTCGAGGCACTGACCGAGATGTCGGAGAACTCGGTCTCCGCCGCGGTCCGGCTCGCGGTCGAGGAGTCGGACAGCTGCTGGGAGGCGCGCACCAGCCAGAGGCGCGGCCCCGCCTGGGTCACCCACTCGATAACGGTGACCGGAGACGCCGTGGGCCCATCGACCTGAAGGTCGACCAGGTTGGCAGCTCCCGCGACCTGGCTGCCGAAGAGCGTCGCGATGACCGGCGGCAGCGAGAGGCCATTCTGGGAGTCGCGGTACTGCTGCAGGGTCTCCCGGGCGCTGGCCGCGCCTCCGGAGGCGACGACCCCGAGGACCGGGTCGGCCCCGCTCTCGGTCCCGAAGGGCAGCGCCTCGACGGTGATCTCCCGGTACGGGCCCTGGCTGGTGGCGGACGCGGATTGCAGGGCGCTCCCTGCCGGCGCGGCATCGAAGCTGCCCAACTCGCTCAGCACGCCAGCGCTCACCGCCAGCTGCACCGCGTCGAGGACAAAGGAGGCCGTCGGGGTCGTGGACGCGGCCGTGGCCGAACCTGCCGGGGCGCTCACGAGAACGACCGCCAGCGACGCGCCCACGGCGGCAACCCGCGCGAAGCCGGAGCCACGCACCTCTTCAGCCTCCCGTGAATTGCCTGATCGCTCTGCAGGCTAAACGCGGACCCGGTTGACGGTCGCTCGAATTGGCTCGATCGTGGACGCGTCGTTACGGCTGCGTCATATCCGGCCATGGCTTGGGATACGGCCACCATCCCGACAGTTTCAGACGAGGCGATCGCGTCGCACAGCTCAGATGGCGTGATGAGGGGCCGATGGCCCGCATCCTCTAGGTGGGACCCTGGAACTGATCCTGCGTGTTCTCGAACAGCCGCGAGACCTACCCGGGCACAGGGAGTGGTGCGCGGGACAGCGCCGCATACTCGATGACCTATTGACCCTCGAGAAGGTCGCATGGTCCTGGAATCCCACCGGCGGCGAAGCCATTGGCGGCTGATGACGCGATGGCCCCGATTCCAGCGCCTCCTCAGCCTCGCTCGGCGGCAGGCTAGGCGATCGGCCACGAGCTGCCTCTCGGCCGTCTGGTGCCTCCTGGTGGGCGCTGGCGCCTATGCTCGGCTACTCGGCTGCTCGGCCGCCTGCCGCCTTCGGCCTGGCAGCCGAGCAGCCGAGCATAGGCGCCAG
>PLXL01000173.1 GCA_003153215.1 Candidatus Dormiibacterota bacterium
TCCGGGTTGTCGCTGCTCACGTCGGCGACGAGGTGAAAGCTCCGCATGACCCCGCAGGGTACTCGCGTCAGCTGGTGGTCGCGATGCCCACCATCAGGATCACGAAGGCGGCGGTGGTGCCGACGATGATCGGAGCCGACACGTGGTCCGCCACCCGTGAGAGTGCAAAGATCGAGAACGCGCAGACCCCGAGCAGCGGCAGGCCGATCGAGTCGATGCCGAGGAGCCCGAGCCCGAGCCCGCCGCCCGCGGTGAAGGCGTAGATCAGCATCCGGGCCACCGCGCGGCGCGCGAGCGCCCCAGCGAACCCGAGGACCGCCATCAGGGCGAGGAATGTGCCCACGAAGAAGACCCGGCTGCCGGGCGGATTCCCCTGCCCGATGAGGAGGAGCGCGTAGGGGCCCAGGTCCGCGACGGTGACGGCCGCCACGCCGAGGCCGGCCACGGCGACCCAGTTTCGCCGGCGTCGCGGGAGCTGGAGCACCACCATGACATCCAGCCTACGCCGGGGTTCCGCGAGCCTCACCGGGCGCTCGCGTCCGCCTCTCGTGGCGGCCGGCCCCGTCGCGGGATCGGGCCGGCGCCGGACGGCAGCCGTCCGGCTGCCGCCAGCGCCCGCCTCAGCAGGAATTCGATCTGAGCGTTGCTGCTGCGCAGCTCATCGCTCGCCCAGCGCACGAGCGCGTCGTGCACGGCGGGGTCGAGCCTCAGCAGCAGGCTCTTGCGTTCGCCCACCGGGTCAGTCTCCTGCGTCCCTCAGCGGCACTCTTATCCCTGATACAGGGTGCCGGCATTGACGATGGGCTGCGTGTTCTGCTCGCTGCACAGCACCACCAGCAGGTTGGACACCATGGCCGCCTTGCGCTCCGAGTCCAGCTCCACGATCCCGCGCTCCTCGATGCGGGCCAGNNGCGAAGGAGAGACGGGTGAGCCGCGACTCGATGATCTTGACCCCGGCCGACGACACCCTCTCCGCGATCTCGGCGGTCAGCTGGCTGGTGATCTCCGTGGCGTTTTGCCGCAGGGAGAGCTGACCGTCCTCGTGGGAGTCGTACGGGTGGGTGCTGGCCACATGCCGGACCGCGGTCTCGGTCTGGATGTCGACGAAGCGGGCAAAGTCGTCGACCTCATACAGGGCCTGCGCCGTGTCCTCGACCTGCCAGACGACCACGGCGGCGATCTCGATCGGGTTGCCGTCGGCGTCGTTGACCTTGGCCACCTGCGTCTCGTAGTTGCGGATCCGGGTGGAGACCTTGCGCCGCTCGGTGAAGGGGTTGACCCAGCAGAGGCCGGGGTTGCGGACCGTGCCGTTGTAGCGGCCGAACAGCTGGACCACCCGCGCCTCGCCCGGCTGCACCGGGGTCAGCCCNNGCCTTGGGCGGGGCCTCGGCTGGGGTAGTGTCACCGGTCATCTCGTCTCCTCCGCAGATGGGGCCGTCTACGCGGCCTGGATTGATACTATCATAGTGATATCAGATTACAAGAGGAGGCGCCACTGGTGGCCAACCGGGTGCTGGAGATCGACCGGGTGTCCAAGCGGTACGGGAGCGTGGCCGCGCTCCAGGAGCTGAGCTTCGAGGTCCGGGCGGGCGAGCTCTTCGGCTTCGTCGGGCCCAATGGCGCCGGCAAGACCACCACCATGCGCATCGTCCTCGGCGTGCTCGCCGCCGACGCCGGTGAGGTGCGGTGGGGAGGGGCGCCGATCACCTTCGCCACCCGGCGGCGGATCGGCTACATGCCCGAGGAGCGCGGCCTCTACCCGAGCATGGGGGTGACCGAGCAGCTCGTCTACCTCGCTGAGCTCCACGGGATGCGCGCTCCCGACGCACGCGCGGCCGCGGCCCGCTGGCTGGAGCGGCTCGGCCTCGGCGATCGCGGCGGCGAGCAGCTGCAGAAACTGAGCCAGGGCAACCAGCAGCGGGTCCAGCTCGCCGCGGCGCTCCTCTTCTCGCCCGACGTGCTGGTCCTCGACGAGCCCTTCTCGGGGCTCGACCCGGTGGCGGTTGACGTCATGAGCGCGGTGCTCCGGGAGCAGGCGGACGCGGGCATCTCGGTGCTCTTCTCCAGCCATCAGCTAGAGCTGGTCGAGCAGCTCTGCGACCGGGTCGGCATCATCCGCGCCGGCCGCATGCTGGCCGCCGGATCGGTCGAAGAGCTGCGCAGCGGCTCCGCTCCCCGCTACTGGGTCGATGCCCCGGGGGCGGCGGCCGGATGGGCGGGGGAGGTGGCGGGTGCGACCGTGGTCCGGGTGGAGGGCTCGCGGACGCTGGTCGAGCTCCCGACCGCCGCCGGCGACCAGGCCCTGCTCCAGGCGGCGCTCGCCACCGGCCCGGTCCGTGAGTTCCGCCGCGACACGCCGACGCTCAGCGAGCTCTTCCGCAGCGTCATCACCGAGGAGCCCGCGGCATGACCAGCGCCGCTCCCGAGCGCGCCGAACTCAGCCCCCGCCGCGCCGTCTACCTGATCGCCCGCCGCGAGTTCGCGACCAGGATCCGCGGCAAGGTCTTCATCATCGGGACGATCGTCGCTGTCGCCCTGCTCGCCCTGTACGCCGTGCTCCAGCTGGCAGTCATCGACAGGATCAATACGACGACGACCTTCAAGGTCGGTTTCTCGGGTCCGGCCACGGCGCTCGCCCAGCCGCTCGAGGCGGCGTCGCCGTCGCTCGGGTTCAAGGTGCACGTGAGCGACATCGCGACGCAGGCGCAGGGCCGGTCCGATGTTCGCGCGGGCAGCCTCGACGCCCTCGTCGTGGGCACGCCCGGCGCTCCCCAGGCGGTGGTCAAGACCGGGATCGACCCCACCCTCCAGGCCGCTCTCGTCTCGCTCGCCAAGCAGAACGTGCTCTCCGCCGACCTGAGCGCGGCGGGGCTCAGCCCGGCGGCCGTGGAGAGCCAGGTCAACGCCGTCTCGCTGCGGCTCGACACCCT
>PLXL01000050.1 GCA_003153215.1 Candidatus Dormiibacterota bacterium
CATCGACTTCGTCGAGCTCGCGTGGCGGCGGGCCGAGACGGCGCCCACCAATCTCGACCACGTCCACGCGGCGGACCGGGCCGCCCGGCTCACCTTCGAGGCGAGAGTCGCCGACAACGAAGCCTGGCGGCCCGACCCATACCTAACCGCCGCGATCGCGCGACGCCACACTTGGTGATCGAGCGGATCGAGGGCTGCGGGACCAGCACCTGGCTCTGCGACCGGGGCTGGCGTCAATGTCCCCCTGCTGGTCAGCGGCCCCCTAGCAAGTGCTGGCGGACCATCCGGAGGATGTTGCGCCACGCCTGTGCCTGGCGACCGGCTCGAGCGGTGCGCTCGTCACGTCACGCATCAGCTCATCAAGCTGGCGGTGGCAATCGATCCCCGTTTTTTTGGACGGGACGACCGGCACAGCGTTCCTCGACCGGCTGATCACCGTCCTTCCAGACCGGCTGCGAAGCGCAATTTGACGGGGAACGCCGATCCACCGGCTGAGGATCAGCGAACCAGAGCAGGCTGCCCGGCCAGGCTCCCGCGCGCTGCGCCCGAGGCGTCCGCACCGGCAACGCTAGCGGTCTCGGAACGAGAATCCGGAGAGGCTGGGTGAGGGTCACCCGTCGACCAGACGCGGCTGAAGGCCCCGACGCGGCGATCGTCGGGTCGGGGCAGCGCGGCACTGACCGGGGCCAGAGCGAGCCGGCCGCGAACCCGGTTGGCGGTGTCAGAGAGTTCGACGAGGCTGCCCTGGAGGCGGTTCCACGCGGCCCCGACCGCGGCAGGATCCCGACGAGCCTGGGGCGCCCGCCGCCCATTGTTGTAGGCATCCCAGGGATGGCCCTGCGCCAGCCGAGGGGTGTCAGCGGGTGGCAGCGACAGCTGGATGTTGTACTGATCCCAGGCAGACCGGGCGCTTCCGATCAGCGCCAGGATGTGCTTAATCTCGTTGTCCATCGTCGATCTCCTCCGTTCAACGACTCCCTGCTTCGACCGGTACGGCTCTCGGCTGGCTGCGTCTTCGCACCTCCGGGCACCAGGTCGGCGGCTTCTTGAGCACCGCCCCCTCACCGCAGCGCAGACAGCGGCTGATGACCCCTGCGGAGGTGACGGCGAGGAGCCGGTTGTGGTCACCGCACCACATGCAGTCAGTGACGCATGCGCCGAAAACCACTACCCCCTGCCCCTGGCCCGCGGCTCCAGAGGTGGCGCTCAGATCAGTCGGGTCGATCGCCGCCTCAGGCATCATCGTTCAGCCACCGCATGCTGCGGCCCCGTGTTGAAGACCGGGCAGGCGAGATCGAGCTCAGCGCTTCCCGCACACCAGCAGATCTGACCCCACTCGGACCAGCGGGACACCAGGGAACGCAGCGGATACTCCTGCTGGCAGCGGGGGCAACAGAACATCGCACCCGACCCGGAGCCGATGTTTCCCTCGGTTCCGGCGACCGGCCACCGATCCATATCGGCCCCGCTTCCCTGGCGTTGCATGACGTCTCCTTAGCTTTCTAGTGTAGTTTACCATTTTTATTGCCCCTTGGCGACCCTGGCCGGACCGACTCGTCCGAAACCGTCGACCGCCTCGAACCGGCGTGATACGGAGGGGCGGCCCGGGGAACTTAACGAATGTGCCTCCTGTGACTGGGCGCTGTCGATCCGCCCCTAACCGCGGCAGACCACGCCACCGCGACCCCCTGGGCCGCCATCCGGGCTGGGCGGGTGGCCCCCCTGGGTCCGGGCCGTCGTGGATAATGGCCGCCGGCGCCGTGCTTCCTCTGAGGCCTGAATAGCGATGAGCCTTGGCGAACTGAACCCCCTGATCCGCACGACGCGCTTCCTGCGCCGCAACGCCGACCCCTCCAGCGGGGGCTGGGGCGCGACGGCGCCCGGGAAGCGGGAATGGGAGTCCTTCTACCGCGACCGTTGGCAGCACGACAAGGTGGTCCGCTCCACCCACGGGGTCAACTGCACGGGGTCTTGCTCCTGGAAGGTCTACGTCAAGGATGGGATCATCACCTGGGAGACCCAGCAGACCGACTATCCGTCGAACGGACCCGACATGCCCGAGTACGAGCCTCGCGGCTGTCCCCGGGGCGCCTCCTTCTCCTGGTACACGTACTCACCCCTCCGGATTCGCTACCCCTACGTCCGCGGCGTGCTCCTCGAGATGTATCGGGAAGCGAAGGCCCGGCTGGGCGATCCCGTGGAGGCCTGGGCGGACGTGGTCGGTGACCCTGAGCGGGTGCGCAGCTACCAGTCGGCTCGAGGCAAGGGAGGGTTAGTCCGCGCCTCGTGGGACGAGGCGGCCGAGATCGTCGCCGCGGCGCACGTGCACACCATCCGGCGCTACGGCCCCGACCGGATCGCCGGGTTCTCGCCGATCCCGGCGATGTCCCAGGTCTCGCACAGCGCCGGCACCCGCTTCCTCTCCCTGATCGGCGGAGTGATGCTCAGCTTCTATGACTGGTATGCGGACCTGCCCCCGGCATCACCACAGGTCTGGGGAGAGCAGACCGACGTCCCCGAGTCCGGGGACTGGTGGAACGCGGGGTATCTGCTGGTGTGGGGCAGTAACCTGCCGATCACCCGCACTCCCGACGCCCACTTCATGGTCGAGGCCCGCTACCGCGGTCAGAAGGTGGTGGTCGTCTCTCCCGACTACTCGGACCACACCAAGTTCGCCGACGAGTGGCTGCCCGCCGCGCCGGGAACCGACGGCGCCCTGGCGATGGCCATGGGACACGTCATCCTGCGCGAGTTCTGGGTCGAGAGAACGGTGCCGTACTTCACCGATTACGCTAAGCGGTTCACCGACCTGCCCTTCCTGGTGACGCTCGACCGCGACGGGGACGCGTACGTTCCGGGGCGCTTCCTCCGCGCCTCCGACCTCGGGGACGACTCGGAGAACGCCGAGTGGAAGACGGTGCTCATCGACTCGCACACCGGAACGACCGCAGTACCCCGCGGCTCGAACGGCTTCCGCTGGGGCGCCGAGGGGGAAGGCCATTGGAATCTCGACCTCGGTGACATCGACCCGATCCTCACCCTCCTCGGCAGCCACGACGAGCTGGTGTCGATCGAGCTGGCACGGTTCGACGCGGAGGCCGGTGCGGCGACCCCCATGCCCCGCGGGGTGCCGACGAAGCACGTCGGCGGGAGGCTCGTCACCACCGTCCTCGACCTCCTCCTCGCCCATTACGGTGTGTCTCGGGAGGGGCTGCCGGGCACCTGGCCCCGGGACCTCCTCGACCCCGATCAGCCCTTCACCCCAGCGTGGCAGGAGGACATCACCGGCGTCGATGCCGAACTGGTCACCCGCATCGCCCGCGAGTTCGCTCGCAACGCTGAGCAGACCCAGGGGAAGTCGATGATCATCATGGGGGCGGGGGCCAACCACTGGTATCACGCCGACGCCATCTACCGCTCCATGCTCAACCTGCTGCTGCTCTGCGGCTGCCAGGGGGTGAACGGCGGCGGCTGGGCCCACTACGTGGGGCAGGAGAAGGTGCGCCCGCTCACCGGCTGGCAGACGGTGGCCTTCGCTCTCGACTGGGTGCGCTCGCCTCGTCACCAGGCGGCAACCCCGTACTGGTACCTGGCCTCCGACCAGTGGCGCTACGAGGTCTTCACCCCCGAGCAGTTCGCCACGCGCCAGGGCGCCCGGCTCTTCAAGGGGCGCACCATCGCCGACCTCAACGCCCTGGCGGCGCGGCTCGGCTGGACGTCCTCTTATCCGAGCTTCGACCGCAGCACCCTCGACCTCTGCGACGAGGCCCGGGAGCGCGGCGTCGACGTTGCCGAACACGTCGTCGAGGAGCTGCGCAGCGGGCGCCTCCACTT
>PLXL01000011.1 GCA_003153215.1 Candidatus Dormiibacterota bacterium
CTCCAGGATGAGCCGGGCGCTTTCTACGGAAGCCTGACCGTGACGACCACCCTCGATCTGACCTACCAGGAGGACGCCGACAACGCAGTGGAGAAGGGGCTCCCGAGGATGGGAGGCGGGGCCAACAACGCGGCCCTGCTGATGATGGATCCGAGCAACGGCCAGGTGCTGGCGTGGGTCGGATCGGCGAACTACAACGACCCGGCGATCGATGGCCAGGACGACTTCGTCACCCTGGACGGGTTGCAGCCGGGCTCGTCCTTCAAGCCCTACGTCTACGAGACCGGCTTCCAGGACGGCACCATAACCCCGAACACGATCCTCCAGGACACCGCCGCGGAGTCCACGGCCCTCGGCGGGGTGCAGGACTGGGACCGGGAGTACGAGGGCGACGTCACCGCGGCCACCGCGCTGCTCCACTCTCGCAACATCCCGACCGAGCAGGCCGCCCAGATGATCGGGATGGCGAAGATCATCGCCTTTGCGCATTCCGTGGGGGTGACCACACCGATCGCGAACGACCTGAGCTCAGCGATCGGGACCTCGGCGACGTCGGTGCTCGACCAGGCGGTCGGCTACTCCGCCTTCGCCAACGGCGGGCACACAGTGGCACCGCAGACGATCCTGAAGGTCACCGACGCAAGCGGCGACGTCCTCTGGAGTGCCCCCGCAACCGATCCCGATCAGCGTCAGGTGATGACCGCCTCCCAGGCGTGGGCGATCACCCATATCCTGCTTGGCTACCCGGACTACTGGGGGCTGGACTTCCGCTGGACCACGGCCGGGAAGTCGGGAACGACCGACAGCTACGTGGACGCGTGGTACATGGCGTACACCCCGAGCTGGGTGGTGGCCACCTGGGTCGGCGACACCGATGGGGCCCAGAACCGACAGGCCCCGATGGACAACATCTTCGGGACCACCGGGCCGGCGCGGTACATCGACGAGCCTTTCATCGACTCGCTGCCGCGGCCAGAGGCCTTCGAGCCGCCCGCAGGAACCCTTCCCGACTGCTCCAGCGGCGGATCATCGACCTGCCCCACTCCGACGCCCTCGCCCACGGCGAGCCCCAGCCCGACGCCCTCGCCCACGGCGAGCCCCAGCCCGACGGTCTCGTCCACGGCGAGCCCCAGCCCGACGCCCTCGCCCACGGCGCCGAGCTCGACGCCAACCCCGTCGCCGTCCGCCACCCCCAGCCCCACTCCGGGGCCCACGCCCACCCCGACAGGTGCCCCGGCTTCGGTCGCGAGCTATGAAACCCGGGTGGGCGGGAGACCGGGGGCCTGATCGCTCTGCTGATCACGCAGAGACGCGACTTTGGACCGAGCACCAGGAGGGCGGAGTCTCGGATGTAGATCGAGGCCTGGAGGGTCACCCGGGGCGAGACTATGATCGCAGCGGAAACCAGGCCGGGTTGTCGCCGGAACAACGAAGGGGGCGGTCGTGAAGGACGAATCAACCAACCTCGGTGGACCTGCGGCCAACGCCACCAACGCACCGAGCCTACCTGCGGTCGCCGACCGGGCCACCTTCCAGACCGAACTGGACAGGCTGCGGCTTCGGGAGAAGGCGCACACGCGGGAAGGCGACGCGATCGCCGCGGCCCGACGGCGCCTGCCCATGGTCGAGGTGGACTCGAACCTCGAGCTGATCGGGCCCCACGGGTCGCTCACCTTGCTCGACGCTTTCGAGGGACGCCGACAGCTTATCGCCTACTACTTCATGTGGCACACCGGCCACCCCGCGGCCGAGCAGTGCGAAGGCTGCACGTGGGTCACCTCCCAGGTCGCGGAGCTGTCCTACCTGCATTCGCGCGACATCACCCTCGCGGTCCTCTGCCAGGGGCCCTACGGCGAAAGCATCCGCTACCGCGACTTCATGGGCTGGGACCTGCCGTGGTACTCAGCACGCGCCTCCCTCGACACGCTCCTCGTCGGGCGTGAAATCGGGTTGTTCCATCTCGTGTGCTACGTGCGGGATGGCCGGCTTACCCGGCCATCTGTTGGCGGGCCCTGACTCGACGGCGCTCGACTGAAGGTCGGAGCTCGAGGATAAGCGGCAAGCGCCGGGGGGATGCTAGCCTGGGCTGAGGATGCCCGATCTACTTGCGCGGTGGCGTCGACTTCCGCGTTCCGGGGCGCGAACCGGTCACGCGTCCCCCGTGGCGCAGCCCCTTGCGGTCCTGCGTCTCCTGGTGGCAGAGCTCGGCGACGCCGATGGGCAGATCGACGAAGCGCTCGGAAGGACACGGCTGCCCGAGAAGCTGCTCCGGACCAGGGCGTGGGACAGGAACAGGGCGCAGCTGCAGTCCACGCCGGGCATGGAGCGCCTCTGCGCCGATCTCGAGACCGCCTACGCGGAGGTCGGGCGAATCATGCTGATCCGCACCGGCCGCCTTTGGCAGAATTACCTCGCGCTGCCGGGGGATCGGGTGGAGGATGCGCTGGCCCGGATTCGCTACGCCCTCGACGCGCTCGAGGTGACCATCGAGATGCTGAGCAGGCGGGAGCGCCCCACCGTGCTCTGACCTGGATCGGTGAGTAGAGGGTGGGAGCCGGTGCGGAGACCGGGGTGGTCAAGGGTGGTGAGGTGACCGGATGAGCCTCCGGCACCTCCGTCACGCGGGGCAGTCGGAACAGCGCGGGTATAGATGCCGCTCCCTGCTCAAGTGACTGAAAGAATCTGGGGGTGTGGACAAGTAGTCGTAGTAGTTGGGGGGAGAGGGGGCTGAACGTTGGTGGACGGTGTGCAGAACCTCTGGCGTCAGCCCGGCGCCGCCATAGCCGGTGGGATGTTCATCATCGGCACCGGAGAGCTTTCCGCACGGGCCTGACCCCTCTAGTGACCGGCCCCGTGCCTTGAAAATGATTCGTCGGCCCGCTCAGCGGAAGGCTCGCCGGTGTCGTCAGTGGGACGGGACGTGACCTCATAGAAGCGCGCCCTGCGGCCCGTTTCAGTCCTGTCCGCCCGCCCCACTGACTCACCAACCCCAGTCAGGCCCCGCAGAGCGGGGGTGTTGAGGACATGAGGATGGCATCTGTGAGCATCGCACACGACCCCGCCGCCGGCGTCACCGTCGGCGTCGACACCCATGGCGAGGTCCATGTGGCCGCAGCCTTCAC
>PLXL01000022.1:0-25420 GCA_003153215.1 Candidatus Dormiibacterota bacterium
CCGCGATCAACCTCGCCGGGTGGGCTCACCCGGACGTCCCACCCCACCCGGCAGGCCGGGCGGGGCACCCCCTTGTCGCCGTCAGTGCGCCGGAGACGGAAAACGCCTGTCCGAGGGGCGGTCAGACCGGGCCTCGCCCGGCACGCCCCGTTGAAGCAGGAACCGGGATCGGCCCGGAGCCCGCCGGCATCACCGGCGGTTCTCGATAGCTGGATGTCCCTTTGGTCCGCTGTTGAGGAACGGTACAATGTTGAGTGTGCAAGTCGGGATTACACCAGTCGACGACGACCTCTACCGCGAGATCATCCTCGACCACTATCGCAACCCTCGCCGGCGCGGGAGCGTCGATCACGCGGATGGGAGCCTGGAGGCTGACAACCCACTCTGCGGCGACGAGATCACTCTGACCTGGCGCCTCGAGGGTGATCGCCTGTCGGAGATCGCCTTCACGGGCAAGGGCTGCTCGATCAGCCTGGCGGCGGCCAGCATGCTCTGCGACCAGGTGGCCGGGCTGCCCAGGAAGGAGGCGGTCGACCTGGCGCGGCGGTACCGCCAGATGCTGGTGGCAGACGGGCGACCCGACGAGCTCGGAGACCTGGAGGCGCTCCAGGGGGTGCGGGCGTACCCGGTCAGGGTCAAGTGCGCCACCCTCGCCTGCAGCGTGATCCTGCAGGCCCTCGACTCAGCGCAGGAAGGAGACGCGGCATGAGCGATGAACCGACCGTGGCCGTCAGCCCGCTCGAGGGGGCCGCGCCGGCCCAGTCCGGGCCCGGCACCATCCTCCGGGCCTCCGACGAGATGATCCGTGAGGCCCTCTCGGAGGTCTACGACCCGGAGATCGGGATCGATGTGGTCTCCCTCGGACTCGTCTACGGGACAGCCGTCGACGAGAGCGGGCTGCTCACCGTCGACATGACCCTGACCTCGCCCTACTGCCCGCTGGCCAGCATCCTGCAGAGCCAGGTCCACGCCGTCTGCGCCCCGCTCCCCGGGGTCGAGGACGTGCGGGTCAACCTGGTCTGGGACCCGCCGTGGGACCCCCGCACCATGGCCTCGGACGAGGTCAAGCTGGAGCTCGGCATCTACTAGCGGCGGCGCGGTCCCTGAGGATCCGAGTGTGTCCCTCTCCTCTGAGCACCTCTTCGACAAGGCGCAGGCGGATGCGCTGCTCCCCCGCCTGGTGGATCTGATCCGCGGCCTGCAGGAGGCGGCCGGCTCGGACGCTGCGGTGGAGGGGCGCGAGCGTCTGGCCCATGCCGGCCGATCCAACGGCTCGCCCGAGGCCGCCGTGTCGGTCTTCCTTGCCGCAGCCGAGATACAGGCTCTGCTCGATGAGATCGACGAGATGGGCGTCATCCTCCGCGACCTGGCCACCGGCCTCTGCGACTTCCCGTCGGTGAGGGAGGGCCGGCCGGTGTACCTCTGCTGGCGGCTCGGCGAGGACGAGGTCGGCTGGTGGCACACGCGGGACACCGGCGTCTCCGGCAGGCAACCTCTCTGAGAGATCGCCTGGACTCGCAAGCGTGGGCGCATGCCACGCGCAGGGTGGGCACCGGTTACACTTTCTCAAGCGTCTCCGGCCCACCGCCTCCCCGCGCCTGATCATCCACGACGCTCTGCGGTATGGGGCGATGCGGCACTCCGAGAAAAGGAGGGTCATGCCCATGATTGATTGCCCACATACGGTGCCCCAGCCGACCAGCGCCCGAGGCGTCTGCTGATCGCCGGGAGCCTGACCTTGTGAGACGCGATCGCTCACGGCGGTCGTGACGTCTCCGAGCGCTAGACGGGGTGTCCACCACGCGGGTGGGCACCCCGTTCTGTTTCTTCTGGAGCCGGCTCGGTGNNGCGCCGGTCTCAGACGAAGCGCGCCGCCTCCAGCTGGGCCTCGCGGGTGGATGCCTCCGGGGCGGCGACGATCTGATCGGTCTCGATGAAGCCCTCTGTCCCGTCGGAGAGCCGGACCCTGGTAAAGGGGCCGCTGCCGCCCGGGATGGCCTCGATGCCGCTGGCGGTCAGGACCCGCGGGCCGCGCGGCGCGTCCCGGCGCGGCTCCGTGAAGAGCTCGTAGGGCATCCCAGCCCAGGAGGCGATCAGGCTCACCGGCCCGGCGGGGATCGCCCGGTGGCGGTACACCGTCCGCGCATCCTCGCTGCCCCGGGTGAGCAGCTGGACGAGCTGCAGAGCGCGGGGCACCGGCCCACGGCCCTTGCTCGCGACGACGGTGACCACCGTCCCCGATGGTTCGGTCCTGGCCTCGCAGGTCACCCACCGGGTGTGGATCTCGACGTGCCGGGACCACTGGCCGATCAGTCCCTTACGCCGGAATTCGACGATGCGCGCTGAGCTCTCGCCGGTCAGCTCGAATCGGAAGGGGAAGGTGCCGAGCATCTGCTCCATCACCGCGAATACCTCGCGAGGGGGCACCGCGGCGAGAAATGTCCAGTGCTGGGCCTCCTTGGCCAGCAGCGGGAACCTGTGGGCCTCTCGCGCCGCCAGCATCCGGCGCTGCAGATCCTTCCCCCGCACGACCCAGCGTTCCATCTGGCTCACCACCGACATCTTCCGAATTCTACGGGCGGGAGGCGAATGGCCGCCTGTGAGCGCGGCTCCTTCATCAGATGCCAAACGGCCGTTTGCTCCATCTTCCCCGCGGGGTGGCGGCGATGGGCGTGGATGCGCCTGGCAATCGTCTCCGAGAGTTTCCTGCCCCGGGTGAACGGTGCCGGTGTCGCCGCGCCGGTTTCTCCGTGGTCAGGAAGCCGGTTCGCCGCCGGGCTCGGAGCTGGGGCCCGGACCGGGCTCGGAGATCCCATAGCGCTCGCACATGGCGTCGAAGCGGCCGCCGGCGTGGTCGTCCAGCCAGTCGCGGTGGGCAGCGATGAGGGGGACCAGCACCTGGCGGAGGTAGTCGCCGCGGGCCATCCACTGGTAGTAGTGGCGCCCGCCGTGATGGTAGGGGCCGTAGAGCCGCCCGCCTGGGAAGGTGGCGGTCAGCCAGCGGAAGAGCTTCTCGTGGCGGACGTGCATCCGCAGGGTGACCTGCGGCTGGCGACCATCCCCTCCGAAGTGCCCCTCGCCGACGAGCAGCCCGAGCAGGTATCCGACGGCGAGCCCGTCGAGCTGAGCAGCGGGGGCGTCCACAGCGTGGCAGGGTATCGTGTTTCACGGGGATCATGACGGTGAAACACGGTCGATGACGGGCCGCCCACGTTTCACGGGGATCATGACGGTGAAACAAGCCCTGCCTGCCCGCCCTCCCCACCCGCCCTCCACAGCTCTCTCCCCCGGCTCGGCCTCGCCCCGGCGCCGCATAATCGCAGCCATGCCGCCTCTGGTCCTCGCCGTCGCCAACCAGAAGGGCGGGGTGGGCAAGACCACCACGGTGATCAACGTGGCGGCCCACCTTGCGGAGATCGGACGGCGGGTCCTCATCATCGACTGCGACCCCCAGGCCAACGCCACCTCAGGGCTGGGCGTGGCCCGACGCGACATCCCCGCCAGCACCTACGACGTCGTGGTGCTGGGCAGATCCATCGCCGAAGCCCGCATGTCCACCTCGATCCCCGGCCTCGACCTCGTACCCTCGGACATCGCACTGGCGGGCGCGGAGATCGAGCTGGTCGGCGTCGCCCGCCGCGAGAAGCGACTTTCCTATGCGCTGGAGGCGCTCGCCGACGACCCTCTCGACTACGTGCTCCTCGACTGCCCGCCGAGCCTCGGGCTCCTCACCGTCAACGCGGTGGTGGCGGCCCGGGCGCTGGTCGTCCCCATCCAGTGCGAGTTCTACGCCCTGGAGGGTCTCGGCCTGCTCACCCACACCGTCAGCCTGCTCCGCCGCGAGCTAAACCCCCAGCTCCGCATCGCCGGCATCGTGCTCACCCTTCACGACGGTCGCCTGACCCTCGCCAACCAGGTGGTCGACGAGGTGCGCAAGCGCTTCGGAGACCTGGTGCTGGATCCCGTGATCCCCCGCAACGTCCGGCTGAGTGAGGCGCCGAGCTACGGCCTTCCCATCACCTCCTACGCCCCCGGCTCCCGGGGCGCGGACGCCTACCGCGAGCTCGCCGTCAACCTCGACGCCCGGCTCCAGGCCGACGCCGAGCTCATGGCCGCCCCCCTGCTGGCATGAGCGTGGAGAGCACCGGAGGCCACCCTCCCACCGCCGCCTCGCCACGGCGTCACGGCCTCGGCCGCGGCCTCGACGCCCTCCTGGCCAGCAGCGACCCGGCGCGGGACATGGGCAGCGGCGGCCCGGTCCTCATCGAGATCGACCCCTTCCGCGTCCGTCCCAACCCCGAGCAACCCCGGCGCGAGTTCGACGCCGTCTCCCTCTCCGCCCTGGCTGCCTCCATCCGGCTCCATGGCCTCCTCCATCCCATCGTGGTGGAGCCCGACGCTCACGACTACCGCCTGGTCGCCGGCGAGCGCCGGCTCCGCGCCGCGCGCCAGGCGGGCATCGGCCAGATCCCCGCCATCCTGCGACCCGCGTCCGAGTCCGGCCGCCACGCCCTGGAGATGGCGCTCAGTGAGAACCTCCTTCGCGAGGACCTCAACCCCATCGAGGAGGCGGCCGCCTACGCGCGCCTCGCGGACGCCTTTGGCCTCTCCCATGAGGCGATCGCCCTGCGTCTCAGTCGCAGCCGCCCGGCGGTCACCAATGCGATCCGCCTGCTCCAGCTGCCCGCTCCCCTCCAGGAGGCCGTCGCCTCGGGGGCCCTCAGCGCCGGCCACGCCCGCGCCATCCTGGCGGTCCACGACGAGCCGGAGATGCTCGAGCTGGGCCGGCGAGCGGTCGACGAGGGCCTCACCGTGCGCGACACGGAGCGTCTCGTCCAGCAGTACGCGGCCGGCACCCGGCGCCTGGCGGCTTCAGCGCCGGGAGCAGGATCCACGCCGCCAGCGCGCCTCTCGCCCGACGACGAGCAGCTCCGGCGCGGATTCGAACAGGCTCTGGGTCTCCCCGTCATCCTGCAGCGTCGGCGCCACGGGGGACGCCTGCTCATCGACTTCGCCGCTGACGAGGACCTCGACGCCCTCTACCGCCGCCTCGGCGGTCCGCCTCTCTAGACCCCCGGCCCACTCAGCCGACCGGCCTCTCCTGCCCGGTCAACCGAGCCTCGCAGGTGGCGGCGCTGAGGTTGGCCATGAAGGCCTCGATGTACTTCGGCCGCTCGGCGGGCTTGTAGTCGAGGAGGAAGGCGTGCTCCCAGACGTCCATCACGACCACCGGCTTGAATCCGGCGATGTTGCCGTCCTGGTGCAGGGTGATCCAGTGGTTCGAGAGCCGTCCGGTGGCCGGATCGAGGTAGGTCACGGCCCAGCCGACCCCGCGCATCCCGCCGATCGCGGTGAAGTCGCGCTTCCAGGTCTCGATGTCGCCGAACGACTCCCCGAGGGCCCGGCCGAGTGGCGACGAGCTGGAGATCTCCCCGCCACCGTCCCGGGTCAGGTTGTCGAAATACCACTCGTGGAGGACCATCCCGTTGTATTCGAAGGGCAGCCGCCGGGTCAGCTCGTGGTAGGTGGGAGTCGCCGCCTGCCCCTTGCCGGACAGGTCCACCAGCTGCTCGGTCAGGAGATTGGTGTTTTTGACATACCCGGCATAAAGTCCGAAGTGGATCTCCAGGGTATGGTCGGAGATCCCCTGCAGGCCGCTGAGCGGGAACTCCTTGGCCTTGTACGGGGAGAGGGTCAGGAGAGCCATCTGCGTCCTCCGCCTAGTGATGACCGGGCCGAATGGCCGGCCGCCGATGGGATCCATTGTCGCAGCGTGGGGGGGCTGCACGGAGCGGCCGTATAATCGGGCGCCAGGTGGCGCGGGGTCGCGCCTCTCCCGCCCTCGTGGGATGCGCAGCGAGGCGGTGCCCCGATCCGTCCCTCTCCCGGCGCGGTGCGCTGCCGCTCCCGAGGAGCCGTTCCGTCGCCAGCCGCAGCATGGAGCAGCACGCCGTCTCCACCCCGCCCGCAGTCCCCACGCCTCCCGCCGCTGAGCCCGCCCCTCCGGCGGCGCCCGGGAATGCCTGGGTCCGCGACCTCCTCGAGGTTCTGCTCGTCGCCGTCGTCCTCTATGCGCTCATCTGGAGCTGCATCGAGACCGTCCGCGTGGACGGCGACAGCATGCAGAACACGCTCCAGAGCGGCGACTTCCTGATCGCCAGCAAGATCTCCTACTTCTTCGGCAACCCGGCGCGCGGCGACATCGTGATCCTGAACCCCCCGCACCAGTGCGACGCCACCACTGCCGATTACGTCAAGCGGGTCGTCGGCCTGCCCGGGGACAAAATCGAGATCGACGCCGACACCAACCCGGCGCAGCTGCTCGTGCAGCCGGGTGGCACCGGGCCCTGGGACCGGGTCGCCGAGCCGTTCCTCCCCGATGCCTGGGAGCAGGGGCCGCAATTCCCGGTCGCCGGCACCGCCGACGCCGTCAATGAGGTGCTCCACATCCCCGCCGGCGATTACTTCGTCATGGGCGACAACCGCAACGAGTCGTGTGACTCCCGCTTCTTCGGGCTGGTCTCGCGCAACCGCATCCTCGCCAAGGCCATCCTCCGGATCTGGCCGCTCAGCAGCTTCGGAGGCCTGGGCGCCGGGCTCACCCTGGTCGCCACGTCGACGCCCACGCCGCTCCCCGCCGGGTACTCGGTCGGCGGCCTCGTCCTGGTCGCCGCTCCGCTCCGGCGCCGCCGCCGCATCGCTCGCGAGCTGGCCCGCCTCAGCCGGGGCGACCCCTCCGCGACCTGACGGCGCTCCCCGAAGGGCGCGACACCGTCAGCTGGTTCAGCCGCCCAGGGTCCACTCGGCGACCGCGCTCTCCCAGGTGACCAGCTCGTCCGCGCCGAAGAAGAGCTCGATCTCGACGGCAGCCCGCTCCGGCGAATCGCTGCCGTGGACGATATTGGTCCCGATCGAGACGGCGAGGTCGCCCCGGATGGTCCCCGGTGCCGACGTGGCCGGGTTGGTCGCGCCCATCGTGGAACGGACGAGAGCCACCGCCGCCGGCCCCTCCCACACCATGGCCACCACCGGCGCCGAGGTGATGAAGCGGACGAGCCCGGGGTAGAAGGGCTTGCCCACGTGCTCGGCGTAATGGCGCGAAGCCAGAGCCTCGTCGATCCGCATCAGCTTGAGACCGACGAGGTGCAGGCCGCGGCGTTCGAGCCGGGCGATAACGTCGCCGACCAGGCCGCGCTGGACCCCGTCGGGCTTCACCAGGACGAGCGTGCGTTCCAGGGTCATGAGGTCTCGTTCCACTCCTTGATCAACGTCCGGCGACTATCCCGTTCGTGGCACTCCGCCACGGTCCCGATCACGAAGCCCGGGCGAGGGCGCTCTCGAAACGCTCGGGCTTCGAGAAGGGGCCGATGACGGCGGCTCGGAGCCCACGCCGGCAGACCTCCGCCGCGGTCGCCCTCAGCTCCTCCGCGGTGACCGCCTCCAGGGCGGCGACCACGTCGCTGGCGAGCAGGACCTCCGCAGCGAGCAGCTCCTGCTGCCCCAGAAACTGGCTCATCGCCCCGGTCCCCTCGAGGTGGAGAAGGAGGCGCCCCTTCGCGTACTCCTTGGCCCGGCCCAGCTCCTCGGCCTCCACCGGCTGGTCGACCAGGCGACCCAGCTCCTCCACGGCGACCTTCACCGCTTCCACGGCCCGCCGGGGCTCACATCCGATGTAGATGCCGAGGCACCCACTGTCGCGGAGCTTCGCGGCGAAGGAGTGGACGTCATAGGCGAGGGCCCGCTCCTCGCGCAACTCCTGGAAGAGGCGGCTGGACATCCCCTCCCCCAGCACCACGTTGAGCAGGTCGAGGGCGTAGCGGCCGGGGTCGAGGTAGGAACAGGCGTAGCCGCCCAGGATGATATTGGCCTGCTCGGTGCGCTTGTTGATGAATCGGAGCGCGCTCCCTGCCGCCTCGAGGGCCGGTGCGGGCCCATCGGCAGCCACCTCCCCGAACCTGCCCACGGACTTCTCCACCGCCTCTCGGGCCTGTCCGGGCTCGATCGCCCCGGCCAGGCTCACCACCAAGCGGCCCGGCCGGTAATGGCGGGCGAGATGCTCCGTGCAGGCCTCGACGTCGAAGCTCCGCACGGTCTCCTCGGTGCCGGCGATGTCCCACCCCAGGGGCTGGTCCGGATACATCACCTCGTCGAAGAGGGTGCCGATGTGGTCCTGGGGGTTGTCCAGGCTCATCCGCAGCTCCTCGATCACGACCTGCCTCTCCTTGGCGACCTCCGTGGCATCGAGAACCGGGGCGAAGGCCATGTCCCCGAGCACCTCACAGGCCAGCGCCATGTGCTCGGACGGCACCTTCGCGTAGAAGATGGTCGCCTCCTTGTCCGTCGAGGCGTTGATCGACCCGCCGACGCTCTCGATCGCCTCCGAGACCGCGCGCGCCGTCGGGAAGCGGCCGCCTCCCTTGAAGACGACGTGTTCGATGAAGTGGCTGAGCCCGGCGGTCGCCCCGATCTCGTACCGGGACCCGACCCCGAACATGAAAGCGACCGCGGCCGACCTCCGCTCCCGCATCGGGGTGGCGATCAGGCGCGCCCCGCTCGGCAGACGCTGCAACTCGTAGGGGACGTCGCGGGAGGTCATCGGTCCCGCGAGTGTATGCGCTCCGGGTTGCGACGCTCCCGACGGGGCTCCACGGCCATCCGAGCTGGAACCGCCCAGGAAGCGGGCTTCAGCCGCGCTGTCAGCGCGACGGGCGGCGGTCGCCGCCCCGTCCGGTGTCGCCGAACCCACCGCTCCGCTGTGGCGGCCGCCCAACGCGATCCGGGAGCTCGGGGAGGTCAGGCTGCGCCGGACCGGTCGCGTGGATCACCACCCGACGGGCCGGCTCCTTGCCGGTGCTCTCGGTTCGCACGCCCTCGTCGTCAGCCAGGGTCAGGTGGATGGTTCTGCGCTCGTAGGCGTGCATCGGGTCCAGCGTGTACCGCTGGCCGGTCCGCTTCACGCGATTGGCCAGACGGAGGGCCAGTTCCCGGACCTGCTCCTCGCGCCGGGCACGGTACCGCTCCACGTCGAGGATGACCCGGCGCCCCGACCCGATCTCGTTGTCTCCCATCATCAGGTTCACGACCGTCTGGAGAGCCCTGAGGGTCTCTCCGCGCCAGCCGATGAGGAGGCCCAGGTCGTCCCCCGAGACGTCCAGGAGGGGCGGCGCCGTCGGCCCGCCCGGCGTGCGCGTGGCCCGGCGAGTCGCGATTCGGGCCTCGATACCCATCCGCTCCAGCAGCTCCGCCAACGTCGTCCTCGCCTTGGCGGTGTGCTCGTCCAGCTTGGAAACCTTGACCCTGGCCTCCGCCGCGCCCGACACCCTCTCGCCGGGAAGCACCCGAGCCGGTCGCGAGAGCACTTCGATGGAGACCTCGTCGGAGGCCGCGCCGAGCTCGGCGAGAGCGGTGGCGATGGCCTCCTCCACGGTCTGGCCGCTCGTCTCGACGCTCGCCCATTCCTCGACCGCGCCCACGGCCTCAGCTTCGGTCACCTTTCACCCTCCTGCCCGCACCGCCTCAGCGGCGGCGGCGCGCCTTCTTCTGAGCTCGCGACGGGGTCCGGCCTCGACCCGGGCTCGCCGACGGCATGCTCATGGCCGGGGCCGTGCCCCGACCTGATCTCTTGGAACCGTTGGACGAGCTGGTCCCACCACCGGTCCCGGCGGCCCGCATCGCCGCTGCCGCGTCCAGATCGCTCCTGGAGTACGAGAGCGCGGTGGTACGCCCGGCCCCGGGGATCCAGCCCGGCACCCGCAGGCCACCCCAGCCCATCAGCGCGTATTGCTGGCCGACCATCACCAGGGCGGCGGTCATCCAGTAGAGGGTCAGGCCCTGAGGCCAGATGAAGCCGAAGAAGAGGCTCATCAGGGGCATGAAGTAGACGACCATCTTCATCGAGGAGGTCATCTGCCGCTCCGTGTCGCTCATGTCCGGGCGCATCGGCTGCATCGTCATCTTCGACTGGACGAAGTAGGCGAGCCCGGTGAGGATGGGGAAGATCAGGAGCGCCAGGTGCGACGGCGTGGTGAGCATGCGGCCCCAGTCCGTCGCGCAAAGGATCGCCACTCCCTTGCCGTTGGTCAGGGCGCAGCCTGTCGAAGGACTGTTGGCGGCCCCCACCGCCTGCCCGATGGTCTGGGCCACGTTCTGGATCCAGAGGAAGCCGAGGTGGATCGAACTCGGCAGGATATCGAAGGTGACACTGCCCCCGGTCTTCTTGTCCATGCCGATCACGTCCCGGATGCCCCAGTACAGCCCGTACAGCACGGGCATCTGGACCAAAAGTGGGACACATCCGGACATGGAACTGAACGGGCTGATCCCGTGCTCGGCGTAGACCTTCTGCGACTCCTCCGAGATCTTCCGGGTCTGCCCCTTGTACCGCTTCCGGATCTCGTTGAGCTGGGGGGCGACCTTGCGCTGGTCGCGCTGGATGCGCCGCTGGGTGCGCAGGTTCCAGCCCATGATCGGGAAGACCAGGGCCCGGATGATCAGGGTGGTGACCACCACGGCCAGCCCGAAGGGGCCGATGGCCCGGAGCACCCCGACGCCGTTGAAGACCTTGCTCAGCTCCTCGATCATCCAGCCGATCGGGAAGCGGAGGATGCTCAGCAGGTCGAGGGGGTTGAGGTCGATCCCGGCGACCATCGGCCCGGGCATCAGGCGGAGGTCCCGTGGGCACTGCGGGCGGCCTGGTGCAGGCGCCGCGCCTGGCGCCAGGTGAGGTACTCATCAGGCACGGGGTCCGCACCGCCCGGGTAGCCCGGGTGGCAGCGCGAGATGCGGCGGACGCCCAGCCACCAGCCCCGCCGAGGGCCGAACCGGCCGATGGCCTGAGCGGTGTACCGCGAGCAGGTGGGCGAGTACCGGCAGCTGCTCATCAGCCCGAAGACGGGCCCCAGGGTGACCTGGTAGATGCGGATGAACCAGAGGCTGAAGCGCGTCATGGCTTGCCTGGGGCCGGCGCGTGACCCGGGGCCACCGGGCCCGCGGCGACGCTCGCACGGGCGACGGCCCCGCGCGCAGCCGCCTCCACCTGGTCGCGGAGCACGGTGAACGGAACCCTCAGGGCGGAGGCGTCGGTACTCACGATCAGGTCGTACCCGTGGTGGTCGTGCAGCCCGCGTGCCGCCTCGCGGAGCCGCCTGCGAACCCGATTCCGCTCCACGGCACCGGCCATGCCCGGCACGGACAGACCGAGGCGTGCCTCGTCGCGTCCGTTGGGAGCAGCCTGGACTCGTACCGTGCCGGCCCGGCCAACGCACCGCCACGTGCGCACGAAGGCGAATCGCCCACGTCCAGCTAGCCTGCCGCTGCCCGTCAGCGAGGGCCGGTCGGGGTGAGGTGCTTCCGTCCCTTGAGGCGGCGCGCCTTGAGAACGTTGCGTCCACCGGGCGTCGACATCCGGATCCGGAAGCCGTGGGTCTTGCGGCGGTACGCCTTCTTGGGTTGAAAGGTTCGCTTTATCGGATCTCTCCTGCCGTGAGGACATCGCAAATCGCGTCCGGGGACGCCACGGAGCGCCGCGCCCGGACGGCGTGGTCACGCCAGTATATTCGGTCCAGCCACCCACACCTCCCGGAAGCGGCACGGGGCGGTGCCGGGGTGCGCCCCGGCCAGGTTCCCCTCCGTCCTTCCTCTCCATCCGGCCGCGGCGGTCGGGCACCGCGCAGGGGCCACGCCCGCCGGTTGTCGAGTGCCTCTGCCATTGCTAGACTGACGGGTGCTCCGGCGGGACGAGCTCCCCCAGTCGCCCCAGCCAACCTTGACAGGCCCCTCCGGCAGCGACGTCGAAGTTTATCCACTCCTGTTCACATCCTGTGGACAAGTGGCTTCGGTACGCGGAGGTTGGGCTTTGGCTTCGNNGCCCAGGAGGAGCTCCGCTTCCAGTTGGCCCGGCCCAGCTACGAAACCTGGCTGGCCACGGCGACCCTGGTGGAGAGTGACGGCCAGCGCTTCGTGATCGGTGTTCCGACCCGTCTGGCTCGGGACTGGGTCTCCGAGCGCTTCGTCTCCGTCATCCAGGAGGTTCTCTCCGGCCTCCTCGGGCACGAGTGCCAGGTCGAGATCACGATCGACCCCATGGCCAGCCCTCCGCGCGACGAGCCGGCCCCCCTCAACGACTCCGACCTGGCCCCGGAGACGGACCTCGCCCCCGCCGGCGAGTCCCGCCTCAATCCGAACTTCACCTTCTCCAGCTTCGTGGTCGGAAACTCGTCACGATTCGCCCACGCCGCCTGCCGTGCGGTGGCCGACGCCCCCGGCAAGGCCTACAACCCGCTCTTCCTCTACGGCGGTGTGGGTCTGGGCAAGACCCACCTCATGCACGCCATCGGCCATGCCGTGCGCGAGGGTCACCGCCGCTCTCCCAAGGTTGCCTACATCACCTCCGAGAAGTTCACCAACGAGATGATCACCGCGATCCAGGAGAACAAGACCAACGACTTCCGGCACCGGTACCGCACCGTCGACGTCCTCCTCATCGACGACATCCAGTTCCTGGCCGGCAAGGATCGGACCCAGGAGGAGTTCTTCCACACCTTCAACGCTCTCCACGAGATCCAGAAGCAGATCGTGGTGAGCAGCGACCGGCCGCCCAAGGACATCCCGACCCTCGAGGACCGCCTGCGCAGCCGCTTCGAGGGTGGCCTCATGGCCGACATCCAGCCTCCCGATGTGGAGACCCGCCTCGCCATCCTCAAGACCAAGCTCGGTCCGCACAACCGCCTCGTTCCCGACGAGGTCTGCAGCTTCATCGCCCATCGCATCCAGAAGAACATCCGCGAGCTGGAGGGCGCCCTGATCCGGGTGCTCGCCCACGCATCGATCGACGGCCATGCCATCACCCTCGAGATGGCCCAGCGGATCCTGAGCGACATCATCCCGGTGGCCGATGCCCAACCGCTCAGCATCCCCTTCATCCAGGACACGGTTGCCGAGTACTACGGCATCCCCGTCGACGAGATGAAGGGCAAGCGCCGCGACAAGCACATCGTCTTCCCCCGCCAGGTCTCGATGTACCTCATCCGCGAGGAGACCGACTCTTCGCTCCCCGTCATCGGCGACGCCTTCAGCGGCCGCGATCACACCACTGCGCTGCACGCCATCGACAAGATCACCGAGCTTCTCCGCGAGGACGCCCGGCTCCAGAGCGACATCCGCCAGCTCCGAGAGCGGCTCCACGCTCATGGCTGACCTCTCCACCAGCCCAGGAGCATCGGCGCCAACCCCGCCGCCAACCCTCCGCGGTGGATGGGCCAAAGCCTGTGCAGATCCTCTCGCATCCATGTGGCAAACCTGCCATCCCACCACCGGCTGGGGACAACCCCTCCGGGCAGGCTCCGTTCCTCCCCAGCCCCACCCCGGTTGTCCCCAACCCCCTGTATTCAGAAACCGCGGTTATCCCCCGCTTGCCCACCCCTATTAATCTCTTCTTATCTCTACACTGTCACCACCCAAGGAGTCCTCTCCGGTGAACAACTGGCCTTCCGGTACGAGCACCCATACCGCTCTGCGCTGCACGGTGTCCCCGTTCGCACTCAGCTCCTCGCTCAGCCTGGTATCCCGCGCAGTCTCGCCACGCTCCACGCTGCCCGTGCTGAGCAACGTCCTGCTCGAGACCGAGGCGGAGGGACTGCGGGTCACCGCCACCAACCTCGACCTGACGATCAGCGCCCTGGTGGCGGCGACCGTGCTGGAGGAAGGACGCGTGACCGTCCCCGCACGCCTTCTCGCCGAGTACATCGCCTCCCTCGATGATGCGACCTGCACCATGGAGGTCGAGGAGCGAACGCAGATGCTCCGGATCACCTCCGGAGTCCAGAAGACCAACCTTCACGGCATCGACGCGGTGGAATTCCCGCCGCTGCCGGCGCGAGAGACGGCACCCGCGTTCGAGGTCGACGCGGCCGCGCTGCAGCAGGCCATCACCCAGACGGCCGTCGCCGCCTCCGGTGATGAGCAGACCCCCGTTCTCACCGGGGTCCTGCTGCACATCGAGGGCTCGCAGCTCACCCTGGTGGCAACCGATCGTCACCGTCTCGCCGTGAAGAAGCTCGAAGCGCAGGTGCTCACGGAGGGAGTCGTCAGCGGGACGGTCATCGTGCCGGCGCGGCATCTCGGAGAGCTCGCCCGAGCCATCAATCCCACTCGCCCGCGGGTCGGAGTCGCGTTCAGCGACGCGCGCAACCAGGTCTTCTTCAGCCTCCGCGACATGGAGATCTCGTCTCGCCTCATCGAGGGCAACTATCCCAACTACACGCAGGTGATCCCAGCGCACTCCACGACCACTGTCGTGCTCTCCAAAGAACTCCTGCTCAAGAGCGCAAAGACGGCCGCGGTGCTGGCTCGGGACGCCTCCAACCCTGTCCGTCTCCGGGCGGGGAAGGGAGAGCTGGAGCTGCTGGCGCAGGCCGCGGAGGTGGGCGACCACGACGCCCCGCTGCCGGCGAAGGTCGACGGAGAGGAGGTCCAGGTGGCCTTCAACGCCCGTTACCTGCTCGACGCCCTGCAAGCCATCGACGGCGAGGACGCCGAGCTGGCTCTCAACGGTCCGCTCCAGCCGGCGGTGGTCCGCGCCCAGGGACGCGACGACTACCTCTGCGTCATCATGCCGGTCCGGGTGCCCTAGCCATCAGCTCATGGCGGTGAAGCGCAACCGTTTCACCTCGTCTCCGCCCATGCGCGAGTTCAGAGCGCGGACGATGGTGGGCATCTCGAGCTGGAGCTGCTGAGCCAGCGCACCATTCCGGGTGGCGACCAGAACCGTGCCCCGTTGCAGCGAGAGTGCCTCGCAGAGGGGCGCCACCGCCGGCCCCACCACTTCTGCAAACGCGTCGCGCAACTGAACTTCGCGAACCTCGCGCTGCACCCCCAGCCTGCGCAGCGCCGTACCGAGCACCTCCGTGATGTGGAGCGGTCCCGGCTCGCGCGCTGGGCGCCGGTCGGGATCCATCCCGTCACTCATCCCGCGATGACCGTGCCCTGGCGCACCAGGAAGTGGCGGGACGGATGAGCCCCGAATTGGTACTCGTCGCTGCACGTCACCAGCGTCTGCGGTGCCTCACCGCGAGCCGAGAGTGCGGAGAGAAGGTGCTCCCGGCGGGCGGGGTCGAGCTCGCTGAGGACGTCGTCCAAGAGCAGGATGGGCATGCGCTCGGCGCGAGCGCCGACCAGGCGAACCTCGGCAATCTTGGTCGCCAGTACTGCACTCCGCTGCTGCCCCTGGGAGGCGGTGGAGCGGGCCGGACGGCCGTTAAGGACAAACTCGAGATCGTCCCGATGAGGTCCGACGACGCTCGTGCCGCGGGCAAGCTCCTCGCCGTGGGCGCGCGCCAGCGCGCTGGTCAGCGCCGCCAGCACCTGCTCGCGATCGTTGCTCGTCGCCCCCGACTGGGGGGCGTAGCGGAGTTCCAGCGAATCGGCCTCCTCGCTGATCTCCGCCATCGCCGCGGCCGCCAACGGGGCCAGCGCCCCGACCAGCTCGGTTCGCGCCACCTGCACCGCCGCACCATGGCGGAGGAGAGCGTCGTCGAAGGGCCGGAGCTGGTCGGCGGGGCCGCCCCCGTCATGCAGACGTCGCAGCAGCGAATTGCGCTGTTCGAGCACCCGCCGGTAGCGGATCAGCTCGTCCGCGACGGCACGGTCGAGCTGGGACACCAGGATGTCGAGGAGCCGGCGACGAGCCTCTGGCCCGGCTTTCACCAGCTGAAGGTCGTCCGGCCAGAAGAGCACCACCGGCCACCGCCCGATGAGGTCGCGCGGGGCGATCGGGTGACCGTCACGCGTCGTGGTTCGCGAGACGCGTGGAGCGGCGTCGCGCCCGGGCGGGTGGGCGAGTTCGGCGTCGCGGGTGCGGCGGAGCCTCAGGGCCAGGGTCTCGGAGAGGGACCTCCTGACCAGCACGCCATCCACGGCTGCCTCCTCCGATCCCCAGCGGAGCAGCTCCGCCGGGGTGCTGGTGCGCGGCGACTTGGTGAGGAGAAGGGTGGCGACGGCCTCCAGAAGGTTGGTCTTGCCCTGGGCGTTCTCCCCGACAAAGACGTTGAGCCCGGGTCCGAGGGGCAGGTTCAACTCCGTGTAGTTCCGGAAGTTGTAGAGGCGGAGATGGGTCAGCCCCCCCGCCTCCGCCGAGGACGCCGGCCCCGGCGGGGTCATGACAGCTTCAGCGCCACGGAACGCACCAGCTCGGCGACCTCTGCGGCCGCTTCCGGGCGGGCCAGATGTGAGACGGCGGCCCGCATCGAGAGCAGTGCCGGAGACCCCGGCGCGGCCAGCTCCGCCACCTCGTCGATCAGCTCAGCGTCTCCGGGCACGTAGCGCCCGGCCCCCGTGTCGATCAGCCACTCCATGTTTCCCCGCTCCTGGCCGGGGAGGTACCAGGTGATGAGGAGCGGCAGCCCGACGCAGAGGGCCTCGGCGATCGTCCCCGGGCCGGCCTTGGTCACGACGATGTCGGCCGCGGTCATCCACTCCGCCATGTTGGTCACGAATCCGTGCACGCTCACCAGGCGGCCCTCGCGGTCGTGCAGGCCGTTCAGGCCGTTGTAGGCTCGCTGATTCCGGCCGCAGATCACCACCAGAGAGATGTCCAGGCCGCTGCCGGCCAGCAGCCGCGCACGTCGCTCGATATCGCCCGACCCGTCCGCCCCGCTGCAGACCAGAACGGTGAAGCGATCGGGGTCGAGCCCGAGTTGAAGCCGCCGGACCCTGCGGGTCTCCGGGTCGGACGCCTCGTCGGTGAAGTCCGCGTCGACCGGAAGACCCACCTGGACCAGCTTGTCGGCGGGGACCCGGTTGCGGCGGCAGCGATCCAGGCCACCGGGGGAGGGCACGATGACCAGGTCGACGTCGGGCGAGGCCCAGAACGCGTGCACGTCAACCAGGTCGGTCACGGCGGTGACCAGGGGGACTCGCATTCCGAGGCGGCGCCGCGCCCTCACCGCGGCCCGGTTGAGCAGGGGGTGAAAGGAGACCACCGCCGCCGGGTCCAGGTTCGTCATCAGCCGCTCGATGGCCGGGTCGACACTGCGCAGCACCAGCTCGGCCGCCCTGACCATGGCCCGTGAGTTGGTGACGTGGAACATCCCGCCCCAGAGCCACGGGGCGCGCTGGATGAGCGGGCCGTACAGCCCTGCGGTCCGGCCCAGCAGGCGTGGCGAGGCGCTCGCGAAGGGNNCTCACCGCCGTGGCCGCAGCCCTGTGCCCACCGCCGGTGTCCGCGATCAGGAAGAGGAGCGAGCGAGACATGGCCCCTGAGACTAGCAGGGTGCCGGAGGGCTCTCGGGGGCCCCGGGCCAGTGAGCGCCGGTGTGGTGAGGAAGAGAGACCGTCAGCCGCCGAAGCGCACCGAGAGCGCCTGGAGCCCGGGGGCGAGGGAGGTGAGGGGGAGGGGGCCGGAACCGTCCGCGTTGGCGATCACGGCCTGGACCGCGCCGGAGGGCATCGTGGTGATGTACGCGATCTGCCGTCCGCTCGGCGCGACCGTGGCGCTTTCCGGATTCATCTCCCCCAAGGTGGTGGTGATCGCCGAGACGACGCCGGTTGCGATCTGGAAGCTGCCCAGCTGCGGCGCACCGCGCGGGGCGTTCAGGGCGACCACCAGGGTCGCGTTGTCCGTGAACCCCACCGGTTCCAGGCCGGTGCCGACCTTGAGCGGAGGCTGCCCCCCCGATGGGTCGTCGACCCAGGTCGTCGGGAGCGCCGACGACGGCGAGATGACCTCCAGGGCCAGCTCCTCACCCTGGGGGGCGGCCACCAGGCTGGAGGCACTGCCCACGAGGGCCGGGAGCTGGTACCGGGCGCTGATCGTCGGGTCCGCGAGGTCCACGTGAGCCGGGCTCGTTCCGGTCGCCTTGACCGGGATGGCGAGGGCGTCGCCGTCCGCCATCCAGACCGGCGTCCCGCTCGGAGCGGCGCCCGGCTGGAGGGCGGAGAGCGACCCCGACACCGGGTCGTAGAGCTGGACCGACGAGTTGGCGGCAACAAAGGCCAGCGTGGAGCCGTCGGGGGACCATGCCGGCCAGGTGGCCCCGGTCAGGTCGAGCTGGTCCTGGCCCGTCTCCAGGTTGACGATGCGGAGCAGGGGGGTGGCCTCCATCTGGGTGGTGTCGGTCTGGACGACGGCGAGCCACTGGCCGCCGGCCGAGATGGTCGCGTCGTCGATCGCCGCGGACGGTTGTCCCGGCCCGACGTCGCCACAACCGTCGGGGTCGGTGCAGAGGGGGACCGCGTCGAGGACCTCGGCCGGGATCGGGAGGCCGGTGGACGGACCCCTGAGCTGGGCGAGCACGACCTCGGTGGCGTCCCCCGGCCCGGGGCCCGCCAGCACCAGCAGGTGGCCGGTCGTCGACAGCGGTCCGGTGGTGAAGTGGAGGGTGATGGGAGCCAGGATGGGCTGCCCGAACGCGTCGGTCGCCCGGCGGCTGACGGTGAGCGTGTACGCCGTTGACGGGTCCAGAGGGCGATCCGGGAGGACCTCGAACTGGCCTAAGTTGAGAGGGTTGCGCACCACCTGCACGCCGCTCACGCCGGGGGTCAGCGAGACCGCGGAGGCCATCGCCGATGGCGACATCTCCCGGGAGAACGAGAGCACGATCGGGGAATCCCGAGGCGTCGTGGAGCCATCCCCGGGGGTGGCCGAGTTCAGAACCGACGCCGCCGAGCTGGTCAGGTTCCAGCGGTGGTCCAGGGAGTTGACATTGCCGCTGACCGAGGAGACGCCGGCCCCGAGGTCAAAGGTGTACTGGGTGCCAGGGGCGAAGAGGGCGCCCGGGTGGTGGAAGACGAAGCCGGACTCGCCGGAGAGCCAGGTGATCCAGCAGGGCGCGCCGGGGAGGGCGGTGAAGGCCGCCGCCACGTTGCACCCGGTGAGTCCCACCCGCGTTTTGATCGACTCGTACACGCTGAGGTGGGCCGCAACGCTCTCGTGGGTCACCGGCTGGTCAAAGACGACCTCGACGGTGGCATTGGCGTCCAGCTGGGTCGAGCCGGCGGGAGGGTTGAGCTGGACGATCTGCGGAGGGGCGCTGAAGCATCCGGTGAGGAGAACCGAGGGTGCGAGGAACGCGAGGCCGAGGGGCAGGGCACGGAGCCGGAGCGCGTGCCGAGGGGGGCTCAATAGGCGCGGGACAGTGCGTTCTCCACGTCGATCGGCACCACGGAACCGACGCCGCTCTTCACCTCGATCCGGGCCGCCTTGTCCGCCGCGATCTTGGCCACCCCGGTGGTCGCCGTGTTGAGCGCAGGGTTGGCCTGGGTGTAGGCCCCAAGGACCTTGCCGCTGCTGAGCAGGATGATGCCGATGTCCGCGCTGCCGACCACGAGCACGGCTCCCTCCACCCCCTCCTCGGTCAGGAAGCTGATCAGGGAGTCGAAGTTGATGAAGCGGCCGAGCAGCCCGGTGTAGAGCAGGGGGGCGGTGAGGAGCTGGGCCAGAGCCTCGACCGTCTCGCCCGCAAGGTCGATCACGTCCAGGCCACCGGTGCCGGCGTCCATGCTCCGTCGCATCGCCTGGAAGGCCGCCTCACCCGAACGGGCCCCGGCGTTGCTGGAGAGCGACTCCAGAAGGTGTCCCTGATGGAAGAGGAGAATCCCGGAGAAGTCGGGCGCGGTGAGACGGATGTAGCCGGTGTGCTGGTCACCGCGGAGGGTCCGGAGCAGCTTGGGGAAGTCGACGAAGGCGCTCTTCAGACCCTCGTACTGGGCGCGGCCCGAAGGAAGCGGATAGACGATGTCGAGGGGCTGAGCCGAGGGGGCGCCGAGGACCGGGACGGGCTGAGCCGCCGGCGCGGGAGCTGGGACCGGGGTGCGAGCGGGTGCCGCAGCCGGAGTGGGAGCGGGAGTGGAAGCGTGTACCGGCGCGGGCGCAGGAACCGGAGCCGACGCGGCTTCCGGTGGGGGGTTCGGTCGGTACTGGGCTCGAGCGGGAGCCGGTGCCTCGGGGCCGTAGTCCGCCGCGTCGGCGGGGGCCGGTGTCTGCTCGGGCGGCTCGTACTGGGCGGGGGCGGTGTAGACCGGCTCGGGCGCGACGGGCTCGGGGGCGGGGCCGCCCCAGGGAGAATAGCCCGCGGCCGCCGGGGAATCGCTCCCCACCGGCTGCTCCTCGGGGGCCGTCCACCCGGGGTCGACGTACCCACCGCCGGCCGACTCTGCGTAGCCGGCACCCTGGTAGTTCTGCGATTCGTCGTAGCCGGGGACACCGCCCCAGCCGGCCTGCTCCGCCGGTGCCCGCCGGTCGGCCTCCGCGATCAGCTCGGCGGGCGACGACTTGATCGTCTCCTCGGGCGGGAGCTTGGCTCGGGGGTCGAAGCGGAAGCTCCCGTCGTGCCAGCTCAAGGCCTGGAGGACGACGTCCTCGCCCTGCCCGGACGGACTTGCCGCGTGGAAGAGGTGGCCGAAGAGGAAGTACAACGAGGCGGTGTCGCTCTGGCTCTCCAGGGCGAGGGCACCCGTCGCACGCTCTGTCTGCATGGTCTGGAGCAGGGATGCCAGGCTCGATTCCTGAAGCGTGCCCTGAGTCTGCACAGGCCCTTCTCCGTGTGGGGATAGATGTGCCGCAAGGGCGGACTGAAAACCTGAGATCGGCCGTATAGTAACAACCCCGCGCCCGATGCGCCGCCGAATCTCGAAGGAGTTGCCGGGGCGAGCCGCAGCCGGGCCGGGGCGGGGGGCCTCCTCGAAACCGTCTAGACTGGCGGCGTGGGCACACCTCCCATCCCGGTCCCCCGAGAGGCGCGGGTTGGCTGAACCGCCTGCATCGGAGTCGGTGGAGCACCCCGGCCAGGAGCGGTCCGCCTTCCCGTCCTATGAGGAGTTGTCCGCCGACCTGATCGAGGCCATCGACCAGGCTGGCCTCTTCATCGAGGACGTGCGGCACCACCTGGAGCCGTCGGTCGGCGAGCGGCGCTTCGAGTGCACGGTGCGGCTCTCCTCCGGCGAGCCGCCCTCGCGCTATCACGTCCACCTCAGCTTCGTCTGGGATGCGCTGCTCACCTATGTGGCCGCATACGGTGCCGGCGCCGACTGCGACCTCTACCACGACGACGACGAGTCCGAAGACTGCCCCCACCACCAGCTCCCCCCCCAGCCCTTCGTCGAGCTGGAGGCCGAGTTCATCCTGGGCGACGGGGGCTACGAACTCCACGACGTGGCCGAGGTCTCCGCCTGGGTGGACACCGTTCAGGAGCTGCTGGCCAAGGTCTTCCGCGACGAGGACCGGCCCTCGGTCCACGTCGGGATCGCCTCGTTGGGTACGACCACCCTGGTCGAGAAGTTCACCGCCGAGCATTCGTGGCTGCTCGACTTCGAACGGCCGCCCGACTTCGAGGGCATCGCACACCAGGTGCAGAACGCCCTCCGCCTCATCCCTCAGCTCGCCGACCGCCTTCCCATCTGACCGCCCCGCGGGGTCCGTCAGCCTCCGGCGAGGCCGGCCGCCACCTCGCCGTCGATCTGGGCGATGAGCCGGTGCCAGAAGGGGCGCTCGGGCAGCCCGGGATGGGGGACCGCGGGAGAGCCTGCGCTCACGACCTCGCCCTGCCGGCCGAGGAGGATGAGATCGGCGTCGGCACGCCTCGGGCCCCAGCGGTAGGTCGGCCGCCGGCCGCAGCCCACCTCCGCGCCCAGGCACACGTCCAGCCAGCGCTCGGCCGGCCAGGGCTCGGGACTGCGGGCCAGGAGCACCTGGTTGTGAAAGTCACCCTGGGTGATCACCCCGACCGGCAGGGTGAGGATCTCCGTGGACGCGGCCTCGATGCGCATGCCGGAAGCGAGCAGGCCGGCCCGGAGGCAGTCCAGAGCCTGCCCGCGATGGCCGATGTTGCACCCCAGCGCGATCCAGGCCCACTCGGACGCCGGCGGACCGCCGCTCATCCGGTGCGCCCCGGGGCCGGTGCCGACCGCACCGCCTCCGGGATCTCGCGCAGCACCGCGTCGGCAATCCGAAGACCTCGCCGGACCGCGGCGACGTCGTGGACACGCACGATCTCCGCGCCGGCCGCCACGGCGAGGACGCAGAGCGCCACCGTCCCCTCCAGCCGCAGCTCGGGCGGGGCTCCTCCGAGCACCAGACCGATCGTCGACTTCCTCGATGCTCCGAGGAGGAGCGGGCATCCGATCCCGCCCAGCTCCCCGAGGCGCTGGACCAGCTCCAGGTTCTGGACCGGCGTCTTGCCGAAGCCGAAGCCCGGGTCGACGACGATCCGGTCAGCGCCGATGCCGTGGCGCGCCGCGATCAGAAGCGACTCGCGGAGGCCGCGGCCGACCTCCGTGAGCACTGCGCCCTGCTGGTGGCCACGGCGGTTGTGCATGGCCACCAGGGCGACCCCGGGCGCCGCGGCGACGACGGAGGCCATCTCGGGGTCCCCCCGCAGCCCCCAGATGTCGTTGACCATGCCTGCGCCGGTGGCGATCGCGGCCCTGGCGACCTCGGCCTTGCGGGTGTCCACCGAGATTGGCACCGGTAGCCGCCCGGCCAGGGCCTCCAGGACCGGCAGCACACGGCGCAGCTCCGTGGCGGCGTCCACCGGATCGGAGCCGGGCCGGGTGGACTCGCCGCCGACGTCGATGAGGTCGGCACCCTCGGCGACCAGACGCTCGGCGAGCGCCATGGCCGCGGCGACGTCACCGGCGAGACCGTCGCCGGAGAAGGAGTCCGGGGTCGCGTTGACGACCCCCATGATCAGAGTCCGGACCCCGAAACGGAGAGAGCGGTCCCCGCAGGCCAGCGGCTGGCGCGGCCGGCGACCCCCCAGCGCCCCCGCGAGCGCGCCGCCCAGATCCTCGAGGGGCGGCCCCTCTCCGGCGAGGCGCGTGGCCACTCCGGCGAGGGATGCGGGCGGGCCGGCCAGCATGGCTCGCCGTCCGTCGGGTGCGGTGACCATCCTGACTCCCCCGGCCTGGGTCGCTCGCTCCAGTCCCGGAGCCTGGTCGGGGCCGAGGCCTTCGATGGCGACCGCCTCGGCCCCGACCAGGTCCCCATCGACCCCCAGCTCCAGGACGGCGCTGCGGAACGAGCGGGGGGCGCGCGCCGTGAGCGGGCGGATGTTGTAGCGGAGTGCAGCCTCCGCGGTCGCGATCCCGGTGGTCACCTTCTGCTCCCGTTCCCCATTCTCAGTATCCGTCGGCGTCCAGGGTGGCGTGGTCCATTCCCACCGCATGCCCCACCTCGTGGAGCACGGTGCTTCGGATCTCGCGGGAGAGCGCCGCCCGGTCCGGGCACCAGTTCTCGATGTTCAGCTGGTAGATCTGGATGGCCGCCGGGTTGGCCAGTCCCCACACGCCGGTGACACCGTAGACGTTTCCCAGCCAGTAGCCGAGCGCGTGGGGATCGAGGCGTGATCCGACGACCATCTCCACCGCGGGCAGCCGGAGGGCCGCGATGGCGGTCCCGGTCTCCTCCAGGAAGTCGATGACCTGGGCGGGGAGGGCCGGCAGCACCGCCCCGGCCATCGCCTCGAACTCGGCCGGGGAGATCCGGGAGGGAACGACGTACCTCTGCGGGTCGAGCTGGGCCGACCGCCGGAAGCACTCCTCCGCCTCGTCCCGGCCGTTCCACTGGAGCGCCTCTCCGAGGCCAAACCAGGCGCCGGCCGAGCCTGGCTCCAGGTGGGTCAGACGGTCCCAGGCCTCGGCCGACTCCGCCAGCTCGCCGCTCCGGAGGGCCATCTCACCGCGGGCTTCCCAGGCGGCCGGCTCGTCGGGTACGAGCGCACAGGCGCGGCGTGCGACGGCCAGGGCTTCGGCGAAGCGCTCGCGCTCCTCGAGCCTGTCGATCCGGTCCAGGAGCCGGGCCAGCGTGTCGGACATGGGGTCGCTCCCAGTCGCCCGTGGCGGGGATCAGCCGGCCCGCGGGGCAGCGGCGGGCGCCACCCGGTCGGAGGCGTCGGTCGAGGGCGCCGCATCGCCAGCCACCGCGCGCAGGGCGTCGAGGACGGTGTCGATCGGGGGATGGTCACCGGCGCTGCCGCTCACGTAGGCGTACGCCGCCCGGTCGCCCGGCAGCATCACGTAGACCCCGCCCTGCTGATCCGGGACCCCTCGGACCCCGCTCTGGCGGAAGCCGTGGCGGAAGGCCCTGATCCCCGCCGCCAGGCTGGCCGGGCCGACCGTCGAGCGCCAGCCGCGCCGGGCGCCGATCGCCCGATAGCTCTCGAGCCCGGGGTCGGTCAGCACCCGGCAGCCCCGGCATTCCCCGGCCTCGAACTCCCGCGCCCAGGTGAGCTCGCCGTTGCCGACGAAGACCAGCCTGGCGCCGAGAGCCTCGATCTCCTGCTGGCGCCCCCGGAAGGCGGCGGCCTGCTCCTTGCAGAGGAGGCAGCCGAAGTGGCGCAGCCAGACGACGACGGCGGGGCGGTCGCGCCACTCGTCACCCAGGCGCACCGCCTCGCCGCTCAGGGCGATGACCCTGCACCCGGCCAGGCCACTCGGGCGAGACATGGACCGAGTCTATGCCTGCGCGAGAACGCCACGGGGAGGCGCGCCGCACCAGGTCTGACGGGCGTCCGAGAGCGGATGTGGCCCGGGGCCGGGTGGTCGCACAACGAGAGGGCCCCCCAGCTTGTGCGCGACGCACATGTCCACGCGCACAGACACCCCCTAATCTCGAGGTGAATAGGTTCCGGCTGTGGCCGGGGCCACCTGAACATGATGCTTGGGCGAGTGTGGGAGCCGTGCCCTCCCCCGCAAGCCCCCTTTTTGGGCGGGCTCGGCGTGTCGCCGGGCCCGTCCCTGTTTCATCGGCCCAGTGGATCCTTCCCGGTCGTCGCGAAGGCGGCGCACCTCTCACGCGCGAGGGTCACCGCAGCGCCGCTGATGTCGGCGCCGACGAACGAGCAGCCGGCGGCGAGCGATGCGAGAGCTGAGCTCCCGCTGCCGGCGAACGGGTCGCACACCACCATCCCCGGCTCCACGCTCCCCATCAACATCCGGGAGAAGAGCTCCACCGGTTTCTGGGTCGGATATGCGCCGCGGTGGATCCGCTTGATCCGCCAGACGTCGCTCAGATCGCGTCGCGAGAGGCGACGGCTGCCCTTGCTGGCGAATACCACCAACTCGTGGCGGCGCCGGAAGTAATGGCCCATGCCGATGTTGACCTTGTCCCAGACGATCAGCCCCTTGACGTTGAAGTGCTCGCGCACCAGCGCGCCGAGGCTGAGCAGGGAGAAGGAGTCGAACATCACGTAGATGTGTCGGTCGGGACGGAGCACCCGATGGCACTCGGCGAGGAAGCGGGAGAAGGTCGCGGGGTCGTCGCGAAACTCGTGGAACCACCGGGTGTTCCCGGGCTCGCCGTAGCGGCCCACGATCCGCCCCCGGCCAAACTGCATGTGCTCGTTCATCCCCGAGTAGGCGGGATCCGTGACGATGCAGTCGATCGACTCGTCCTCGAGACCGGCCAGGAAGTCCAGGCAGTCGGCCACCT
>PLXL01000022.1:25482-32067 GCA_003153215.1 Candidatus Dormiibacterota bacterium
GGGACGGCCCCGGGTTCAGCCCGGAGCGCCGTCCGAGGGGGGGTCGCCGGCCGGCTGCCCCGGCCCCCCTGTGCCGCCGGGGCCGTCGTCCGGTGCTTCCGGCGGGTCCTCGCGCGGCAGCTGCCGCTTGCGTGGCCAGAGACCCTCGTCGGGTGGCGCCGGCCGATCGCCGGCGGGGGAGGGGCGGTCGTCGAAGGAGGTGGTCCCCGTGGCGGGGGCCCCCGGCGCGCCCGGCCCGGCGAAACCGAGGCTGCGGAGGAGCTTCTCCAGCTCCTCCGGGCCGCCGAGGTCCTCCTGGACGCGCTCGGCAAAACGGGAGAGGAGGTCGGAGAGCTGGGGGTCGCCGGTCAGCTTGTCCTGGAGGCCGCCGAGCTGGGAGAAGAGGTCGCGAATGGCAGCCTCCTGGGCGACCTGCATCAGCACCGGCTGGGAGGCGGCGGCGGCCACCGCCTGCGCCTGCTGGCGGACCACCTCGAAGCCCTTGCAGCTCAGGCAGGTGCCTTGGTGGTGGCAGCGGCAGAGCTGTGACTTGAGCGAATCCAGTTCGCGGTGGATGCCCGAGAGGTCGACTCCCGGTTGTGGATCGGCCATGCGTCGATCCTACGCGCCACGCGGTNNGAGGTTCACGGGCTGGTCATGCCGGGGGAACTCGTGCCCGCAGAGGTCCCGGCCGCCCTCCAGCTCCATGAGGGGCTCCTCACCGACAGCGCCTCGCTCCAGGCCGCCATCGCCGCACGGCCCCATGAGATCTACAACCTGGCCGCGGCCACATCAGTCGCAGCGTCCTTCGACGACCCCGTGGCCGTTGCCGACGTGACCGGGCTCGGAGTCCTCCGCCTGCTCGAAGCAGTCCGCGGCAGCGGGGCGCCCATCCGCCTGCTGCAGGCGTCGAGCTCCGAGATCTTCGGGGGAGCGGTGACCTCGCCCCAGGACGAGACGACTCCGCTCTGCCCGATCTCCCCCTATGGCGTGGCCAAGGCTTTCGCCCACCAGACGGTTCAGCTCTACCGGCGCAGCCATGGGGTCTTCGCCGCCACGGTCATCCTCTACAACCACGAGTCGCCGCGCCGAGGCACGGGGTTCGTGACCCGCAAGATCACCACCGCCGCCGCGCGGATCTCCCGCGGCCTGGAGGGTGAGCTGCGGCTCGGGAACCTGGACGTCGTCCGCGATTGGGGCTACGCCCCCGACTACGTCCGCGCCATGCATCTGGCGCTCCAGCAGGAGGCGGCGGACGACTACGTGGTGGCGACCGGCGAGACCCACACCCTGCGCGAGCTGCTCGACATCGCCTTCTCCTCGGTCGGGCTCGACTGGNNCGCGATTTCGCCGCGATCGTCCGCGAGATGGTGGCCGCCGATCTCGACAGGGTCAATCAGGCGGTTTCCCCCGCTCGGCCGGCCTCCGGCCAGCCGGCCGCCCCCCGCCACGACCCGCCGGGATGAGAGGATCCATGCCATGAGCAAGTCCGCGCTGATCACCGGCATCACGGGGCAGGACGGGAGCTACCTCGCCGAGCATCTGGTGTCGCTCGGCTACGAGGTGCACGGTCTGATCCGTGGGCAGAACAATCCCCGCGCCGCCACCGTCCGGCGAATCGTTCCCGAGCTGCACCTGGTCGAGGGCGACCTCCACGACCAGTCGTCGCTGATCAATGTCCTCGAGGCGACCCATCCTGACGAGGTGTACAACCTGGGGGCGATCAGCTTCGTCGCCCTCTCCTTCAAGCAGGCGATCAACACCGGGGAGATCACCGGCCTGGGGGTCACCCGCATGCTGGACGCCATCCGGCTGGTCAACCCCGCGATCCGCTTCTACCAGGCCTCGAGCAGCGAGATGTTCGGCAAGGTGCGGGAGACGCCGCAGACCGAGTTGACTCCCTTCCACCCCCGCTCTCCGTACGGCGTTGCCAAGGTCTACGGCCACTACATCACCGTCAATTACCGGGAGAGCTACGGGATGTTCGCGGCGAGCGGCATCCTGTTCAACCACGAGTCGCCACGGCGCGGCCTCGAGTTCGTCACCCGCAAGATCACCGACGGCGTGGCGCGGATCAAGCTGGGGCTCGAGACGGAGCTTCGCCTCGGCAACATCGACTCCCAGCGCGATTGGGGATTCGCCGGCGACTACGTGCGGGCGATGCACCTGATGCTGCAGCAGGACGAGCCCGACGATTTCGTGGTCGCGACCGGGGTGACCCACTCGGTCGGGGAGCTGCTGGAGCTGGCCTTTGGCCACGTCGGGCTGCGCTGGCAGGACCACGTCGTGGTCGACGAGCGATTCCTCCGGCCCGCGGACGTCGCCATGCTGGTCGGCGACGCCGGCAAGGCCCGCCGCGTCCTCGGCTGGCAGCCCACCGTCTCCTTCACCGAGCTGGTCGCGATGATGGTGGAGTCCGACCTCCGCGCGGTCGCCGCCGATCTCCCCGCAACATCCGCGGCGACACCGCGGTAGGAGTGGCCGCCCCCGCCTGAGGGGTCAGCCGGCCGGGGACGTGAGGGACGCCGCCTCGGCGCGCCGCAGGCGCGCGGTGAGGGCGACGCCCATGACCGCGCAGGCGACCGCGACCGCGACACAGAAAGCGATCTCCACACGGAGCAGCGTTCCCGGCAGCACCACCAGGGCGAGGACCAGGGCGACGCTTCCCGAGACCCAGCCCGCGGTGGCTCCCCGGTACCCGCGCAGCGCGATGCAGGCGTAGGCGAGGGCAAGGGCGGCCATCATCCCCTCGCTGCCCAGCGCGAGCAGGGCCAGGTCGCCCCGCCCCAGGGGGCGGCTGCTGTGGAAGAGGATCTGCAGGATCGGGGGTCCGAGCAGGGCCATGCCCGCGACCGAGACCATGACCAGCAGGCCGGCCAGCAGCAGGATGCGGCGGAGCAGCAGGCGGAATTCGTGGAATCGACCGGCGGCCGCGTCGGCCGAGAGCTTGGGCATCAGCGAGGCCTGGATCGCCTGGAAGAAGAAGAGGGGGATGCGGGCGACGATCAGCCCGTTGAGCACGCGCCCGGCCGCTGTCGGATCACCGCCGCTGAAGAGGGCCTTGGTGGCGAGAGGAGTGACGTTCATCAGGGCCTGAGCGAGCAGCGATCCCGTGAGCAGCCAGCCGAGGGCGGCGGAGAGCTCGCTCCAGCGGGCGGGTGGTCCGGGGGCGGCGATGCCCCGCTGGCGTGGCAGCACGACCGCGAGGCCGATGAGGCACGGAAGGCTGATGGCCAGCCCATAGGCACCGCCGTTGGTGACCCCGGCCTTGAGCAGCACCAGCGCCGCCGCGATCCGGACCGCCCCCTCGACCATGAGGACGGTGGCGTAGCCGCCAAACCGGGCCGCCCCGGCCAGCGTCCCCCGCGAGAGGTAGTAGACGGCATAGACGGCCATGGCGACCAGGAACCCCAGCAGCATCAGGCCCTGGCCGTTGAAGAAGGTGCCCACCAGCGGGCTCTCGCCGACGGCGGCGAGCACCATCACGCCGATGGCGATGCCGATCCCGAGGAGCAGCGCCCGCCGCACCACTGGCCCGGCCCCGAGCCCGGCCACCCGCCGGGCCGAGGCGGCCCGGCCCACTTCCTGCTCGAGTGGCAGGAAGAGGCCCGGGGCGGCCACGAAGGTGAGGGCCCACAGCGCGCTGAACGCCGAGTACGTCTGGGGCGCGAGAGCGTGGTTGGCGATGACCACGAAGGCGTAGGTCGTGACCCCCTGGATCGCGAGGGCCATCCCGATGACCAGGGCTCCCGGAGGGAGTGGGTTCGACCGGCGGGGCCGACCGGCCTCACCCGCTGGAGGGGTGGGTGGGGCCACCGCGGGGGCCTCGCTGGGGGAGGGCGGTGCGGGCTCGATCATGGCGTCGCAGCGGTCATGCCGCCACAGTTTGTCGCAACCCGGCCTGCTTCCGGCCCCCCTCCGACAGGCCTCGGCGACCGCCACGCCCTCTGACCCGATTCTGCACGGCTGTTGCAACTGGCACCGGTTCGGGTATAGTCGCGGGTGGCGGGAGCTTTCGAGAGCCGCTGCCCCGGCCGGAACCGGCCAGATGCCGCGTCGTAGCCGCGAGCGCGTGCCTCCAAAGTTTCCCGGAATACGTCTGCTGACGCCGCACAGCCACAGCCTGCGGCGCATCGAGGTTGACAGTCCGCTGATCGCACCGGACCTCGCGCTCGACCGGCTTCATCTCATCGTGCCCGATGGGAGCGACGCCATGGTCGTGCTCACGACACTTGCAAACGGCGGCGCCGCCGGGGCTGATCCACGCGCCCTCTTCGCCGAGCGGCTGTCGGAGCTCGGCCATCTCACCGTCTCCTTCACCGACGAGGACCCCCCCCAGGTCCGGCTGGCACTCCCCGACCTCACCCTGCAGTGCGTCCCGCAGCCCGATCCGGGCGGGGATCCCGCCCATCTGGCTCTGCGGGTGATCTCCCTCAGGCCGGTGAGCGACCATCCCGAGGGGGCCAAGATCCTCACGCTGACCGCCCGCCACCCGGTGGTGACCGCCGCCAACGGCGTGGCCAGCGACACCTTCCGGATCCTGGATTGGCGACGGGCCGGGGCCAAGGCCGCGAAGAGCGAGCGCCTCTACGCCACCCTGAAGCTCGTCGAGCGCCTTGAGGGGGCGGAGAAAGGCCGTGCTCAGACCCAGCGCACCCGCTACGTCGCCACTCGCGAATTCTGGCGCTGCAAGACCTGCCGGGCACTGTGGCGTCCGGGGGAGCACACCCAGTGCCCGTCCTGCGGGCGCGAGTTCGGCGAGATGGACCGCAGGCAGCCGGAGATCGCCAAGGTCGAGTTCACCGTCCCCGAGGGGGAGACCATCAACCTGGCACCCGACGCCGCGGTGCTGGTGGAGCCGGAGGACGAGCCCAACTTCGTGGGGCGGGTCTCCCGGATCGACCACCGGCGGCACACCGTCGAGGTCTCGACCCGCACCTTTGAGCATGCTGGGACGGAGGGCTACATCACCCCCTCCTTCAACCGGTCGCTGTATCAGGCCAAGCGCTCGGTGCTGGCCGCGATCGCGACCCGGGATTTCGGGGTGGGGCTGCTCGCCCAGCTCCTGGTCGCCGCGGACACGGTGCGCTCCCCCGCGTACGTCCCGAGCACCGAGGCCGGGGGGTGGCTCACCGAGGGGATGCAGGCAAACCCGCCCCAGGACCGGGCGGTCGCCCTCCTCTCCGGTCTCCAGGCCGGACAGGCCGTCTTCATCCAGGGCCCGCCGGGGACCGGCAAGACCACCGTCATCGTCGAGGCCGTCAAGCGGCGCCTCGCCGCCGATCCCGACGAGCGGATCCTGGTCACCTCCCACTCCAACCTGGCGGTCGACAACGCCCTGGAACGGCTCGCCGGCACCCCCGGGATGCGAGCGGTGCGGGTGGCCCGCGCTGAGCGCGTCCACCCCGCGGTGGAGCGCTTCCGCTGCGACGACGAGGACGACCCGCGGCTGATGGAGGCCAACTGCTACTTCGCCACCTGCGCGACGGCGGCCACCTCGGCCATCACCGACATGAACTTCGACGTGGTCATCCTCGACGAGGCCAACAAGGCACGTGCCGACGAGTCCCTCCCGGCGCTGCGGCTCGGCTCGGCGCTGGCCCTGGTCGGCGACCACAAGCAGCTGCCCCCGGTCGAGGACGACTCCCTCTATGGCATCGTCGAGACCGATCCCTTTCTCGAGGAGCTGGTCAACACCTCACTCTTCGAGATGGCATGGGACGGCGGTCTTCCCGCCGAGGCCCGGTGCCTGCTGACCATCCAGCACCGGATGCATCCGCAGATCTCCGCCTACATCTCGCGCGCCTCGTACGACGGGCAGCTCGAGGACGCCCCGGAGGTCCAGGCGTACGACTTCGTGACCCGCAAGCCGCTTCCGGTCGCCCTCCACTTCGTGGACACCGACGGCATGCGGGGAAGCCGGGAGCGTCGCGGCCCCGGCGGCGCGCTGCGCAACGAGACCGAGGTGCGGGTGGCGGCCCATGTGGTCCGGCTGCTCGATGAGCGCTGCCCCCGCGAGCTGAGCATGGCTGTCATCGCCATGTACGCCGAGCAGGTGGAGCGGCTGCGCCAGGCGCTGGGGCGCCGCAAGTTCAAGCGCTCGGTCAAGATCGACACGGTCGACTCCTTCGAGGGGCGCGAGGAGGACCTGGTCGTCATCTCCCTGGTCCGCTCCAACGAGCGTGGCCGGATCGGCTTCCTGCGCGTGCCCAACCGGCTCAACGTGGCTGTCTCCCGAGCCCGGCGGCTGGTGGTCTGCATCGGCGACGCCGCCACCCTGAGGTCCGGCGAGGAGTCGATGTACGGGGTGCTCGTCGAGGCCGCGCGCGAGTCCGGCGGCTACGTCCCGGCCGCCGACGTGGTCTCGCCACGGCGCCGGCAGGACCACCCGTTCGGGTCGGAGGGAGAGTCGAATCCCCTGGAGAGCGGAGGCCAGCCACGCCGCCGGCGCCGCCGGCGCAGGGGAGGAGCTGTCGGACTGGCGCCGCAGGCGCTCGGCCCTGCCGCCCTGCCGCTCGCTCCCGCCGCGGGGACCTCGGGCACGGAGCAGGAGACGGGCCAGGCGGTCCGCCGCCGTCGCCGTCGCCGCCGCCGTGGGGGGGCGCC
>PLXL01000262.1:0-12425 GCA_003153215.1 Candidatus Dormiibacterota bacterium
GTCGCCGCCAACGACGCGTAGACCCCGCGCCACCCGACTCGCCCGGCTGGGCCTCAGCTCCGCTGATCAGGAGGGGGATGCCGCGGGAAGCGGGGCTGCCGCCGGGAGGGTGAACGCGAAGTGCGCGCCCTCGCCCTCCTCCGGGTCCTCGATCCACACCCGGCCGGCGTGGGCCTCGACCAGGCCGCGGACGATCGCCAGCCCCAGCCCGGTGCCGCTCGGCACCGCACCGTGGCCGTCCTCGCCCGTCTCCCGGTCGGTCACCCCGCGGACGAAACGCTCGAAGATCCGCTCCCGCTGCTCCACCGGCACCCCGGGGCCCTGGTCGATGACGCGGACGACGACCATCGAGCGCTTGCCCGGAGCCGCCTCGACGGTGATCGGCGTCCCGGCGGGCGCGTGCCGGTCGGCGTTCTGTATCAGGTTGTCGAGGATCTGGCCGAGTCGATCCCAGTCGGCGAGCACCTCGAGCCCGTCCAGNNGCCGCGGCCTCGACGGCGTCGCCCAGATCGATCTCCACCGGGTCCAGGGTGAGGGCATGCGCCTCGATGCGGGCCATGTCGAGCAGGTCGGAGACGAGCCGCTCGAGGCGGCGGGCCTGGCCGATGATCGCCTCCACGTCGGCATGCACGGGGGCGGGGAGGCGGGGGCGGTCCAGCAGGTCGGTGGCGCCGGTGAGGATGCTCGCCAGCGGGGTGCGCAGCTCATGGGAGACATTGGCGAGCAGGTCGCTGCGCAGCCGGTCCGACGCCTCCAGCACCCGCACCTGCTGCTGGGTCTGGGCGAGCCGCACCGCGAGCGCCGCCGCCTCCGCCTGCTCGCGCTCCAGCTGCTCCAGCTGCGCATTGGTGTGGCGCAGCTGGGCGGTGAGCCGCTCCGCCTCGATCTGGGCATGGCGGCGTCCCGAGCCCACGCTCCCGGCGGCGACCGCGACCGCGGCGAAGACCACCAGGTCGATGAGGTCGCTGGGGTCGGCGATGGTGAGGGTGTGGACCGGGGGGACGAAGAAGTAGTCGACGAGCGCGAAGCTGAGTGCCGCGGCGGTGAGCGCGGAGGGGAGCCCGGTCAGGGTGCCGAGCACCGCCACCAGACCGAGGTAGAGGAAGACGTACTCGTGCGCCGAGGCGGATCCGACCGTGCTGAGGAGCGCGGTGATGGCGATGGGCCCGCCGATTGCCGCGACCAGCCCGGCCAGAGTCGTGAGATGGCCGCGCCCGCTGCTCGTCGCCATGGGTGCGATTGTGCGTTGCGGCAGGGTCGGTTGGGGACCGGCCCGACTACCGGGGCGGAGTGCCGTCCAGCTCGTGGGTCACGTCNNCGAGCACCGCGACGACCATCACGAGGCCGGCGATCTCCGCCGGCTCCCGGGCCGACGCCACCCGTGCGCGGACGCCCTGCATGTCAACCACGGGCCGTCCCCCCTGCCGGGAGCGGACGAACTTCCGGAGCAGGGGTGCGAGCAGGAGCACGGCCAGCCATTTCCAGCCCAGCGACACGAGTCCATGCTAACCGGGGTGCCCGCGGCAGCGTGGTACATTCGCCCGACAGCTCACTCGGAGGGAGAAGATGGTCCGCGCCTACGTGCTCATCAGCGCCACCGCCGGCAAGTCGCTGGAGGTCGCCAGCAAGCTCCATGGGCAGGAGGGGATCCTCAAGGCCGCCCCGATCAGCGGCGAATACGACGTGATCGCCGAGGTCGAGGCGCGCGACATCGCCGGCATCGGAAAGCTGATCGTCGAGAAAGTCCAGGCCGCCGAAGGCGTCTTCAAGACCATCACCTGCCTGGTCATCCAATAGGGGCTGCGGCAGCGGTCACCTCGGGAGCATCCGGCCTCGCCGGGCTCGTCTCACAGTCGGCGGACCGGCTCCGCAGCAGCCCGGGGCTGCGCCACTCGCTCTACGGCTGGCTGGCGGTCGGGCTCGTCACCGGTGAGGCCTTCACCCTGGTCATCGCCCAGCTGCACGGCGGTGGATGGGCCGTCGCCGCCCTGCTGACCCTCGGCTGCTGGCTGGTGGTGGCCGTGGTCATGGCCGGGGGCGCCGCCATGCTGGTTCGCCCCGACGGCAGCCGCGTCGACGTCTACGGGGTGCCCAACGGGCTGTCGGCGATCCGCGCCTGGCTCTGCCCGCCGCTCCTGCTCTGCACCGCCTGGTCGCTGCCGGACCGGCTCGGGCTCATCCTCTGGATCTTCATCGGCGGATCGGTGGGAATGCTGGACGCCGTCGACGGCTGGGTCGCCCGCCGCTTCGGCCCGGTGACCCAGCTCGGCAAGGCGATCGACCCTGGAGGCGACGCCCTCTTCTTCAGCGTCGGCGCGGTGGGCAGTGTCTGGCTGGGCATCTTCACCTGGTGGCTGGCCGTCCTCATCGTGGTCCGCTACATCGGCCCGCTGCTGCTCACGCCGGTGGTCTTTCTCCTCCGGCGGCGGCCCGAGCTGGTGCGGACCAATTGGGGCCGCTACAGCACGATGCTCACCGGTCTGGTCCTCTTCGTCTGCATGCTGGTCAAGGTGTGGGGCGGGCCCGTCACCCTCGCCAACCTGGTGATCGGCCTTCCCCTGCTCGTCCCGACCACCCTCCTCCATTTCCGCGCCCTGATCGAGAGGGTGCTCTCCGCGCCCCGCGTGCCAGGCCCGAAGGCAGCCCCGGCCCCCTGACCGGCCGAGGGGCCGGAGCCCGTCCCGCGCCCATAATCGGGCCGTCGTGCGTGCTGTCCTCAAGGCCTCCCCGCGTCCGGGGGTCCTCATCACCGACGTCCCCGAGCCCTCCGCCGGCTCAGGCGAGGTCCTCCTGCGGGTGGTCGCCGCCTCGATCTGCGGCACCGACATCCACCTCTACGACTGGAACCCGTGGGCGCGGGCCCGGGTCCACCTGCCCCGGGTCATGGGCCACGAGATCTGCGGCGAGGTGCTCGCGCTCGGTGATGGGGTGGAGGGCCGGGCGCGGGTCGGGGACCGGGTCGCGGTCGAATCCCACCTCGTCTGCCACCGCTGCCCCGCCTGCCTGCGCGGCGACTTCCACGTCTGCGCCGACACCAGGATCCTGGGCGTCGACGCCGACGGCGGCTTCGCCGGCCTGGTGGCGCTCCCCGCCGAGAACGTCTGGCCGGTGGGCCCCGAGATGGCCCCGGCCGTCGCCGCCGCCATGGAGCCCTTCGGCAACGCGGTCCACGCCTGCTCGTACGGGGAGCTGAACGGCGCCACCGTCGCCGTCTTCGGCTGCGGCCCGATCGGGTGCGCCGCGGTGGCGGTGGCCAAGGCTCGGGGGGCGGCCAGGGTGATCGCGGTGGAGCCCAACCGGTACCGGCTCGAGCTGGCCGGCAGGATGGGGGCGGACGCCCTCATCGAAGCCGGGGAGCGGAGTGCCGAGGCGGAGGTCCGCCGGGCCGCCGGCGGCGAGGTCGACTGCGCGCTGGAGATGAGTGGGGCCTCGGCGGCGGTCGTCGCGGCCACCCGGTCGGTCCGCTCCGGCGGGTGGGTCGCCCTGCTCGGCATCGGTGACCAGCCGACCAGCCTCGATCTCTCGCAGGACGTGGTCATGCGCGGGGTCACCCTCCACGGCGTCACCGGTCGCCGGCTCTTCGCCACCTGGGAGGAGACCTCCCGGTATCTGAAGAGCGGCGCGATCGACGCCGAGGCGCTGATCACCCACCGCTTCGCCATGGCGGACATCGAGGAGGCGATCCTGCTCATCAAGTCCGGACGCTGTGGCAAGGTGTCGCTGCAGCCATGACCGAGATCCCGCACCCCTCCGACGCCGTCCAGGCGCTCGACCGGTCGCTCTCCGCCGACCTCGACTGGCTCCGCGAGGAGGGCCTCTACCACCCGCTCCGCGTCCTCGAGTCCCCGCAGGGGCATGAGGTGACGATCGGTGGCCAGAGCCTGATCAACCTGAGCAGCAACAATTATCTCGGCCTCAACACTCACCCCCGCCTGATCGAGGCGGCCGTCGAGGGAGCGAGGAAGTGGGGCGCCGGCACCGGCGCCGTCCGCACCATCGCCGGCACCCAGTCGGTCCACGAGCAGCTCGAGGCGCGCATCGCCGCGTTCAAGCACACCGAGGCCGCGCTCGTCTTCCAGAGCGGCTACACGGTCAACGTCGGCGTCCTCAGCGCGCTCCTCGAGGAGGGCGATGTCGTCGTCAGCGACAAGTTCAATCACGCTTCGATCATTGACGGCATCCGGCTCACCAAGGCGGACCGCATCCTCTACGAGCACTGCGACCTCGACGACGCGGAGCGGGCGCTCGCCCAGGCGCAGGCCAAGGGCTACCGGCGCATCCTCCTGGTCACCGACGGCGTCTTCTCCATGGACGGGGACATCGCTCCCCTCCCCGGCCTGGTGGAGCGTGCCGAGCATCACGGGGCGGCGGTGATGGTCGACGACGCCCACGGGACCGGCGTGCTCGGAGACCACGGGCGGGGGACCACCGACCACTTCGGCCTCCACGGGCGGGTGGCGCTCAACATCGGCACCCTCTCCAAGGCGGCCGGGGTGGTGGGAGGATACGTCGCCGCCAGCCAGACGGTGCGCGACCACCTCATCCAGAGGGCCCGCCCCTTCCTCTTCTCCTCCAGTCACCCGCCTGCGGTGGTCCTCTCCTGCATCGCGGCCATCGACGTCCTGGAGTCGGAGCCCGAGCTGATGGAGCGGCTGTGGGAGAACACGCGCCACTTCAAGCGGGGGCTCTCCGAGCTGGGCTTCGACACCGGAGCCAGCCAGACCCCGATCACCCCGGTCATGTGCCGGGAGGCACCGATCGCGACCCAGCTCTCCGACCTGCTCATGGAGCGCGGTGTCTTTGCGCAGGCGATCGGCTTCCCAACCGTCCCCCTCGGCAGGGCCCGGGTCCGGACCATCGTCACCGCCACCCACACCCGGGAAGAGCTGGACCGCGCCCTGGACGCCTTCGCCGATGCGGGCCGCCGCCTCGGGCTGCTCCACGGGTGAGCCAGCGAGAAGGGATGGTGCCGCCTCCGCCGGGCTTCATCCCCATCTCCGGCGGACCCGCATCCCCCTTCCGTAACGGCCCCCAGCCGGTCGGCTTCTGCTGGGTGACACCTCGAGGGAGGCGCTGACATCGCACGTCGCACCGATGCCGAGCTCGAGGAGGAGCGTCAGCTGATCCTGGCCGCGCAGCAGGACAGGGCGGCGTTCGCGCCGCTCTACGAACGCTACGTCGACCAGATCTTCGCCTACACCTACACCCTCACCAGGGACCGGGAGCTCGCCGAGGACGTGACCGCAGCCACTTTCGCCAAGGGTTTGGAGGAGCTGCCGCGCTTCGAGTGGCGCGGCGTGCCCTACTCGTCCTGGCTCTACCGGGTCGCCTCCAACCTGGTCGCCCGGCAGCGCCGCCGGCCGGCCTGGATCGAGCTGGCTCCGGGGTTGGCGAGCGACGAGCCGTCGCCGCTCGAGGAGGTCGAGAAGAACGACCGGGCCGCCGAGGTCCGCGCCGCCGTCCGATNNCGAGATCGCCGAGATCATGGGCCGCAGCGAGGGGGCGGTGAAGCTGCTCACCTTCCGCGCGCTCACCACCCTGCGCAAGCGCTTCGGCGCGCCGCTGCCCGAGGAGACGCGCCGCGCTGCTGGACTCCACGGGGAGGCGCACCGGCGGCGCCCGCCGATCCTCCCGCCGGATCTGGCCGAGGGCCCGGGATGATCGACGACGTCGAGCGGCTCGATGCCGCGCTCAACCGCCAGCGGATCGGGGCGAGCGTCGAGGACCTCTCGCCCTCGCTCCGGGGGCTCGTCCAGCTCGCCGTGGAGATCGGCGACGCCTACCGGGTCGGCAGCCTCACCCCCGCCGACCGTGAACGCATCTACGCGGAATCACTGCTCATGCTGGACGCCGCCCTGAGAGCGCACCGCCGCCTCTGGCAGCGCATCGACGGCCGCGGCGCCGCAGTGATCGGGGGCGCAGCCGCGGTGACGGCGGTGGCGGCGGCCATCGGAGTCCGGGCGATACTCGGGCACCGCGGCCACCGACTCCGGCCGGCGGCGGTCTAGCACTCGCGTCCGGGGCTTTCGGAGGGGGACAGGCCGGGCGGCTCGCGATACAGTCGCCGTATGGCCACTGACGAGGAGCCCGATGCTCTGGACGACCGCGAGCGTGCTCGCAACCGGCGGCGAGATCGCAAGCAGCGTCCCCGCATGGTCGTGGACAACGCCGGGGTGAAGCGCGTGCTCCAGGCCCTCGCCTTCCGGAGGAGGCGGGACAGCTCGGGTCCACGGGAGGGGTCGTCGGCGCCCTGAGGCCGGGCCGCCCGTGCTACCTGCAGGCTGCAACAGCACGTGACGGCCGGACACAGGCGCCACCGGCGTAGCCGACAATGGGCCGATGTCCGAGACGGGCGCCCCCGCGCCTCCGCCGGGATACCCGCCGCCCGGCTCGCTGCCGCCGCCTGGTGGGAGCCCGGCTCCCGGTACCGGCCCACCCCCCGGGTACGGCCCGCCGCCCGGGTACGGCCCACCCCCGGGGTACGGCCCACCCCCCGGGTACGGCCCACCGCCCGGGTACGGCCCACCCCCCGNNCCCCCGGGTACGGCCCGCCGCCCGGTTACGGACCGCCGCCGGGCTACGGGCCGCCGCCGGGCTACGGCCCGCCTCCCGGCTACCGTCCTCCCCGGGGTTACGGCCCTCCGGGATACGCTCCCGCCGGATTCCCTGCCTGGGCCTGGGCGCCCCCGGTCACCGGCTCGGGCAGGTTCCGGGCCCAGTCGTTCGGTGAGCTGCTGGACTCGACTTTCACGGTCTACCGCCGGAAGTTCTTGATCATCCTGGCGATCACCGCCCTCTTCCAACTGCCCTACCTCGCCGTCGAGTTCCTCTTCGAGCGATCCGCGCTCGGGACCCTCCTCAACTTCTCCTCGCAGCCCCAGCCGACCACCTCGACAGCCGCCCTCAACGCGCTCGGGCCCGTGCTGACCGCCGAGATCACCATCCTCGCCATCTCTCTCGCCTACTACCTCCTCCTGCTGCCCCTGGCCCAGGGAGCGGTCATCCGCGTGGTGAGCGACGAGTACCTGGACCGGCCCTCCGGCGTGGGCCCCGCGCTGAGCACGGCGTGGCATCGCATCGGGGGACTGATCGGTTACGTCCTGCTCGAGCTGGGGATCTGGGTCGGCCCGCTGCTGATCGCCGGCCTGCTCGCTTTCCTGGTCCTGCTGGGGGGCGGTGGACCTGCCGCCGTGGGAGTCTTCTTCCTCTTGCTGGTGGCCTGGCTGGCCTACTTCCTCTTCACCTACATCAGGATGTGCCTCGGCATCCAGTCCGTCGTCCTGGAGCGGCTCTCGCCGGTGGCCGCCCTCCGACGGAGCATGCGGCTGACCCGCGGCTCCTTCTGGCGGATCGTCCTCTTCTACATCGTCATCGCGGTGGTGAGCGGCATCTTGAGCGACGTCCTCAGCCTGCTCACCGGCCTGGTGGTCAGCGGTGCGCCGATCGGTACCCGAGCGGTGATCGAGGTGCTCGCCTCCGGCGTTGTCCAGATCTTCACCTCGCCCTTCATCCTCATCCTGCTCACACTCGTCTACTACGACATCCGGATCCGCCGCGAGGCCTTCGATATCGAGATGCTCGCCCAGTCGCTCTGACCGTGATGCCTGGCCGCCGCCCTCTCCTCGTCCTGCCGCTCCTCGCCGGCGCAGTCGCCCTTCTGGTGGGTGCCGTTCCCGCCGCGGCGTCGGGCTGCAGCACCGATTACGTCGCCCAGCTCCGCCAGGTCCGGAACGACCTCGAGGCGGGCTCCGCCATCCCGTCGGCGGTGCAGCAGCTCCAGGCACTGGCATCCGCGGACGGGGCGACCGCCGCACTCGATCCGGTGATCTCCGACCTTCAGGGCGGCGACCTCGCGGGCGCCGAGGGACTGCTCGGCACCGAGGTCGCGACCCTCCAGAGCCCGGGCGGTTCGGGCTGCGGCGCCGAGACGGGCAGCCAGCGCCAGGCGCTCTCCGGCGTCTACCACTCCCCGACCTTCGCCAACCTCGATCAGCCGCCTCCCTCGGACTGGGCCCAGCAGCTGCTCGACGACATCGGCAATTTCCTGAGCAGCGTGGTCGGAACCCTGGGGCCCCTGTGGGTCATCCTCGTGGCGGCCTTCATCCTCGCCGTGGCGGTGGCGTTCGCCATCTGGCGCGTCCGCCAGGTGATCGCCTCGGGGCGAGAACCGACGGTTGGCCCGGGGTCGGTCCCGGTCGAGGCCGACGCGGAGGCGGAGTGGGCGGGGGCGCTCGCGGCCTCCGAGCGTGGCGAATTCCGCGAAGCCATCCGTCGCGCCTTCCGCAGTGCTCTGGTGAGCCTCGTGCAGCGCGGGAGGCTTCCGGTGCAGCCGGCGTGGACCACCCCTGAGCTGCTCGCCCACGCCGGCGGCGACCCCGAGCTGTCCGCCCGGCTCGGGCCGGCCGCGGCGGGATTTGACCGCGCCTGGTACTCGGAGGGTCCCGTCGATGCCGACCGCTGGGAGGAGGTGCGGGGCGAGTGCCAGGCGATCCGCGCGCTCTCCGGCCGGGGCCGCCCACCGGCATGAGGCGCTCCAACGTCACCCCGGTCGCGATCCTCGTCGCGGTGCTCGCCATCCTGGTGGTGGTCCTCGTCATCGCCGCCCCAGGCTCCGGCGGGGACGACGACTACACCAGCACGGGCAACGACAAGGTCGGAACCCTCGCCCTCTACGACTGGCTCCAGGCGATCGGCGACAACGTCAACCGCATCGACTCCGAGTTCACCCTTCAGGACACCGACGTGCTGATATCGGCTGCGCCCCTCGACGAGTACGCCTACACCGCGAGCGACGACGCGATCCTGACGGCCTTCCTGCGCGGTGGTGGAGAGGTGATCCTCGCCGTCGGCGACCCCGACGCGGCGGCGGCGGTGCTCCAGCCGCTCGGGATCGACGCGGAGGCCTCGGACGCCAGTGCCGCCTCCCCCAGTCAGCCGTACCCGGGGAGCACCGGCGTCGGCAGCGTCCCGCTCGTCCCCTTTGGGGACTCCCCGCTCGGGAACGTCTGGGCGTTCTCCGGCGGCGGCCACCTCGTGCCCCTCCTGGGTAGCGCCGCGGACCCTGTGGCCGTCGCCGTCCAGGTCGGCGCCGGCCGTCTCTACCTCATCGGGAGCGATTACCCGCTGAGCAACGACGGGCTCCGGCGGGGGGCCTCGGCCCCCTTCATCCTCGGGCTGGTCCAGGACGCTCGCGGCACCCGGGTCGGCTTCGACGAGATCCACCATCTCGGCGCCGCCGGGACCTCGGACCAGGGGCTGACCGCCGTCTTCCAGGGGCCGCTGCTGGCCGCGGCGGCGGCCGTCGTGGTGATCGTCCTGCTCTTTCTCTGGACCAGCGGGCGCCGGCTTGGGCGGCCGCTGCCCCGACGCGACCCGGGACGAGTCCCGAGCGTCCTCGAACACATCGACGCGGTTGGTCACCTCCTCTCGCGCACCCACGAACGGGGGGCGGTGGCGGCGCGCTATGCGGAGGAGCTGAAGCTCCGGGTGGGCAGGGTGACGGGGGTGGAGCCGCGCCTTTCCGACACCGACTTCATGGCGGCGCTCTCGAGTTTTGGTGAAGAGCGGGCGCGCGCGGCGGGCGTCCTCCTCGGGGAGGCGAGGATCATGGCTGCTGGCCGTCCCTCGGAGAGCGAGCTGCTCGGGCTCGCCCGCCGTGTCGACGCGCTCGAGTCCGAGTGGGGCGTGGCCGCGATCCGCTGACCGCCCCGCGGCTCGAGCGGCGGGGGACGCCGCGCTTGCCTCCAGAAGGCCCGCCCTCCGGCCGCCCAGGGGCGCTGGCGACGCGGAGTACGCCCGGCGGCTCCGATTGGCTGCCACAATGCCTCCCGATGCCCGCCGCCGCCGACCTCCGCAGCACCGTCCAGGAGACGATCGGCCGGGCCGTGGTCGGACAGCAGCAGGTGATCGACGGGCTGCTGCTCGCGGTCCTCTGCCGCGGGCACGTGCTGCTCGAGGGCGTTCCCGGGACCGCCAAGACCCTGATGGCCCGCTGCCTCGCGGCGTCGATGGACGCCGGCTTCAAGCGGGTCCAGTTCACCCCTGACCTGCTCCCCTCGGACATCATCGGCACCAACGTGTACCGCCCCGACAGCGGCAGCTTCGAGTTCCGCCCTGGGCCGATCTTCACCGACACCCTGCTCGCCGACGAGATCAACCGCGCTCCCGCCAAGACCCAGGCCGCACTTCTCGAGGCGATGGAGGAGCGCCAGGTCACGAGCGATGGGCAGCGGATGCCCCTGGGCGGGCGCTTCCTGGTGGTGGCCACCCAGAACCCCATCGAGTACGAGGGGACGTATCCGCTTCCGGAAGCCCAGCTCGACCGCTTCTTCCTCAAGCTGGAGGTTCAGGTTCCGGCCCCCGCCGCCGAGGCCGAGATGCTGCGCCGCTTTGACCGGGGATTCGACCCCCACGACCTGGCGGCGGCCGGGATCGCCGCTGTGGTCAACCAGGCGGCCCTCGAGGCGGCGCGCGGTGAGGTCGCCAAGATCACGGTGAGCGACGCCATCGTCGGCTACATCGGCCAGATCGTGGCGGCGACGCGGATGAGCCCGGACCTCTCCCTGGGAGCGAGCCCGCGCGGCGCCATCGCGCTCCTCCTCGGGGGTAAGGCGATGGCGGCGCTGCGGAGCCGGGACTTCGTGGCCCCAGAGGACGTCAAGGACATCTGCGTCCCGGCGCTCCGCCACCGGCTGATCCGCCGCCCGGAGGCGGAGATCCAGGGCATCAGCGAGGTGGCGGCGGTGGAGCGGGCGGTGAACCGCGTCCCGATCCCCCGGTGACCAGGTGGGGGGCGGCGCTCCTCATCATCGCTCTGGTCCCCCTGGCAGCCAGCGCCGCGTACCCGGATCTCTTCCTCCCCGGCATCGCCGCGTTGGCGCTGGCCGCGCTCGCCGTCCTCATCGACTCGCGGCGCGCTCCGGGGCGGGATCGCCTCAGCGTGACCCGGGAGCACGACGAGATCCTCTCCGTCGGCCGGCCCAATCCGGTGACCGTCCACATCGGGGTGCGCCCCGGCCATGGCGGAGTCCTGCGCTCGGTCCGGCCAATCCCCGCCGAGGTCCGCGACGAGCATCCACCCCGGCTCCTGGCCGAGGGGGCGGCGGGCCGTCTCGCGCTGCCCGGGACCCTGCGCTACACGCTGACCCCGGCAGGGCGCGGCGAGGAGAGGTTCGGAGCCACCGTGATCCGCTGTCCGGGACCCTGGCGTCTCGGGCTGCGTCAGTCCTCGGTCGGCGAGGGCGGGACGGTCCGGATCGACGCCGACCTGGCGGCCATCCGCGTGTACGAGGCCCTGGCCCGGCGCGGCCAGCTCGCCGAGCTGGGGGTGCGGACCCAGCGCCGGCCGGGCGACGGCACCGAGTTCGAGAGGATCCGGGAGGCGGTCCCCGACGACCCCCAGCGCCGCATCAACTGGAAGGCGACCGCCCGCACCGGGCGGCTGATGGCGACCGAGCTGATCCCCGAACGCGCCCAGCCGGTCATCGTCTGTCTCGACCACGGCCGGCTGATGGGAGTGGGGGCAGGGGCCCTGACCAAGCTGGACCACGCCATCAACGCCGCCCTCCTGCTCATCCACGTCGCCCTCGCCACCGGTGACCGGGTCGGGCTCTTCGCCTTCGCGGACCAGGTCACCGTCACCCTCCCGGCCCGACCTGGGAGGCTGCAGATGCGGCGCTTCCTCGACGCGGTGCGCCCGCTCCGTGCCGGGGAGATGGAGGCCGACTACGACGAGGCGCTGGCCCAGCTGAGCCGCTGGCAGCGGCGCCGGGCGCTGGTCGTGATCTTCACCGACGTCCTCGACCCGGACCAGGGCCAGGCCCTGGTCCGCCAGTGCGCCCGGCTGCGCCGCCAGCACCTGCCGCTCGTCATCACGGTCCGCGACCCCGCTCTCGAGGACACCGCCCGGGCACGGCCCGTCGACGCGCCCTCCACCTACGCCCGGGCGGTGGCGACCAGGCTGGTCGCCGATCGCGAGCAGACCCTCGAGCTGCTCCGTCGGAGCGGGGTCGAGAGCCTCGACGCCGACGCCAGGACGCTCTCCCCGCGCCTGGTCAACCGCTACCTGGAGCTCAAGCGCCGCTCACTTCTCTGAGGTCCGGCCGGCCGACCCTGTGGCACCCGCGCGATGGCTGCCGGCTGGTCTCCTCGCGCGATGCGGAAGGCTACGGCGCCGGCGGAGAGGGGGGCGGGTAGCCGGGTGCCGGGCCATAACCGGGCGGTGGCGCCATCGGATAGCCGGCGGGGCGCAGGCCGCCAAAGGCGGCCCGAGCACTCCCGCTCACGCCGATCGCCCAGATGATCAGCGCGTTGACGACGATGAGGCCGATGCCAGGAAGCGGACTGGACCGGAACGTGTCTCCGTTGCTTGTGACGAAGGTCTGCGTTCCCCCGATGGTCGAGATGATCCCGATGATGAGCCCCAG
>PLXL01000262.1:12490-13141 GCA_003153215.1 Candidatus Dormiibacterota bacterium
AGAACCCGGCCCGTGGCCACCGAGTCGGGAATCGGCGGTCGAGACATCGGGCTCTCCCTTCAGATCGCGGCGGCGCGCCGGTTACGGTGCGGGTGGCGGCGGGGGAAAGTCGTACGCAGCGCCCGCGGGCGCTGCGGGTGGCGGCGGCGGAGGCGGAGGCGGCGGCGGAGGCGGCGGGGGCGGGAAGGCGTCGGAGGCACCCGGCTGGCCAGACGCGGGGGGCGGGCTGTACCCGGCCGGCGCCGTCGCTGCGTAGCCGGGAGGAGGCGGCAGGCTCCGGAAGGCCGCCCGGGTCTTTCCGCTGAAACCGAGGGCCCANNCCCAGGGAGGCGAGGACGATGCCGGTCACCCGCGGCCCGGCCGTGAGCCGGCCGAGGGCGGCACCCGACCAGATGCCGATGACGGAGATCACGAGGATGACCACCGCGAAGGCGATCACTGTCCCGCCGACGACGCCGGCTGCCGCGGAGACGTTGGCGCCCGAGTAGCCGAGCTGCTGGAGGCGGTTGACGAGCGCGCCGCCAGCCGAGAGGAACCAGACGCCGACGCCCGCGACGGCGATCGCTCCGAGCAGCCAGAGCACGCTCTCGACGATCAGCAGGACTCGCCCCAGGATGAGCGATCCGGGGACCCGTGGTCGTTGCATCTGAA
>PLXL01000087.1:0-144 GCA_003153215.1 Candidatus Dormiibacterota bacterium
GGCGAGCAGGAGTGGATCATCGACTGCGCCACCAACCCGGCCGCGGTCACCGCCGCCATCTCCCACGCCGCGGCGACGATCGGTTCCCCCACCGCGGTGCTCACCTTCATCCCCCCCCACCGGGATCCGGCTCCGCTCCTCGCC
>PLXL01000087.1:150-14340 GCA_003153215.1 Candidatus Dormiibacterota bacterium
TGCGAAAGGAGCTTCAGGACTTCCCAGCGCTGAGGTGAGAGGTGTCGTTCCAGAGCCAGATGACGGGGTCCTCCCGCTCGTACCCGAGCACCGAGACCGCCGCCGCAGAGAGTGCCAGGGACTCCCCGGCGAGAGCGGGGAGGTCGCACCAGCGCGACGCCAGGATGCGCAGGAAATGCCCATGGGCAAAGAGGGCGACGTCCCCCGCCACCCCGCGGACCCGCTCGATCACGGCGTCGGCCCGGCGGCCGACGTCGGCGAGCGTCTCCCCGCCGGACACCCCGTCCTTCCAGATCACCCAGCCCGGCCGGTCGGCGCGGATCTCGTCGGCGGTCCGCCCCTCGTAGGCTCCGTACGCCCACTCCTGGATGTCTGGGTCGGGGCGCGCCCCGGCCATCAGCCCGGCCAGCTCGCAGGTGCGGCGGGCCCGCTGGAGGGGGCTGTAGAGCACCTCGGCGAACTTCCACTGCGCCAGGCGCGGGCCGAGCAGGCGGGCCTGGACCTCGCCCTCCGGATCGAGGGGGATGTCCGTGCGCCCGGTGTGGCGGCCGGTCCGGCTCCATTCCGTCTCGCCGTGCCGCACCAGCACGACCCGTTGCGCGAGGGCTCCAGTGCCCAGGCTGCCGGCGAGGCCCGGTTGGGGTCCGATCACCGGCTGGTGAGGTGCTTGCGTCCCGCGCCCGCACGGCGGTGCTTCCTCGGGGAGACGAGGAGGACGGCGCAGAGCAGGATCACCGCCCCGACGAAGGCCACCACGACGTCCTCGATGAGGCCGAGGAGACCCGCACCGCCGATCAGCGTGGGATCGACCTGATGAACGATCAGCCCCCCGATCACGGCCCCGGCGAGGCCGACGATGATGTCCATCAGGCAGCCCAGCCCGCTGCCCCGCACCAGGCGCCCCGCCAGGGCCCCCGCGATCAGCCCGATGAGGAGCCAGGTGAGGAGGTGGTGGCCGGCGAGCAACCCCGCCCAGACGGCGAGGGCCACGACGACCAGCGCGGCGACGGCGACCAGTCCCGGCATCCCCGCAACCGTACGACGTGGGAGGCCGGGCTCGCCGCACCGGGCTCGCCGCGCCGGACGCGCTGACGCCAGTCATACCGGTCGCGACCGTGAGACCGCTCGACGCCCGGGTGCCCTCGGCCCGGCACAGGCCGCGTAGGATGCCGGGCTGATGCACTACCTCCTTGCGGCCAGTACGGCGGCGGCGGCGGCGCCGAGCGGGCCTCAGTGCCTGAAGAACCCGCTGATTTGGGTCTGCCAGCAGATCCAGGACCACCTCGGCAGCGGCAACGCCCTGGCTCCGCTGGTCCAGGACGTGCTCGACGGGATCACCGTCTTCCTGATCATCCTGATCGCGGGGCAGCTGCTGCGCCGGGTGTTGGTCGCTGCCACCGAGCGCAGGGCGGATCCGCAGGTCCACGCCCTGACCCGCAACGTCATGACCATCTTCACCTGGGCCTTCGCCGCGGCCGGCGGCCTGGTGGCGGGGGGCGTGGACGTGCTCTGGGTGCTGACCTTCGGCGGCGTCTTCAGCCTGGCCATCGGCCTCGCCTTCCAGGACCTGCTCCGCAACATCCTGGCCGGGATCTTCATCCTCCTGGAGAAGCCCTTCCGGATCGGCGACCACGTGGCCATCGGGGACTGCGAGGGAACGGTGCAGACCATCGCCCTGCGGACGACGGCGCTCCGAACCGGGGACGGGCGTCTCGCGGTGATGCCCAACCTGACCGTCTTCACGAGCGTCATCCTCAACTCGACGGCGTTCGACCAGCGGCGGTACAGCGTGACCCTCCCGGTCGAACCCGGGACCGATCTGCCGCGACTGATGAAGGCGGCGGACGGCGCACTGGCGGCGGTCCCCGGCATCGCGAGCGATCCGCCGCCGAGTGTCCAGCCACGGGTGGAGCCGGATGGGCGGCGGGTGGTGGTGGTCAGCTTCTGGGTCGACTACCGCGCCCACGATCCCGACAAGATGAGCGGCGAGCTGCTCTCGCGGATCTGGGGCGGATCCGCCGGGAGGGCCGGCGGAGCTGCGAGAGGGTGAGCCTGACCCGGCCGGGGCGCTGACGGCGGCCTGCATCCACGATCGGGCGTCGTCTCCGAGGCGGGTGAGAGAGAGACCTTGGGGTGGCGCGCCCTGCGGGTCGCGCCACCCCCCACTCCAGGCCTGACTGACCGCCGGCACCCCCCCAAGGGGCGTCGCGCCGAGACTCTCATGCTCCCCGCCTGAGGCGCCCCGGCACGTCAGATGGTAGCTGTGACGTGTACGTGGCGAATCACGCGTTTTGACACCGTGAAGCTCCATGGGGCCTGCCCGCCATGTTGTTGCGGAGGCTGCAGATGCGTGACCCGGCCGTGCCCGGGTCGTGACCAGCCGCGGTCAGTCGGCCTCGGGCGTCTCCGGCTCGGCGATGGCCGGCTCGGCCTCGGCGGCCTCGGCAGCGGTCTCCTCGGTCGTGGCCGCCCGCACCGGAGCCACCTTGACCACCACGTCGTCGGGGTCGAGGTGGCCTGCCAGGGTCACGCCCTCGGGAAGCACGATGTCCCGGACGCGCACGGCGGCGTCCACCTCGGTCAGCCCACTGACGTCCACGGCCAGGTGATCGGGCAGGCTGCCGGGCAGCGCCTCGACGCGCAGGGTGGCGAGGACCTGCTGCAGGGTTCCCAGCTTGAGCTCGGTGACCGCCGGAGCCTCCCCGATCGTCCGGACCGGGACGTCGACCGCCAGCCGCTCACGCAGGTTTACCGCGAAGAAGTCGGCGTGCAGCGGCCGCGCCGTGCGGGGGTCGATCTGGAAGTCGTGGAAGAGCACCTTGCGGGCTCGGGCACCGTCGACGNNTGAGACGGCAGGTCGTGCCCGTACAGGACGGCCGGGACCTGGCCGTGGCGGCGCACGGCCTGGACGTGGCGTCCACGCTCGGAACGGGTAACCGCGGTGAGAGTCAGATCTGCCACGAGGCCAGGACTCTAACCTGTCAGGCCGGTCCCGCGTCCCCCGCGAACGAGACGGGGGTGCCCGAGGCCTCCTCGAGCGCGGCCACGCGGGCCGCCACCGACGCTGCCAGGGTGACGGCCCGGTGAGCGTGGGGAACTCCGGCCCTCCACGCCACGTCGACACCGGCGGCGCCGAGATGGGCGCCGGCGAGCGCTCCGGCCAGGCTGACGGCGGCCCGCCGGCCCGTCCCCGCAGCCGCCTGGATGGCGGCTTCGATCTGCTCGGCACCGAGCACGGCGGTGATCGCCAGATGAAGGGCGGCACCCGGATCGTCGTCGCCCTCCGCACCGGGGACGTCGCCGCCGATGCGGAGACGCTCGAGGAGGGCGAAGGGAGCGTCCTCGAGGAGGGACTGGTACACCCGCACCACGGCGGTGGCCATGTCGAAGCGGGTGAGATCCGCGGTGAGCAGGGCTGCGGCCATGGCGGCGACCGCCGTCCCCTCGTCGGCCCCGGCGAGCGAGGCCACGCGGTAGGCGTCCCGGCGCACCCGAGGGCGATCGAGGGGTGCCAGCAGGCCAAAGGGGACGGCCCGCAGCAGCAGGCCGGCGGGCCCCGCCTGAGAAGAGCCGGCGAGGCCACGACGGCGGAGGTCGTCGGCGTCGAAACCACCGACCGTGGCGATCGAATCGGCGACCTCGAGAAGGTCGCCCGCCGCGGCCGGCGCCTGAGCAGCCCGCTCACCCGCCAGCGCACCGAGGAACGCGGCCTCGATCCGGGCGCTGTAGGCGCTCCCCTGGTGGTCGGGGAGCTCGGGGGGCGCGGCTGTCTCCCGCGCCGCCTCGTCGCCGCTCATGCCCGAACGGTATCCTGTCGAGCCATGGCAACGCTGGACCAGCTCCGCGCCGTCTCGTCGCCGCTGGTCAAGGCCGTCGTCAAGAGCGCCGGCCTCGCGCGCGGCGNNGTGCGGGTGGAGAGGACGAGCACCCGGCGTGGTGGCGAGTCGGCGGACCAGACGGCGATCACGGTGTGGCTGGGCGAGGGGCCCTCGCTCCCGGTGCCCGGCGTCTCCCGCTCCCCCTGGAAAACGGCCGCGGGTGTGGGCATCACCCTGATCGGAGCGGCCGCGGTCGCCGCAGCCTCCACCCTGGCGGCGCAGCGAGAGCAGGACCGGCGGCGGCTGGCGGCCCGGCCGGTGGCCGCGCTCCCGACTTCCTCCCACCCCCACCGCCCCGTCAGCGACTGACCCGTCCTCCGGTCAGCGGCGCAGCCAGCCCAGGAGCTCAAAGCCGGCCTTGCGGGGCGCCACGTCCAACTCGCTGAGGGAGGCGCCATCGGTGACCAGGATGCCGCGGGAGACCGGGTTCATCGCCTCGCGCCAGGAGCGCACCACGCGCATCCGGAAGCGGTCCGTGCTGGGTAGCCCGGCAGGGATTGCGAGCAGCTCGGAGCGGTCGGGCACCGCCAGCAGCACGTCCCCCCCGGACCGCTCCGCGAACGCTGCGAGGACCTCGGCGACCAGGAGGACGCTCCCCTGGAAGAGAATGTCGCTGCCGAGCCTCCAGCCGTCGGCGGGGATGCGCTCCGCAGCGCGAATCCGCTCCGAGAGAGCGGAGAAACGATCCCGCGTGTTTGCATCGGCGTGGGCACGAGCCGATGCATCGTCCAGCCCGCCGGCGGCCAGGTCGGCTGCCGGGACCCCGCGCATCAGCGAGCCCGGCATGGTCTCGGCGATGAAGGCGACCATCTCCGCGCCGAGGGGCCGGGTGGTCAGCTCAGCCGCCCGGCTCANNCTCCCGGCACGCTCCGGTGCGCGCTCGCAGGCATGGTGAAGCGGTCCGAGAGGGAGCGGGACGTCCACGCCGGCCCCCTTGAGGCGCAGGGCGAAGGCCGCCTCGTCGATCACGATCTCGACCCCCCGATAGCGCGACCGCAGCTGCAGCCGGATGCGCTCGGCGAACGCCTGGCGATCGGCCGGGGCGGGCATGGGGACAGTCTGCGGCAGCGGCGCCCGGCTGCGCGAGCCTCTCGCCGTGCGGGGGGGAATGTCAGGCGCTCACGGCGCCGCGGCGCTCCGCCCCACTGCCTGCGCGCCCCAGCGTGGGGCGAGGAAGCGGGCGCGGGACACGTCCGAGCACCGGGAAAGGCCGTGCCCAAAGGGTGACGAGGCGGCGGCAGAGCGATGGCGGTGGCCGCGCCTCCGCGCCGGCAGAGCCACATTGCTCCGGGGATGGTGGGTCAACCGTCGAGATGCGAGGCACAGCCCGTGACGAATGAGGGACAGAGAGACCACCTGCGGATCGGCATCCTCACCCCGCTCGCGGCTGGCGGCTACTTCGGCGGGGTGATTGGGGGCATCGTCGCCTCCGCTGAGGCCCGAGGGGCCAGGCTGATCGTCATCCAGACCCTGGACCTGGGCTACGGGGGCGCCGGGGCGGCCGCAGAAGGGGCTGTGCCCCGGTTCGCCGTGCCCGCCGCATGGGACCAGGTGGCCGGCTTCATCGTGGTCCTCAACGCCGTCGAACCATGGTATCTGCGCGCCCTGCAGGAGGCCGGAAAGCCGGTGGTCCTGGTCAGCAGCGAGGTCGAGGGGTTCCGCTGCCCGGTGGTGCGCCCCGACAACCGGAGCGGCATCATCGAGGCGGTCTCCCACCTGGTCGAGCACGGTCACCGCCGCATCGCGTTCGCGGGAAGCCTCGTCCAATCGGACATNNGGCACAGCAGATGCTGGCGGCGGGCCTGCCGTCCACCGCCGTCGTGGCGGCCACCGATTACAACGCCCTCGACATCATGAGGGTGCTCAGCGAGGCGGGGCTGGCACTGCCCGAGGGCCAGGCGATCACCGGCTTCGACGACGTCGAAGAGGCGGCCTCGGCCCGGCCCACCCTCTCCACCGTCTGTCAGCGCTTCGAGGAGATGGGCAGGCTCGCGGCCGATCTCCTGCTGGGGATGGTCAGCGGTGGGGAGGTCGCGGACGGCGGGCACCGGGTGCCGAGCGTGTTCCTGCCCCGGGAGTCCTGCGGCTGCCGCGTCCTCGCGCTGCTCGACCAGCCAGGCGAGCCCGCGATGGTCCTGGACGCAGCACCACGGGACAGGTTGAGATCCCGCCTGGCGCGCGCGCTGGTGGGGATGGAGCCTCTCACCGCCCCGCAGACCGCCGCCCTGGACCGGGCCGTGGAGCTCGTCGCCGGCTTCGCGGAGGCGGAGACCGACTCCGGCTCGCCGCGAGGGGAGGCGTTCCGAGAGGTGGCCAGGGCGCTCTGGGCGGTGAGCGCGAGGTGGACGACCGCGACCGCTGCCGTCGCCTGCCTGCGCCAATACCAGGCCGAGCTCGCGGAGACTGCCGGCCCCCGCCGGGACGCGGCGGAGCTCGACTCGGGGATTGTCGAGATGGTGGTGGAGTTCGGCGGCTCCCTGGCCAAGCGGGAGTCGAATTCCCGATACGCGTTGCAGACGGCGATGGCCCAGGACCACGACCTGAGCATGTCCCTGGTGCGAGGTGCCGCCCAGGACCTGACCTCGCTCGGCTGGATCGCCCACACGCCGGCGCGGGCCGGGTGCATCGGGATGTGGTCGACCGGGGGAAAGACGTGCGCCACAGAGGAGCGCCTGCTGACCATCGCCGGCTCGTACCTCCGGGACGGGGGACGGCTTGGGCTCCCGGATCAGGTCCGGTGCGAGGAGTTCCCGCCCACCACCCTGCTCGAGGACCTGAAGTGGGGCCCGGGGGAGCTGGCAATCGTGCTCCCCGCCAGGACCGCGAGCTCCGACTTCGGCCTGCTCGCCCTGGTCACCTCGATCGACCTCATCAACTCCTCCATCCGCGATCGGTTCTTTGAGACCGGCGCTCTGCTGAGCCTCTCCGTCGAGCGCGAGGAGATGACCGAGAAGCTCCGCCGCTCCAATGCCGACCTGGCCACCTTCAGCCACGCCATGGCCCACGACCTCCGCAATCCCCTGGCGACCATATCGATGTGGGCATCGGTGGCCCGTGCCAGGGCCGGCCCGGGCGACGTCGCCGAAGCGATGCTGCGGATCGTGGACCAGATAGGGGAGGTGTCCACATACGCNNGGCCGTGGTCGAGACCGGCGACCTTCCCACGGTCCTCGGCAACTTCGCGGAGCTGGAGCTGGTGCTCCAGAACCTCGTCGAGAACGCCATCAAGCACGGGGGCGCTCGCGCCCCCAGGATCCGCATCGACGCCCAGCCCCAGGACGGGGCGTGGACGGTGCGCTGCCGCGACAACGGCGGGGGCATTCCCGCCGACCTGCGCGAGCAGATCTTCGAGCCCTTTGTCCGCGGTGAGACCGGGACGCCGGGAAGCGGGCTGGGGCTTGCCACCTGCCGCCGCATCGTGGAGGGGCTGGGCGGTCGGATCTGGGTCGACGAGATCGAGGCCACGGGGACAACCTTTGCCCTCACCATTCCGGCGCGTTCCGAGAAGGGTCCCGACACCGCGCTGACCCCGACCTGGGTGGTGCCGCGCGCCTCCCCCCGGGGGATCGCCGCCTCCCCTCCCCCGACCGCTGCCTAACCCTCCCGCGCTGAGCCGCGCAGCCGCGTGCCCGGACCGAGCCTCCCGGAACGGCCGCCCGGACCTCGACCGCCGGCTACTCGGTGGTGACGGCGCGGAGGACGTCCACCCGCGACGCACGGATCGCCGGGAAGACGGCGGCGACGATGCCGAAGAGGCCTGCGGCCACCGCGTAGAGGACGAGGTTGTTGCCCGGGACGGCGGTCTGGCTGATCCCGTCGCTGTGGAGCGCGCTGACCAGGGCGATGCCCAGCCCGGAGCCGACCGCCAGGCCGAGGACCGCGCCGAGCAGGGCGATGATGACGGACTCCCAGGCCACCATCTCCCGGGTCTGGCCGCGGGTCATCCCAACGGCCCGCAGCAGCCCGATCTCCCGGGTGCGCTCCAGAACGCTCAGCGCAAGGGTGTTGACGATGCCGACGACCGCGATGATGATGGCCAGCCCGAGCATGACGTAGATCAGGTTCAGGAAAGTGTTGAGCCCGGCGCTGATCAGGTTCTTGTACTCGGTTTTGGTGAGGCCGCTCAGCTCCGGATATGAGCGCAGGTCATGGAGCAGCGAGACGTCGGCAGCGCTCACCGAGACTCCCGGCGCGGGGTTGAGAAGGATGTACGAGTCGCGCACCGTGGCGACGTGCGGATCCAGCGTGGTGAGAGAGACCAGGAAGCCACTGATGAGGGCGTCTGGCGTGTAGATGCCGCCGACGTGCATCTTCACCTGATCCCCGTTGGGGAAGGTCATCACCGCCGCGCTGCCGACATGGATGTTCTCGCTGGCCGCCTCGGTGGAGTCGACGAGCGTGGTGTCGGTGGCGTCGATGCTGGCGGCGGAGCCCGCGGTCATACTGAAGCTCAGGGCGTGGCTGACGGTGCCGGTGTCGAAGGCCTTGATGCTCGTGGAGATGTCGCCGACCAACACGTCGCTGGCGCGGATCTCCGAGATGTCGGCGAGCTTCGGGTCGGCGCGCAGAGTGGAGGTGACCTCCGGGCTGAAGCCGCCGCTGCCCTCGTCGAGCACGACGAGCTGGGCCTTGACCGTGCCGTCGATGGACTGATCGATGCTCGCCTCGAACGAGTCGACGAGGACCGCCACCGCCGTGACCAGCGCGAGCCCCACCATCAGTGCCGCCGCAGTCACGGCGGTGCGGCGCGGGTTGCGACGGGCGTTCTCGCCGGCCAGCCGGCCGGGCGCACCTCTCAGCCGGGCGGGCCACCCCAGAACCGTCGCCACCGGCCGGACCAGGATGGGCGCGAGCAGAGCCGTCCCCAGGAAGATGGCCAGCACCGCCAGCCCAAGCACTTCGAGGTTGGGGCCGGCGGCAGCGCTCGCCGTGAAGAGGCTCCACAGGAGCCCCGCCGTCCCGCCCAGGAACAGCACGAGGCCGGCGCCGACCCGGGTCCGGGGCAGCCCCTGGATCTCGGGCTGGGCCTGGCTCAGGGCGGCGACGGGAGCGACCCGCGTCGCCCGCCGGGCCGGGAGCGCCGCCGCGATCACGGTGATGATGGTGCCGACCAGGAGCGACACGATCAGGGCATTGAGCTGAATGCTCAGTTTGGCGGACGATCCGACCAGGTGGATGAGCCCGTCGGCGACCAGGATGCCTAAGAGGAAGCCGGCCAGAGAGGCGAAGATGCCGGTCAGCGTCGCCTCGGTGATGACCTCGGTGAAGACCTGGCCGCGGGTCGCCCCCAGGGCACGCAGCAGGGCGAGCTCCTGGGTCCTCTGGGCGACCAGGATGCTGAAGGTGTTGGCGATCAGGAAGCTGCCGACAAAGACGGCGATGAAGGCGAACACGAGCAGCGGGGTGCCGATGAACTCATTGATCTCGGTGACCGCGTTCTGCTCGGTCTGCGAGGCCGCCTGCGCCCCGGTCTGGACCTGGACGGAGGTCCCGCTCAGGGCGGAGGCCACCCGGTCGCGGAGCTGGAGGTCGGTGACCCCCGACTGGGCGCTGACGTCGATGACGTCGAAGGTGCCGTTGGCTTCGAGGAGGCTCTCGGCGGTGGGCAGGGTGAAGAGGGCGAAGCCCTCAGTGGCGATGCTGCTCTGGCCGCCGAGGGTGGCGATGCCGCTGATCACGAAGTTCTGGGCGGCGGAGGCCTCGAAGCTCACCTGGATCTGCTGTCCGACCACCAGGTGGCCGTCGGTTGCGGTGCGGGCGTTGATGACCACCTCGTCGGGAGCCTGAGGAGCGGTCCCGGACGTGAGTTGAAAGGTGGTCAGCTGGGGGTCGGAGACCCAGTTGATGCCGAGCAACGACCGCTGGTTGGTGCCGCCGACCACCTGCCCGTTGTTGAGCAGGGAGACCCCCGAGCGCTCGAGGACGCCCACGGCGTCCGCCACCCCGGACACCTTCTGCACCTTGCCGAGCACGGACTCGGGAAGCGGCAGCGACGCGCCCAGGAGGCGCGCGGTGGCGGTAGCGGGCACCGCGCCCTTCACCTGGACGGCCACGCCCTTGTCGACGTTGCTGAGGACGCCCTCGAAGGTGCTCCGGATGGTGTCGGTGAGGACCAGGGTGCCGGAGACGAAGGTGACGCCCAGGATGATGGCCACCGCCATCAGGACGAGCCGGAGCTTGTGGCTCAGGAGGCTGCGCAGGCTGACCTTGAACATCAGATCGCGGCTCCGGGCGCCGGTGCCGGCGTCACTCGCCCAGGTGGCGCACGACCGCCAGGATCCCGTCGGTGGTGGGGGACCGCATGTCCTGCACCACGCGGCCGTCAGCCAGGAAGACCACCCGGTCGCTGTGGGAGGCGGCGAAGGCGTCGTGGGTGACCATCACGATGGTCTGTCCGAGGTCGTCGACGGCCTTGCGCAGAAAGCCGAGCAGCTCGCCGCCCGCCTTGGAGTCGAGGTTCCCGGTGGGCTCGTCGGCAAAGATGATCTCGGGGCGGCTCACCAGCGCCCGGGCGGCAGCCACCCGCTGCTGCTGACCGCCGGAGAGCTCACTCGGACGGTGCCGGAGCCGGTCCCCGATGCCCGTGATCTGCACCACCCCGTCCACCACGCCCGGGTCCGGTTTGCGACCCGCGATGGTGAGGGGCAGAAGGATGTTCTCGAGCGCATTGAGGGTGGGCACCAGGTTGAGAGCCTGGAAGATGAACCCCACCTTCTCCCGGCGGAGCAGGGTGAGCTGGCGATCGTTAAGCCGGCCCAGCTCGTACTCGCCGATGAAGGTCCGACCGGAGGTGAGCCGGTCGAGCCCGGCCAGGCAGTGGAGGAGCGTCGACTTCCCCGAACCTGAGGCACCCATGATCGCGGTGAACTGGTGGGCGGTGAAGTCGGCGGTGATCCCGTCGAGCGCCCGGACCGCGGTATCGCCACGGCCATATACCTTGACGGCGTCCACGGTGCGGGCCGCGATGGACACCGCACCCACGGGGGGGGGCAACGGCGGCATGGGAGGAGGGTCGGGCGGCATGAGGGGGGCGGGCGGCGCGGGAGGGCTTGGCGGGGCCGGGCTCAGGCTCATGGCGTGTCAAGGTACCTTACCACGAGGCCGGGCGTCAAGTTGGGAGCGTCCGCGCTCAGGCGGCCGCCCGGGGCCGCGACCTGACGTAGTCCACGAGCACGTAGTCGCCGAGGCTGTCGGGGCTGACGAAGAAGGCACGACCGCGGTTGAGCCGGGTCATCTGGTCGACGAAGCGCACCAGCTGGCGATTGGACTCCAGCATGAAGGTGTTGATGACGATCCTCTCCTGGGTGCAGCGGCGCACCTCGATCAGCGTCTTGAGGAAGGTCTCGGGAAGCGGCGGGTAGGAGAAGACGGNNAGGGCGTGAGAGGGGATCTCGCGGGCCAGGTCGCTGAAACCCACGACCGTGAGCGCGTCACGCGGATACTGAGTCCGGATCAGGGTGTCGAGAGCCAGCGCCATCTTCTTAGCGGCGTAGAAGTAGCCGCGGAGCGGCATGGAGCGGCTCATGTCGAGCATCAGCACGGTGGCGCAGCGGGTGAGCGACTCCGTCTGGTGGATCTCGAAGTCCTCCGGGTGCAGACGCGGCACCCGCCGCAAGCTCCCGCGCGGTGAGGCGACACGGGCGTCCCTCTCGGGCGCGGCGCCGGCGGGACCCTGGCGCGCGCCCTCGGCCTCCCGGGTCACCGCGTTCATCACCGTCCTCTGGACGTCCAGGTCAAAGGGGTCGCCGAACTCGTAGCCCTTGCTGTCGTCCCCCCGATCGCCGCCGTGCCCGAGGCGGGTGAGGTCGTGCTCCCCGAAGCGATCCCGGCGGAGTCGGGCGAAGAGGTCGCCGAGAGCCTTCTGGCCGATCTTGCGCATCCCCCGTGCGGTGAGCCGCATCCCCTCCGGGCCGAGCTCGAGCAGCCCGCGGCCCTCCAGCTCCTCCATCAGCTGCCGCATCTCGCCGAGGCTCCGCGAGGCGTCATCGCCGAGGAGCTGGCGGAGCCGCGCCAGCGCCTCCTCGCCGAGCCCCTCGCCACGGAGCACCCCACGCAGGTCGCCCTCCGCCTCCTCGATCGACTGGAGCCGGTCCATCAGCCCCATCGCCTCCTCGAGCGAGACGTCCTGCTCGCCGAAGAAGCGGTGGCGGCTGCCCAGCCGGGCTCGGGGTGAGAGCTGGTCGAGCGTCCCGGCCAGCTCGGCGAGGGTGTCCTGGAGCTCCGGATCGTTGAACACGGACCCGATGACCGACTCCATCTCCGCACGCATCTCGGGGGAGAGGGACTGGAGCAGCGAGTCCATGCGGGCCATCTGGCCCATCAGCTGGTCGACGAAATCGTCGAAGGCGGGCGGCGCGTTGGGGAACAGCTCGCCCCAGCGCTGGAGGAAGGAGTCGTATCTCCGCTGCAGCTCGGCCTCGGAGGCGCCGTCGAGCTTGCGACGCAGCAGCGCGTTCAGGTCCCTGGCCATCTCCCGGAGCCGGGACATCTCCTCGCCGCTCATCGCCTGCATCGACTGCGTCATCTCCTTGAAGTAGGAGTCCACGACGTTGCGCCGGATCTCCTCGAGGAGGCGCTGGAAGGCGGCCTCCGCCCTGCTGTCCATGAACTCGTAGTCGCGGAGGCTGCGGATGGCGCCCCCCGGCTCGGCCGGGAGCTCGTCGAGTTGACGGCTCCGCTGCTCGGCGACGCGCTCGAGCACGCGGCGCCCCCCGTCGGGTGCCTGATCGAGCCGCTCCTGGATGCCCCTGCGCTCCTGGGAGATCACCCGGTCCAGCTTCTCCCGCATGTCCTCGAAGACGGAGTCGAGGTTGAAGCGCTCCAGCTGCGTCTGCCGCCGCCGGCGCAGCTTGTCGAGCATCTCGTCCATTCCGGCGAGACGCTTGCCCCGCCCATCCCGCCAGCCCTGCTCGAGCAGCCGCCGGAGCGCCGACTCGAAGTCCCAGCCGTGGAAGACGTCCTCACTGAGACGGTCGAAGAGCGCCTCGACATCCGGCCCGAGGGGGTCCTGGGTGCCGTCCCAGGCAGAGAACCGATGCCGGGGCACGGCCATCTCCCCGCGTCAGCCGCCGTACACCGAGGTGCCGTCGAGAGCGGTCTTATTGAGCCGCTTGCCGAGGTGCAGGCCCTCGAGGACGAACTCGAGCACCCCCGCCATCGACTGCGGGGTGTCAGGCTCGTCGAGCTTCTGGCGTGCCAGGTCGAGCCCGGGCAGCTCACCGATCGCCGGGCGGTAGGACTCCGCCGTCATCAGAGGCCCGACCTCGACGGTGAAGCCGCCCTGGTCGAACCGCTGGACGAGGTCGGGCAGCTCGGCCGCGGAGAAGTGGCGGCGGAAGACGTTGCTGCAAGCGCTGCGGACGATCTTGTCCAGAACCTGGCCGTCATCGCTGTCATCGAGCGTGTCCAGCTCCACCTTGCCGGAGGTGGACGCGGTGACCGCGGCCAGGTCGCTGACCCGCGCCACGGCCTCCCTCTCCCCGGTGATGAGGGCCCGCCGCAGAGCGCTGCCGATCAGGCTCTCGTAGTTGGCGGTGGTGACCCGGACCGAGACCCCGCTGCGCTGGTTGATCTGGGGATGCCGCCGGGCCAGGTGGGTGATCTCGACCGCGATCTCCTTCATGTGCTGGGGCACGTGCACCGGGACGGGCGTGTCGTCGAAGACCACGCGCTCCTGCTCGGCGATCGCCATCTCGTCCTCGACGGTGCGCGGGTAGTGGGTGCGCACCTGGGCGCCGAAGCGGTCCTTGAGCGGGGTGATGATCCGGCCGCGGTTGGTGTAGTCCTCGGGGTTGGCGGTGGCGACCACGAAGACGTCGAGCGGCAACCGGATCCGGAAGCCGCGGATCTGGACGTCCCGCTCCTCGATGATGTTGAGAAGCCCCACCTGGATGCGCTCGGCGAGGTCGGGCAGCTCGTTGATGGCGAAGATGCCCCGGTTGGTGCGGGGCACCAGCCCGTAGTGGATCACGAGCTCGTCCGAGAGGTAGCGGCCCTCCGCCACCCGGATCGGGTCCACCTCGCCGATGAGGTCGGCGATGGAGGTGTCGGGGGTGGCCAGCTTCTCCCCGTAGCGGTCCTGGGCTCCCAACCAGGCGATGGGCGTCTCCTCCCCCTGCTCCGCCACCAGGTCGCGGCAGCGTCGGCAGATGGGCGCGTAGGGGTCGTCGTTGATCTCGCAGCCGGCGATGGCGGGGACGGCCTCGTCGAGCAGCGAGGTCAGGGAGCGGACCAGCCGCGACTTGGCCTGGCCACGCTCGCCGAGAAGGACGATGTCCTGGCCGGCGAGGATGGCATTCTCCACCTGGGGGAT